>NZ_JBEXQW010000017.1:0-144950 GCF_040612775.1 Streptomyces sp. NPDC006339
CGCGCAGGCCGCCGCGGGCCTCCTTGAGGTCGGGTTCGAGGAGGTACTGGAGCTCGCCGGAGCGTTCGGCGCGTTCGCGGCAGAGAGCGTCGAGCCGCAACCTGGCCGCCGTCGGCGCGGGCGCGCTCCTCGTCGCCGTACTCGGCACCGTCGTGACCCTCGGCGCCACCTCCGGCGACGCCACCGACCCCGGCGCCGACCGGGTCACCACCGACCGCAGCGCGAGCCCGGACGGCACGGACGACGGCACCGGCGGCGAGCCCGAGCCCACCGAGGACACCACCGACACGCCCTCCGACCCGTCGTCCCCGGGCCCGACCGGTACGTCGGCCCCGGGCGGGACCGGCCCGACCGGCGGCGCGCCGGACCCGACGTCCTCGCCGTCCGCGACGGACACCCGTGAGCCGGACGACCCGACGAAGACGCCGCCGCGCCCGACGATGTCGCAGTCGCCGAAGCCGTCGTCTTCGAGCTCCTCGCCGTCGACGTCTCCCACGCCCAGCCAGTCGCCCACGAACTCGCCCAGCACCTCGCCTTCGCCGTCGGCCAGCACCGGCACCCCCAGCGGCTCCACGTCCAGCTCCGCCTCCGGCTCCCAGTCCGCCTCCTCCACCCAGACCGGCTCCCCGGCCTGACCCCGCGTACGCCGAAGGCCCGGGCGCGTCCACCGCACCCGGGCCTTCCCGCGTATCCGTACATACGGACGGGGGCTCAGAACAGCCGCAGCTTGTCGTCCTCGATCCCGCGCAGCGCGTCGTAGTCGAGCACCACGCAGTCGATCCCGCGGTCCGTCGCCAGTACCCGCGCCTGCGGCTTGATCTCCTGGGCCGCGAAGATGCCCTTCACCGGCGCCAGGTGCGGGTCGCGGTTGAGCAGCTCCAGATAGCGGGTGAGCTGCTCCACGCCGTCGATCTCGCCGCGCCGCTTGATCTCCACCGCGACCGTCGCCCCGTCGGCGTCCCGGCACAGGATGTCCACCGGCCCGATGGCCGTCGGGTACTCGCGGCGGATCAGCGTCCAGCCCTCGCCCAGCGTCTCGATGCGGTCCGCGAGGAGCTCCTGGAGGTGCGCTTCCACGCCGTCCTTGATGAGACCCGGGTCGACGCCCAGTTCGTGCGAGGAGTCGTGGAGGATCTCCTCCATCGTGATGATCAGTTTCTCGCCCGCTTTGTTGATCACGGTCCAGACCGCCGCCGCGCCGTTCTCGACGGCCTCGCCGTCGACGGATTCCTTCAGCGTGCAGGGCGGGGACATCCAGTTGAGCGGTTTGTACGCCCGGTCGTCCGCGTGGATCGAGACGCTGCCGTCGGCCTTGACCAGGATCAGACGGGGTGCGGAGGGCAGGTGGGCCGTGAGCCGGCCCGCGTAGTCCACGGAACAACGGGCAATGACGAGACGCATGGTCCGCAACGCTACAAGACGGACGCTCCTCTACGCGATTCGGCCCGTAACGCCCGCCCGGCGTACGCCCAACACCCGTCGGTTATTGGCCGGTTGTGTGCCCAATCTCCTGGTGCGGTCAGGACCCGGCGCTTACCGTGGAGGACAGGAGGTCGTCGCCCGTGCACGCTGCGTGCGCGCCGCCGGCCCCTGTCCCTGCCCGCAAGACCCCGCTCGCGGGGTCGCGAGAGGAGAACCCATGTCGCTCGACGTCTCACCGGCTCTGTTGGAACAGGCCGAGCGAGGCGAGGTCGACGAAGCCGACTTCGTCGACTGCGTCCGGACCTCCCTGCCCTACGCATGGGAGATGATCAGTTCTCTGGTGGCACAGCTCAAGGTCGACGGCGGAGAGTTCGCCGACAACCAGACGCCGCCGCCGAACGAGCAGGCACGTGGTCAGCTACTGCGTGCACTCGCGAGCGATGCCATCCGCGGTGCGCTGCAGCGCCACTTCGGGGTGCGTCTCGCCTTCCAGAACTGCCACCGGGTGGCGGTCTTCCCGCTGGACCCGTCGGTGGACGAGCGGCTCGCCCGCTTCACCTCCGTACGGGGGCAGCTTCTCAACCAGTCGCCGGAACTGCGCGACTGCTGACAGGACTGGTACCGCCGCTCCGCATCGCGGGAGAACGAAGGGATGCCGGAGCGGCGGCACGGTCCCGCACACCACCGTGAGCCGTCACACCAGGAGCGGCAGCACGTCGGCGCCCAGCCGCCGTACGTTCTCCTCCGTGGCCGCGAGGTCGCCCGAGCCCTCCGCGAGCAGCGCGAAGCGGGTGATGCCCGTGCGCTCGGCGGTCGCCGCGAGCCGGTCCGCCGCGAGCCGGGGCGTGCCCACCGGGTGCAGCCCGCACAGCAGCTCCGTGTACGCGACCGGGTCGCGCATCGCGCGGCGCCGGCCGTCCACCGTCACATGGGCGTCCAGCCCCTGCTTCAGCCAGCCGGGCATCGCCTTCAGCAGGGCCTCCGCCGCGTCCGCGCCGCGATCCGCGAGCTGGACCACGCCGGCCGACACATGGCCGGTCCCGATCCGGGCGATCTCGTCCGGGCTGTGCCCGGCCTCCCGCGCGGACCGCTGCCAGCAGGCCACCATCTCGGCCTTCTCCTCGTCCCCGCAGTGCATGCCGAGCAGCATCGGCAGGCCCCGCTCGGCGGCGAGCCGCACGCTCTTCGGCGAGGTGCAGGCGAGCACCACCTCAGGGGCGGCCGGCCCGCCGATCAGCTCGCCGGGGGCGGGCACGACCGCCACCTCGCGGAAAGCGAATCGTTCCCCCTCGGCGCCGACCCGGGGCTCGCTGAGCCAGCGCAGCAGCAGATCGAGCGACTCGGGGAAGTCCCGCTCGTACGCGGGAAGTCCCGATCCGAAGACCTCAAGATCGACCCACGGCCCGCCGCGGCCCACCCCGAGGGTGAACCGGCCGCCCGAGGTCACGTGCAGCAGCGCCGCCTGCTCGCCCAGCCCCACCGGGTGGACGCTCGGCAGCACGCTGACCGCCGTGCCGACCCGGATCCGCCGGGTGCGGCCCAGGAGCAGCGCCGCCAGCGTCACGGCCGAGGGGCACACCCCGTACGGCACGAAGTGGTGCTCGGCCAGCCAGACGGAGTCGAGTCCCGCCTCGTCGGCGACCTCGGCGGTCCGCACCGCGCGGTGCAGTGCTTCCCCCTGGCCCTGGCCCGGGAACTGGGCGGCCAGTACGAACGTACCCACGCGCATCGTTTCTGCCTCCTCGCGGACGGCGCGTCTCCCCCTCGGACTTCCCCATGAACTCCCCCACGCACTGGCAACAACGTCTGACACGTGCCAAAGGCAACGGCCGTTCCCCAAGTTCTTGCGATTTTCCGCTGATCCGCGCCGGGCGGGGGACGGGCCACCCCGTCGCGGCCCGTACGCTGGACGGAACGGTCCGTGTTCCCGTACCCCCCAGTGAGGTGTCGAAGTGTCCCCGCGCCACAACCGCCCCCGTGGCGGCGCGAAGCCGGTCCAGCAGGGCGATCCGGGCGACCGGTACGGCGGCGTGCAGCGCACCGAGACCTGGCAGGGCGAGGAGTGGTGCGTGCGCCATGTCGCCGGGGCGAGCACCCCCGGCAAGCGCTACCGCTGCCCGGGCTGCGACCAGGAGATCCCGGGCGGCGCCCCGCACCTGGTGGCCTGGCCGGAGTACGGCGGTGTCGACGACCGCCGCCACTGGCACAAGGCGTGCTGGAACGCGAAGGACCGCCGCACCACCCGGGTGCAGCGGTCCCGCAACGCGCCTCGGTACTGAAGGGCCGGGCCGGACGCCCCGGCCCCACGGCCACCGCGCCGGCTACACGTCCCTGCTGTTGAGCAGCGCGTACGCGCCTCCGAGCACGGCCGCCGTGAGCCCCGCGATGATCACCACCGGCTCCCAGCCGGCCGGCCCCTCGTTGTTGAACGGCGCCGCGTCGCTGTAGAGCGCGATCATCTGCGAGGGGATCGCGTACATGAACAGCGCCTCCTGCACCGAACGCAGCGCCTCGGAGAACATGAACAGCGCCGCCACCAGCGGCAGCAGCAGCACTCCGATCATCACCGTGATCGCGCCCGCCGAGTGCCGCATGATCGCGCCGACGCCCATCGCGAGCAGACCGAGCAGCGCCAGGAACAGGCCCACGCCGACGGTGGCCCGCAGCCACTGCGCGCCGCTCGGGTCGACCGCGTCGACCATGGCGACCTGGGCCGCGCCGACCACCGCCGCCATCACTGTGACGAGCGAGAAGACCACCGCGAAGAAGACGATCGCCTTCGCGGTGAGCACCCGCGTCCGGCTCGGGCAGGCGGTCAGCGTCGTACGGATCATGCCCGTGCCGTACTCGGAGCTGATGCTGAGCACGCCCAGCGTCATCACGCAGATCGAGGCCGGCAGCATGCCGAAGAAACCGAGGCCGAGGGCGGACTCCTGCGACATCTCCTGGCCCGCGGCGGCGGCGACCGCGCCCACCCCGAGGCCGATGCCGAGCATCAGCAGCACCATGACGCCGACGGTCCACATCGTGGAGCGCACCGAGCGGATCTTGGTCCACTCCGAGGCGAGCGCGTCACCGAGGTGCGCCTTGCGGACCGGGATGGGGGAGACGTACGCGTACGGGGTCGGCGGCGGGGTGGTCATCGGGCGTCCTCGGGGTTCTGGCTCGGGGCCGGGTTCTGCGCGTACGGGTTCTGTCCGGGCGGCGGCGGGGCGTACCAGCCCTGCTGCGGCACCTCCGGGATCACGTACCCCTGCTCCTGCGGCTGCTGCTGGTGCGGCGGCAGCGGCGGCTGGAGGTGGGCCAGCCGGTCGTCGGTGGAGCGGTAGTCCACGGCGCCCTGCGTCATCCGCATGTACGCCTCCTCCAGCGACGCCTGGTGCGGGGAGAGCTCCCACAGCCGTACGTCCGCCTCGTGCGCCAGGTCGCTGATCCGCGGCAGCGGCAGCCCGGTCACCCGCAGCGCCCCGTCCGGCTCGGACAGCACACGGCCGCCGGCCTCGGTGAGCGCCGCGCTCAGCTTCTCCCGCTGCTGCGGCTCGGTCTGCGGGGTGCGCACCCGGGCGAAGTCCGCCGAGTTCGCCGAGATGAAGTCCTTCACGCTCATGTCGGCGAGCAGTTGTCCGCGGCCGATCACGATCAGGTGGTCCGCGGTCAGCGCCATCTCGCTCATCAGATGGCTGGAGACGAAGACGGTCCGGCCCTCGGCGGCCAGCTTCTTCATCAGGTTGCGGACCCAGAGGATGCCCTCCGGGTCGAGCCCGTTGACCGGCTCGTCGAAGAGCAGCACCTGCGGGTCGCCGAGCAGCGCCGCCGCGATCCCGAGCCGCTGCCCCATGCCGAGCGAGAAGCCCTTGGAGCGGCGCCGGGCGACGTCCTGGAGGCCGACCACGCCGAGCACCTCGTCGACCCGCTGCGCCGGGATGCCGGCGAGCTGGGCCAGCGACAGGAGGTGGTTGCGAGCGCTGCGGCCGCCGTGCACGGCCTTCGCGTCGAGCAGCGCGCCGACCTGCCGGGGCGCGTTCGGGAGCTGCCGGAAGGGGTGTCCGCCGATGGTGACATGCCCGGACGTCGGCCGGTCCAGGCCGAGGATCATCCGCATGGTCGTCGACTTGCCCGAGCCGTTGGGGCCGAGGAAGCCCGTGACGTGCCCGGGCCTCACCTGGAAGGAAAGGTTGTACACGGCCGTCTTGGCGCCGTAGCGCTTCGTCAGGCCGACTGCCTCGATCATTCTCCAGCCCCATCGACAGGTCAGGTCGTCGTCGGGGCGTCACGGCCGGCGGCCGGAGCCCCCCGTACGAGCGAAGAGCTTATCCAGCCGTTCACGGTTCCGCCGATGTGTGAATCGTGACCTCGGGGGCGGGCCAGGGTCTTCCCCGGGAGGGATCGGGGTCTCCCCCCGGGACGGATCGGGGTTTTCTCCGGGTCCGGTCAGGCGTCGCGCTTCTTGAGCACCAGATAGCCGCCGATCAGCGCGGCCGCCACCCAGATCAGCATGATCCCGAGGCCGCCCCACGGGCCGTACGGCGCCTTCTCCGAGCCCATCGCGTCCGGCACCACCTGCATGATCTTCGAGCCGGCCTGGTCGGGGAAGTAACGCGCGACCTCCTTGGCCTTCGGCACCGCCGACAGGATCTGCGAGATCAGGAAGAAGAACGGCACGAGGATGCCGAGCGACAGCATCGAGGAGCGCAGCATCGTCGCCACACCCATCGAGAAGATCGCGATCAGGCCCATGTAGAGCCCGCCGCCGATCACCGCCCGCAGCACGTTGTCCGCGCCCAGCGTGGTGCGGTGCTCGCCGAGCAGGGCCTGACCGAGGAAGAAGGACAGGAAGCTGGTCGCGAGGCCCACGACCAGGGCCAGCGCACCGGCCACCGCGATCTTCGAGAAGAGGAAGCTCGCCCGCTGCGGAACGGCGGCCAGCGAGGTGCGGATCATGCCCGACGAGTACTCGGTGCCCACCACGAGGACACCGAAGACCACCATCGCCAGTTGCCCGAGCATCATCCCGGAGAAGCTGAGGAAGGTCGGGTCGAAGGTCGCCCGCTCCACGTCGGAGAGGTTGTCGAACTCCGAGCTCATCAGCGCGCACAGCGCCGCGCTCATCGCCACCGTCACCAGCAGGGCGGACGCCAGCGTCCACACCGTCGACGAGACCGTGCGGATCTTGGTCCATTCCGACTGGAGGACCGCGGATGCCGTTGCCATCGATCAGGCTCCCTCGAAGCTCTCGCCCCAGCGGGGCCCGGCGGGCTGCCCGGCCGGCCCGCCGCCGTGGACGTCCGTCCCGTGCGCGTGGTACTCCACCGCGCCCGCCGTCATCTGCATGAACGCCTCTTCCAGCGAGGCCCGCTGGGAGCTCAGCTCGTGCAGCACGATCTGGTGCGCGGCCGCCAGCTCGCCCAGCTTCTCCGTCGTCGTCCCGTCGACCTCCAGGACCCCGCCGCCCGCCTCGACCGCGACAAAACCGCTCGTGTGCAGCACGTCCCGCAGGCGTTCCTGCTGTGGAGAGCGCAGCCGCACGTAACTCCGTGAATTCTGCTGGATGAAATCCGCCATCGACGTGTCTGCCAGCAGCTTTCCCTGCCCGATCACGATCAGATGATCGGCCGTCAGCGCCATTTCACTCATCAGATGGCTGGAAACGAAGATCGTCCGGCCCTCCGCGGCCAGCGCCTTCATCAGATTGCGGATCCAGTGAATTCCCTCGGGGTCCAGACCATTGACGGGTTCGTCGAACATCAGGATCTCGGGATCACCGAGCAACGCCGAGGCGATTCCTAGCCGTTGGCCCATGCCGAGCGAGAAGCCCTTCGACTTCTTCCTCGCGACCGGCGTCAGACCCACCAGATCCAGCACCTCGCCGACCCGCCGCTCCGGAATGCGGTTCGACTGGGCCAGACACAGCAGGTTGTTGTACGCGGAGCGGCCGCCGTGCATCGCCTTGGCGTCGAGCAGCGCCCCGATGTACTTCAGCGGCTCCTGGAGCTCCCGGTAGTGCCTGCCGTCGATCCGGACCGTCCCGCTCGTCGGGTTGTCCAGGTCCAGCATCATCCGCATCGTGGTCGACTTGCCCGCCCCGTTCGGCCCCAGGAAGCCGGTGACCACGCCCGGCCGTACGGTGAAGGTGAGATGGTCGACCGCCGTCTTCTGCCCGTAGCGCTTGGTGAGGCCCTCAAGCTCGATCATGCGTACCAACCTACGGGCACGCAAAACCCCCCGCCACCGGAATGACAGGGGGTCTTTTCTCGCGTCAGAGCCGCCCGAGGGAGCCGGCCGGCACGACCGCCGGGATCGGCGCGACGACCGGGCTCGGCGCGACGGCCGGGCTCAGCGCGACTGCTGGGCCGGGACGCCCGCGCTCCGCTCGTCGTCGATCGGCGAGCCGGCCGCGGCCACCGCGGCACCGGTCAGCGTGGCCAGCATCTCGCGGACGTTGGTGAGCTGCGCGTTGATCGAGTCGCGGCGGTTCGTCAGCGCCGCCAGCTCGCGCTCCGATTCGCTGCGGATCCGGTCCGCCTTGGCGTTCGCGTCGGCCACGATGTCCTCGGCCTGGCGCTGCGCGGTCTCCACCGTCTGACGGGCCCGGCGCTCCGCGTCCGTCCGCAGCTTCTCGGCCTCCAGGCGGAGCTGCTCCGCCCGGTGCTCGATCTCGGCGAGGCGCTTCTCCGCCTTCGCCTGACGCGAGGCCAGGTCCCGCTCCGACTGCTCGCGGCGCTTGGCCAGGTTGGTCTCGAAGTCCGCGGCGGCCTGGGCGGCCTTGGCGCGGGTCTCCTCGAAGAGCGCGTCGGCCTCCTCGCGCTTCGACTGCGCGTCCTTCTGGGCCTCGGCACGCAGCGAGTTCGCCTCGCCCTGCGCCTTCTCGACGATCCGGACGCCCTCGTCCTCGGCCTTCGCCTTGCGCTCGGCCGCGAACGCCTCGGCGTCGTTGCGGACCTGCTGGGCGGCGGACTCGGCCAGCTCACGGTGCTGCTCGGCGGCGCGACGGGCCTCCTCGCGCAGGTCCTTCGCCTCCTCCTCGGCCAGCCGGAGGATCTTCTCGACGCGGGCGCCGAGACCGGCGTACGACGGCTCCGCGTCGGTGACCTGCGCCTGGGCGTTCTGCGTTTCGAGGTGCAGTTCCTCGATGCGCTTTTCCAGAGAGGTGATTCGGGCCAGAGCACTGTCACGGTCGGCGACGAGCTTGGTAATGCGGTCGTCCACCTGACCGCGGTCGTAACCACGCCGCACGAGCTCGAAGCCGAAGGGGGAGGAAGTGTCGCTCATGGGGTTCCTGTCGAATGAGACCGGTGAGGTGTTAGAGGGAATCCTAGGGGTCGAAGCGGCGTGTCATCGAGCGTATGCCCGTTTGATCTGGAGAATGTCCAGCCTTTTGAGTGGCTAGCCGTCCGAGGACTTGCCACCCGAACGAGTGGCCCCCGCGGACGCGGCTGCCTTGGCCCCTTCCCGCCCGGCGGACTTGTCACCGCCCGGCGGCGTCTCGAAAGACTCCAACGCTTCCAGGACGTCCTGGACACGGGAGATCTCGGCATTGATGTCCTCGCGCCGGCGAACCAGCACGTCCAGCTCGCGCTTGCCCTCCGACACGAGCTGCTCGGCCTCGCGCTCGGCCTCCGCCTTGATCCGCTCCGCCTCCGCGACGAGCGACGCCTTCTTCTGCTCGGCCTCCTTGAGCAGCGCCTCGGCCTTCTTCACGGCGGCGATACGGACCTTGCTCGCCTCCGAACTCGCCTCCGAGACCAGCCGCTTGGCCTTCTCCTCGGCCTCCGCCCGCTGCTCCTCGGCGGCCTTCACCAGCTTGTCCACGCGCTCGCCGGCCGTCTTCATCTGCTCGGCCGTCTCGCGCCGGGCCCGCTCGTGCAGCTCCTCGATCTCGCCCTCGACCCGGGCCCGCAGCTCCTCCGCCCGCTCCCTTATGGCGGTCGCGTCGCTGCGCGCCCCGACAAGGAGCTCGTCGGCGTCCGTACGGGCCTTCTCCACCAGCGAGTTGCCCTCGATGGTCGCCTCGGCGACGATCCGCTCGGCCTCCTTGCGGGCCGCGCCGACCATCGTGTCGGCCTGCGTCTCCGCCTCGGTGGTGGCGCGCAGCGCCTCCTCCTGGGCCTTGGCCATCAACTGGTCGGCCTGCTCGGCCGCGTCCGCACGCCGCTTCGCGCCGGCCTCCCGGGCCTCGTCGAGCGTACGGTCGGCCTCGGCGCGCGCGTCGGCCCGCATCTCCTCGGCCGCGGCCTCCGCCTCCGCCTTGACCCGCGCGGCCTCGGCGGCGATCCGCTCCGCCTCCGCCGTCGCCTCGCCGATGAGGGCGTCGGCCTGCTCGGCGGCGTCGGCACGCCGCTTGTCGGCGGCCTTGCGGGCCTCGTCCAGGATCCGTTCGGCGTCCGCGAGCGCGGCACTGCGCAGCGCCTGCGCGTGCGCCTCGCCGTCCACCTTGACCTGCTCGGCCTCGGTCCGCAGCCGCAGCGCCTCCTGCTCCGTCGACTCGAGCAGCTCGGCGGCCTCCGTGGTGAGCCGCTCGGCTTCGGCGGTGGCCTCGCCGATGAGGGTGTCGGCCTGTTCGGCGGCGTCCGCGCGGCGCTTGTCGGCGGCCTTGCGGGCTTCGTCGAGGACCTGTTCGCCGTCGGCGCGGGCGGCGGCGCGGAGGGCTTCGGCCTCGGCTTCGCCGTCGGCCTTGACCTGCTCGGCCTCGGTGAGGAGGCGTTCGGCCTCGGCGTTGATGCGCTCGGCTTCGGCGGTGGCCTCGCCGATGAGGGTGTCGGCCTGTTCGGCGGCGTCGGCACGCCGCTTGTCGGCGGCCTTGCGGGCTTCGTCGAGGACCTGTTCGCCGTCGGCGCGGGCGGCGGCGCGGAGGGCTTCGGCCTCGGCTTCGCCGTCGGCCTTGACCTGCTCGGCCTCGGTGAGGAGGCGTTCGGCCTCGGCGTTGATGCGCTCGGCCTCCGCGGTCGCCTCGCCGATGAGGGCGTCGGCCTGCTCGGCGGCGTCGGCACGCCGCTTGTCGGCGGCCTTGCGGGCCTCGTCCAGGACCTGCTCGGCCTCGGCGCCGATCCGCTCCGCCTCCGTGCGGGCCTCGCCGACCACGGTCTCCGCCTGTGCGGCCGCCTCCGAACGGATCCGGTTGGCGTCCTCGCGGGCGTCCGCACGGGTGCGGGCCGCGTCCTGCTCGGCCGACGCCAGGGCGTCCGTCGCCTCGGTCCGTACCCGCTGCGCGTACTCGGCGGTGTCCGCCCGCAGCTTCTCCGCCTCGGCCAGCGCGTCCGTGACCGTCCGCTCGGCCAGCGCCTTCGCCGCCTCGGACTCCTCCTGGGCGCGCTCGCGCACCCGGTTCGCGTCCTCGGTGGCCCGCTCCCGCTCCTCGTACGCGTCGGCGCGGACCCGGTCCGCCTCCTCCTGCGCCTCGGTGCGGGTGCGCTCGGCCGCGTGCTCGGCCGCGCTGCGCAGCCCGGCGATCTCCTCCTCGGCCGCCTCGCGCAGACCCGCGACCGAGTCGCGCACCTCCTGCGCGGTCTGCTCGGCCGCCGACACCATCTCGGTGGCCCGGGCGTCCGCCTCCTCGACCAGCCGCTGCGCCTCGGCCTGCGCCTCCTCGACCCGCTTGCGGGCGGAGGCCAGCAGCTCCTCGGACTGCGCGCGGGCGAGCTCGCGCTCCCGGCCGGCCTCGGAACGGGCCGAGTCCAGCGTCTCCTCGGCCTCCCGGCGGCGCCGGTTGGCCTCCTCCTGCGCGGCGGCCAGCGCCTCCGCGGCCTCGGCGGCGATCCGCTCGGCCGCGGCCGCGGCCTCGGCCCGTACCCGGTCGGCGGTCTCCTGCGCCTCGGACCGCAGCCGCTCGGCCTCGGTCCGGGCCTCCTCCCGCAGGGCGGTGGCCGCGGCCTCCGCCTCGGAACGGGCGGTGGACGCGTCCGCGGCGGCCTCGGCGCGCAGCCGCTCGGCCTCCTGCTCGGCCTGCGCCTGGAGCGTACGGATCCGCTCGGCGGCCTCGGTGCGCAGCCGCTCGGTCTCCTCGGCGGCCTCGCGGCGGATCCGCTCGCCCTCGGCGCGCGCGTCGTGAAGCTCCTGACCGGCCGTCGACAGCTTCGTCTCGGCCTCGGTGTGCAGCCGGGCCAGCTCCTCGGCCGCCTCCGCCTGCCGGGCCGCGGCGGCCCGCTCGGCCTCCTCGCGCAGCCGGGCCGCGGCGGCCTCCGCCGCCTCCTTGACCGACTCGGCCTGCTCCTCGGCCTCGGCCCGCAGCCGCTCGGCCTCGGCGCGGGTCCGCTCCAGGGTCTCCTCGGCCTGCGTGCGCAGCGTCTGCGCGCGCTCCATGGCCTCGCCGCGCACCCGCTCGCTCTCGGCGCCCGCGCTCGTGCGCAGCTCGTCGGCGTCCTTGCGGGCCTTGGCGAGCAGCTCCTCGGCGGTCTTCGCCGCCTCCTCGATCTGCTGGACGGCCTCGCGCCGCGCCTCGCCGCGGATCCGCTCGCCCTCGGCGACGGCCTCGGCGCGCAGGTGCTCGGCCTCGCCGCGCAGCCGGCGCGCCTCCTCCTGCAGCTCGACCGTCTTGGCGCGGTACTCCTTGGTGTCGTCCTTCGCCGAACCGAGCAGCTCGTCGGCCTGCTCCTCGGCCCGCAGCCGCAGCCGGTCGGCCTCCGCCTCCGCCTCCCGGCGGATCCGCTCCGCCTCCTCGGCGGCCTTGCGGGTGGTCTCCTGGGCGTCCGCGGACGCCTTGGACAGGACCTCCTCGGCGGTGCGGGCGGCCTTGGCGAGCGCGGCGGCGGAGTCCTCGGCGGCGGCCGTACGGGCCTTCTCGGCGGCCTCCGCGACCATCTTCTCGGCCTCGGCGGTCGCCTCGCGAAGCTTCTCCTCGGCCTGCTCCTTGAGGGCCTCGGCCTCCTTGGTGGCCTCGCCGACGAGCCGGGCGATCTCGGTCTTGGCGGTACGGGTGCGCTGCTCGTTGACGGACTCGGCGGTGGCGAGCTGCTTGGCCGCCGCCTCCTTGGCCTCGGCGAGGGTCCGCTCGGCCTCGGCGCGGGCCTCGCGCAGCTTCTCCTCGGCCTCCTGGACGCGCACCTCGGCCGCGCGGGACAGCTCGGCGGCCCGGCGGCGGGCCTGCTCGGTCTCGGCGGTGGTGGAGGAGCGGAGCTGCTCGGCGTGGCTGGTGGCCTCCTGCGCCTGGCTGGAGGCGGCGTTGAGCAGCCGCTCGGCGTCCTTGCGGGCGCGCAGCAGAATCGCTTCGGCCTCGGCACGGGCCGCCTCGGCCTCGGTGCCCACCCGGCGGCGGGTCTCCTCGGCGATCCGGGCCGCCTCGGCGCGCGCGGCGGCGAGCGACTGCTCGGCCTCGGCGCGGGACTCCTCCATCAGGCGCCGGGCCTGGGCCTCGGTGCGGGCGCGGAGCTGCTCGGCCCAGGCCACGTTCTCGTTGACGTGCGACTCGACGGTCTGGCGGCGCTCGCTCAGCTCCTGGTCGAGCTGCTGGCGGCGCTGGACGGCCTCGTTGTGCAGCTCCGCCTGGAGGCGGGCCTGCTGCTCGGCGTGCTCCTGGAGGATCCGCTGCGTCTGGGCACGGGCCTCGCGCAGCTCGCGCTCGGCGTCCTGGCGCAACTGCTCGGCCTGCATCTGCGCGTTGCGCAGCATCTGTTCGGCCTGGTAGCCGATGTCCGCGCTGTCGTAGGCGGGACGGGTCGCGAGGGTGCGACGCGCCTCGTGGAGCTTGGCGCGCAACACCTCGACCTGGTACCCGAGGTCCTCGGCGTGCTGGACGGCCTTCTCTCGCTCCTTCTTCAGCCGGTCCATCTCGGCTTCGAACCGCGAAAGATGGTCGTCTTCAGCTCGGTGGCTCTCCTGGCGTTCGTAGCCCCGCACTGCGCGGTCCATCCTTCCCCGAGCTCTCCGAGCAGGGGAGACCCCAACCCTGCTCGCAACTCCAACGAGCACCGTTCACCGGACAGAACGGCCCCCCGGGGAATCGTGGCAGATCGGACGACCCCGACATCCCGACTTCGGCGCCGTGCGCGCACGGCTCCGACCGGCCCCGGCCCGGAGTGGCCCACTCTACCGGGCCGGGAATCCGGAGGTCAGTGCTCCGCTGAGGAGTGGTCAGCCGACGGCTTCGCCGAGGTGACCAGTTCCGTCAGCACGCCGTGGCAGTCCTTGGGGTGGAGGAAGGTGATCCGGGAGCCCATGGAGCCGATCCGCGGCTCGTCGTAGAGCACCCGGACGCCCTTGGAACGGATGGCCTCGGCATCACCGTCGACGTCCGCCGTCCCGAAGGCGATGTGGTGCACGCCCTCGCCGTTCTTGGCGAGCCACTTGCCCACCGCCGAGTCCTCCCGGGTGGGCTCCAGGAGCTGGAGGTACGAGGCTCCGCCGTCGGAGGTCTCGTTGATCTTGAGCATGGCCTCGCGCACGCCCTGCTCCTCGTTGACCTCCTCGTGGAAGACCTCGAAGCCGTACGTGGCCCGGTAGAACTCGACGGTCTCGTCGAGGTTCCGGCAGGCGATCCCGATGTGGTCGATTCGCGTCAGCATGCCTCCAGTGCAGCGCCGGAAACATGGTTACGCAACGTGCGCGCGATCACACCGGCAGGCCGGTGACCCGGTGACGCACCGCTCAGTACATTGAAGGTAAACCCTCGTTCACTCCTCATCCCAAGGGGCCGTGCCTCATGTCTGGAACGACCGGTACCACCTCAGTGATCGTCGCGGGCGCCCGCACGCCCATGGGTCGCCTGCTGGGCTCGCTCAAGTCCTTCTCCGGCGCCGACCTCGGCGGATTCGCCATCAAGGCCGCCCTGGACCGCGCCGGCATCGGCGGCGACCAGGTGCAGTACGTGATCATGGGCCAGGTGCTCCAGGCGGGCGCCGGGCAGATCCCCGCCCGTCAGGCCGCCGTCAAGGCCGGCATCCCGATGAACGTCCCCGCCCTCACCGTCAACAAGGTGTGCCTCTCGGGTCTGGACGCCATCGCGCTCGCCGACCAGTTGATCCGCGCGGGCGAGTTCGACGTGATCGTCGCCGGCGGCCAGGAGTCCATGACCAACGCCCCGCACCTGCTGCCGAAGTCCCGCGAGGGCTACAAGTACGGCGCCATCGAGATGCTCGACGCCATGGCGTACGACGGCCTCACCGACTCCTTCGAGGGCATCGCCATGGGCGAGTCCACGGAGAAGCACAACACCCGCCTGGGCATCCCGCGCGAGGTGCAGGACGAGATCGCCGCCCTCTCGCACCAGCGCGCCGCCGCCGCCCAGAAGAACGGCATCTTCGAGGCCGAGATCACCCCGGTCGAGATCCCGCAGCGCAAGGGCGAACCGGTCGTCTTCTCCCAGGACGAGGGCATCCGCGGCGAGACCACCGTCGAGTCCCTCGGCAAGCTCCGCCCGGCCTTCGCCAAGGACGGCACCATCACCGCCGGCACCTCCTCGCAGATCTCCGACGGCGCCGCCGCCGTGGTCGTGATGAGCAAGGCCAAGGCCCAGGAGCTCGGCCTGGAGTGGATCGCCGAGATCGGCGCCCACGGCAACGTCGCCGGCCCGGACAACTCCCTCCAGTCGCAGCCCTCCAACGCGATCCGCCACGCCCTGAAGAAGGAGGGCCTGGAGGTCGAGGACCTCGACCTGATCGAGATCAACGAGGCATTCGCCGCGGTCGCCCACCAGTCGATGAAGGACCTCGGCGTGACCCCCGAAAAGGTGAACGTCAACGGCGGCGCCATCGCGCTCGGCCACCCCATCGGCATGTCCGGCGCCCGTGTGGTGCTGCACCTCGCCCTGGAGCTCAAGCGGCGCGGCGGCGGCATCGGCGCGGCGGCCCTGTGCGGCGGCGGCGGTCAGGGCGACGCGCTGATCCTCCGCGTCCCGGGTAAGTAAGTCACCTACGCAAGCGCAAGGAGCTCGACTGATGGTGGACGTCCCCGCTCTGGTCGCCCAGGCACGGGAGGGCCGGCCGCGCGCCGTGGCCCGGTTGATCTCGCTCGTGGAGGGGGCGTCCCCGCAGCTTCGCGAGGTGATGGCGGCGCTCGCCCCGCTCACCGGCGGCGCCTACGTGGTGGGCCTGACCGGCTCGCCCGGCGTGGGCAAGTCCACGTCGACGTCGGCGCTGGTCTCCGCGTACCGCAGGGCGGGCAAGCGGGTCGGCGTGCTCGCCGTCGACCCGTCCTCGCCGTTCAGCGGCGGCGCGCTCCTCGGTGACCGGGTGCGGATGTCGGAGCACGCCTCCGACCCGGGCGTCTACATCCGCTCCATGGCCACCCGCGGCCACCTCGGCGGCCTCGCCTGGGCCGCCCCGCAGGCCATCCGCGTCCTGGACGCGGCCGGCTGCGAGGTGATCCTCGTGGAGACCGTCGGCGTCGGGCAGTCCGAGGTGGAGATCGCCTCGCAGGCCGACACCTCGGTGGTGCTGCTCGCGCCGGGCATGGGCGACGGCATCCAGGCCGCGAAGGCGGGCATCCTGGAGATCGGCGACGTGTACGTGGTCAACAAGGCCGACCGGGACGGGGCCGACGCCACCGCCCGCGAGCTCAACCACATGCTGGGCCTCGGCGAGGCGCGCGCCCCGGGCGACTGGCGGCCGCCGATCGTGAAGACGGTCGCGGCGCGCGGCGAGGGCGTGGACGAGGTCGTGGAGGCCCTGGAGAAGCACCGCGCGTGGATGGAGGAGCACGGCGTCCTCGCCGAGCGCCGCCGCTCCCGCGCGGCCCGCGAGGTCGAGACGATCACGATCACGGCCCTGCGCGAGCGGATCGGCGACCTGCACGGCGACCGCCGTCTCGACGCCCTCGCCGAGCGCATCACGGCCGGCGAGCTCGACCCGTACGCGGCCTCCGACGAGCTGGTCGCGAGCCTCACGGGCAACTGAGCGGCTCGAGCGGCGCAGGCGAACTGAGCCGGCCAGAACAAGCAGCAGGGCCTTCCCGGTCGTCCGGGAAGGCCCTGCTCGCGATCGGCGCCGAATGTGTCAGGTCAGCCGGGTCAGGGCTTGCCGCGCCGGCCGCGCAACTGCTCGGAGATGGGCTTCAGCGAGTCGTGGAGGGCGTCCAGGGCCTCCGGGCTGAGCTGGTCGATGAAGTGCTTGCGGACCGACTCGACGTGGTGCGGGGCGACCTTGTGCATGGTCTCCATGCCCTGGTCGGTGAGCACCGCGTACAGCCCGCGCCGGTCGGACTCGCAGTTCTCGCGCCGGACCAGGCCGGCGTTCTCCATCCTGGTGATCTGGTGGGAGAGCCGGCTCTTGGACTGGAGGGTGGCCGACGCCAGGTCGCTCATCCGCAGACGCCGCTCCGCCGACTCCGAGAGGTTCACCAGGATCTCGTAGTCGTTGATCGTCAGGCCGAAGGGCTGGAGGTCCTTCTCAAGCTGGTACATCAGCATCCTGTTGACGTCCAGATAAGTGCGCCAGGCGCACTGTTCGGCATCGGTGAGCCAGGGGATGGCCGTCTCGGTCTCCATATATGGATTCTACCTAAGAAGTTGAATACTTGACGAATGCTGGGAGTGTGTTCGACGCGTCACTCTCCGCAGACTACCGCTCACAGGCCGAAGCGACGCTGCAGGTCCCCGAGCTGACCGGGAAGACGCGGTACGGAACCCGCCCCGCCCTGGCCGGATCCATGCGCTCCCGCACCCCCGTGACCGCCCGGCACGCCCGGCTGCGCACCCGGTGCCCCGATCGCCCGCTCCGGCATCAGCAGCTCCGTCGACTGGAGCAGCACCGTGCCCGCCCCCACGAACTCGAACTGGTGCTCCTCGCCCGAGGTGCCCCCGATGCCCGTCAGCGCCCGTACGCCGCCCATCACGCCCGTCATGTAGCCGTGGTCGTAGTGGTGGCAGGGGGAGGGGCAGTCCGCCCAGCCGACCAGCGCCTGCGGATCCACCCGCAGCGGCGGCTCCATGAAGACCACCGGGCCGTTGGACGCGGCGACGAACTTGCCGGTGCCGATCAGCGTCACGAAGCCCGGCACGATCGACTGCTTCAGCGCCAGCGAGGGCTGGTACGCCAGCAGATTGCCCGACCGGATCGTCAGGTTGCCCTCGTCCAGGTCGAAGGAGTTCACGTCGAAGGCCCGGTCCGCCAGCAGCATCTTGCCGCTGCCCTCCGCCACCACCCAGTCGCTCGCGTGCAGCGGCGAATGGAAGGAGGTCCGCACCAGCCGGTCGAGCCGGCCGTGCCCGATCCCGTTGAACTCGATCCGCCCGTAGTAGGCGATCATCTTGCCCTTCTGCAGGAACCACTGGGAGCCCTTGAGCTCCACGCAGAAGGTGTACGGATTGACGTTGTCGTCCGACGGCAGCGTCATCGGGTCATGCATCACCGGGGCGCTCACAGCTTCTCCTCCGAGGCCTGGACGTACACCGCACCGCTTCCGCTCAGCTCCAGTTGGAACGCCTCGCCCGAGCCGCGGCCCACCATGTCGCGCCAGCCGAGGGCGGTCGACAGCTTGTTGCGCACGTCGCCGTGGTGGGCCACGTACGCCTGGGGGTCCACATGGACCGGACGGTCCGGCGTGATCGGCAGCCGGATGACCCCGCCGTGGGCCATGACCGCCACCGAGCCGTGCCCCTTCAGCGTGGTCGTGAACAGGCCCTGGCCCGTCACCTGACCGCGCACCATCCCCATCACGCCGCCCTGCGCGCCCATGAACATCGTGCCCTGCTCCAGCGTGCCGTCGAAGGCGAGGAGCCGGTCGGCCTCCACGTACAGGGTGTCGCCGGTCAGGGCGATGACCTCGATGTGGTGCCCGCCGTGCCCGAACATCACCGTGCCGTTGCCCTCGACGGTCATCAGCGGGGTCGCCTCGCCGGCCACCCGGCGCCCGATCATCGACATCAGGCCGCCCTGGCCGCCGGCGATGTTCGGCGTGAAAGTGACGTCGCCGCGGTAGGCCAGCATCGCGCCGCGCTGGCTGAACATGCGCTGCCCCGGCACGACCGTGGCCTCGACCATCTTGGAGTTGATCTCACGGAACGGCATCAGACATCCCCACCGATCGTGTTCCGCTCGCTCGGCTGCACGTAGACCAGCCCGTCGCCCTCGAAGCGGATCTGGAACGCCTCGCCGCCGCCCTCGCCCATGAACGTGCGGAAGGTCACACCGGACTGGAAGCTCTGCTGGAGGTTGCCCTGGTGGGCGATGTACGCGCCGGGGTCGACGGACAGCGGGTACTGCGGGGTCACCCGCAGCACCACCGCCGGGCCGTCGGACATGATCGCGGCCTGGCCGGTGCCCTCGACGGTCGTCGTGAACAGGCCGTTGCCGGTGGCGCCGCCGCGCAGACCGGTGAAGGTCGTGCCCGTGCGCAGTCCGGCGTCGGTGCAGAGCAGATTGCTCGCCTCGACGAACAGCTTGTCGCCGTGCAACCGCACCAGATTGATCTCGGAGGCGCGGTCGGCGAACCAGCAGGTGCCCTGGCCGCGGACCTCCATCACCTCCATCTGCTCACCGGTGAGCCGGCGGGTCACCATGCCGCGCAGGCCCTCACCGCCGCCGGACATCTTCTTGAAGGCCATCTGGCCGTCGTAGGCGACCATCGAGCCGTTTTTCGCCTTGACGGCGTCGCCGGTCATGGTCACGGCGAGCACTTTGCTGCCCTGGAGTCGGAACGTTGCCACGTAGGGACGGTACTTGCCCCCCGGTTAAAGGGACTGCAAAGTCGCCGTGCACAATAGGACGGCCCTTGTGCATCCGTTCACAAGATCGAACGAAGGTGACCCCTGTCGTGGACATCAAGACCGCTTCCTCTCTGCACCGGCTCCGGCTCGTCTCCGCGCCCGAAGCGGTGTCGTTCCTGCTCCTGCTCGTCTGCTCCGTGCTGAAGCGGACCACGGACTTCAACGCGGTGCCGGTGATGGGCGCGATCCACGGCATCCTCTTCATCCTCTACGTGCTGTTCTGGCTGGACGCCTGGAACCGCACCAAGTGGTCCTTCAAGACGGCCGCCCTCTACTTCGTCCTCTCCGTCCTGCCCTTCGGCGGCTTCTTCGCGGAGCGCAAGCTGAAGGCCGAGGCCGAGGCCGCCGTCATCGCCTCCCGCGCCCGCCGCGAGGGCACGGTGAACGCATGATCGTCGCCTTCTCCGTGACCCCGCTGGGCGTGGGCGAGGAGGTCGGCGAGTACGTCGCCGACGCCGTACGGGTCGTGCGCGAGTCGGGCCTGCCGAACCGCACCGACGCGATGTTCACGTCGATCGAGGGCGAGTGGGACGAGGTCATGGACGTCGTCAAGCGCGCCGTCGCCGCCGTGGAGGCACGCGCCCCGCGCGTCTCCCTCGTCCTGAAGGCGGACATCCGCCCCGGTGTCACCGACGGTCTGACCTCGAAGGTCGAGACCGTGGAGCGCCACCTCGGCTCCTGAGAGCCGCCTCAGGCCAGCTTCTTGTACATGTGGACGTCCTCGGCCCCGCCGGGGATGCCCAGGGTCCTGCCCGTCTCCACGTAGCCGTGCCGCTGGTAGAAGGCCGGGGCCTGGAACGTGAACGACGAGACGCAGGCGCGGTCGCAGCCCCGGCGGCGGGCCTCCTCCTCCGCGGCGAGGAGGAGCTCGCCGCCCCAGCCGTCGCCGCGGCTGTCCTCGCGGACCCACAGCATCTCGATGCCGAGCAGCCCTCCCCACGTCCAGGCGGACAGGCCCCCCACGATCTCGCCGGCCTCGTCGACGGCCTTCACCGTCAGCGCGCCCTGGTCGGCCGCGGTCGTGCCCGTGGCGGGGAAGTTGATCTCGTCGAGTCCCCGGGACAGCCGTTCGTCGAGGGCCGCGTCGCGGTGGCCGACGCTCAGCGTGGCCCGCGTGTGCTCGTTCGCCATGCCGCAGAGTCTGGCACGGCCGGACGAACCCGCGTTCGATCTTGAGCATCTGCTCAAAACTCGCTACTGTCCTCGACGAGCCCCGTGTTGAGCGGTCGCTCAAAACGGGGGAAGGGCACAGTCATGGGCCTCTACGTCGAGACGCGCGTCCGCGTCGACCTGGACACGCTCTGGGAGCGGACCCAGGATCCGGCGGAGCACCAGCGGTGGGATCTGCGGTTCACCGAGATCGCGTACCTGCCGGCGGAGCCGGGCGTCGAGGGCGGACCCCGACGGTTCCGGTACGCCGTGCGCGTGCCGCCCTTTCCGGCCGTCGCCGGCACCGGTGTCTCCGCGGGGGAGCGCCACCGGGCCGGCGGCGACCGGGTGTCCGCCCTGCGGTTCGCCTCGCCGCATCCGCTGTCGCCGCTCGCCGAGGGCAGCGGCTACTGGCGGTACGTCCCTGCGGAGGACGGGATCCGCTTTCTCACCGGCTACGACTACCGTCCGCGCTGGGGCCGCTTCGGCCGCTTCGCCGACCGCCTGGCCTTCCGGCCGCTGATGGGATGGGCGACCGCCTGGTCCTTCGACCGGCTGCGCCTGTGGTGCGAGCACGGCCTCACCCCGGAGCGCGCCCGCGCCCACTGGCTCCTCGAACTGGCCGCCCGGGCCCTGCTCGTGGCCCTCTGCGCGCCGCACCCCGTCGCCCTGGCCGCCGCCTGCGCCGTCGCCCTCCTCGTACCGCCGTCGCCGCGGACGCCCGCCGCCCGCCGCTGTCTGCGCACCCCGCCCGAGCGGAGCCGCGCGCCGCGGCTCCTCGCCACCCTGGAGAGGCCATGACCTCGATCTTCCGCACCGCCATGGGCGACGCCGCCTTCGAGCGGCTGCACCCGGAGCTGCGGCGGCGCTTCTCGGTCGGACTCGCGAGCGGGGAGCTGTGCGTCGGACGGGGCGTCATGGACCGGATCTGGCACGGCAGGGGCCTCACCCGTCCGCTCCTCAGACCGTTCCTCGCGCTCGGCGGCACGCGCAACATCCTGCTGCCGCGCACCGGCCACGACGTGCCCTTCGTCATCGAGAACACCCCGTACCTCGACTCGTACGGGCGGGAGACCGTCACCTTCGTACGGACCTTCGCGCTGCCCGGCGGGCCGCGCCGCTTCGACGCCACGATGGTGCACAGCCCCGCGCGCGGCTGTGTGCTCGACTACCTCGGCACCCACCAACACCTCGCCAGCGAACTGCGCATGACCGCCGAGGCGGACGGCTCGCTGCTCATCCGCTCCGGCGAACACCGCTTCCGCGAAGGGCCGGTGGACGTGCGGGTGCCCGAACTCCTCGGCGGGGACGCGGAGGTGCGGGAGTCCTTCGACGAGCGCACCGGCCGCTTCCGCATCCGGGTGCGGGTCGTCAACCGTCTCCTGGGGCCGCTGTTCGGCTACGAGGGGTCCTTCACCGCCTCGTACGCGCCGGTCCGCGAACGCGGCGTGCGGCACGGGCTGCGTCCCGTCCGCGAGGAGGCGCGGGCGTGAGCGCGGAGGACACCCGGACCCGGCTCCTGGAGGGCGCGCTGCGCAGCCTCGTCGAGCAGGGCATCGCCAAGACCTCGGCCCGCTCCGTGGCCGCCGCCGCGGGCGTCAACCAGGCGCTGATCTTCTACCACTTCGGCTCGGTCGACGAGCTGCTCGCGGCCGCCTGCCGGCACGGCGCCGAGCAGCGGGTGGCCCGGCACCGCGAGCGGCTGCGCGCGGTCGGCAGCCTCTCCGAACTCCTCGCCTTCGGGCGCGAGATGCACGCCGAGGAGCGCGCGGCGGGCCATGTCGCCGTGCTCGGCCAGTTGCTCGCCGGTGCGCAGACCCATCCGCGGCTCGCCCCGGCCACGGCCGCCGGGCTCGACCTGTGGGTCGAGGAGCTGGAGGGGGTGCTGCGGCGGGTGCTCGCCGGCGGCCCGCTCGACGGGCTCGTCGACCCGGCGGGGCTCGCGCGGGCCCTCGCCGCCTCCTTCGTGGGGATGGAGCTGTACGAGGGGGTGGACCCGGCGGGTGCCGACGCCGCCCTCGACACGCTCGAACACCTCGGCGGACTGATGGCCGCGCTCGACGAGCTCGGGCCCGTCACCCAGAAGGCGGTGCGGTACGCGTTGCGCCGGAAGAGTGGTTCTTCGTAAAAACCCTCACTCGGACGCCTCCAGTCGACACGTCGTTGAAAGTCCCCTTTTGTGGGGCTATCGACCTGTTCGACGACTGCTGGAGGCACCGTGCGGCCGGGAGGCTACGACTACGACACCTACAGCCGACTCGCCGGTCCCCTCACGGAACCGGAGCCGGGGGACGGCTCCTACACGGTGCGGTACCGGAGCCTGCTCTCGAAGGAGCCGCACCGAATACGCGCCGTCCTCCTCATGGGGCTCGCGCCCGTCCTCTCCGCGCTGCTCCTCGTCTACCTGGTCTGGCCGAGCCATTGGACCGTCCGCGAGGGCGGGGCACAGTGGCTGGTCCGCTTCGACACCGTGATGCTGGTCTCGATCGGGCTCATCTGCTTCTTCATGCTGGTGAACGTCACCTCGATCGCCCACGCCACCCTCATGGCCCGCGACCCCGTGCCCGTCCGCCCCGAGCCCGGCACCCGGGTCGCCTTCCTCACCACCTACGTGCCCGGCAAGGAACCGCTCTCCATGGTCCGGGCCACCCTCGAAGGCGCCGTACGGCTCCGGCACGACGGCCCCCTCGACGTCTGGCTGCTCGACGAGGGCGACGACGCCGCCGCGAAGGCCCTGTGCGCGGAGCTGGGCGTCCGCCACTTCACCCGCGCCGGCGTCCCCGCCTGGAACCGCGCCAAGGGCGTCCACAAGGCCCGCACCAAGCACGGCAACTACAACGCCTGGCTCGCCATGCACGGCGACGGCTACGACTTCTTCGCCTCCGTCGACACCGACCACGTGCCGCTGCCGGGCTTCCTGGAGCGGATGCTCGGCTACTTCCGCGACCCGGACGTCGCCTTCGTCGTCGGACCGCAGGTCTACGGCAACTACACCTCCGCCGTCACCAAGGCCGCCGAGTCCCAGCAGTTCCTCTTCCACGCCCTCATCCAGCGGGCCGGCAACCGCTACCGCGCCCCCATGTTCGTCGGCACCAACAACGTCGTGCGGATCACCGCCCTGAAGCAGATCGGCGGCCTCTACGACTCCGTCACCGAGGACATGGCCACCGGCTTCGAGCTGCACCGGACCAGGAATCCGAGGACCGGCCGCCACTGGCGCTCCGTCTACACCCCCGACGTGCTCGCCGTGGGGGAGGGGCCGGCCTCCTGGACCGACTTCTTCACCCAGCAACTGCGCTGGTCACGCGGCACCTACGAGACGCTGCTCAAGCAGTACTGGAAGGCGCCCTTCCGCACTCCGCCGGGCCGCCTCCTCAACTACACGCTGATGCTCGTCTACTACCCGATGACGGCCGTCAACTGGTTCCTCGGCGTGCTCTCCTGCGTCCTGTTCCTGTGGCTCGGCGCCTCCGGCACCCAGGTCTCCTCCTCGGTCTGGCTGATGATCTACAGCGACGCCGTCGCCCTCCAAATCGGCCTCTACCTGTGGAACCGGCGCCACAACGTCTCGCCCCACGAACCCGAGGGCTCCGGCGGTCTCGCCGGCATGGCGATGTCCGCGCTCTCCGCGCCGATCTACCTCAAGTCCCTCGGCTCCGCGATCCTGCGCACCAGCGGCCGGTTCGTCGTCACCCCCAAGGGCGGCGCGGCCAGCCCCGACCGCCTCCTCACCTTCCGCATCCACCTCTCCTGGGCCGCCGTCCTCCTCGCCTCGCTCATCGCCTCCGTCCCCCTCGGCCACACCCACGCCGCCATGCGCACCTGGGCGGTCCTCGCCCTCGTCATCGCCCTCGCCCCCGTCGGCATATGGGCCTTCACCGGCCTGCGCGACAAGCGGCGCCTGGCCCTCCGCGTCCGGGTCCGCGCACAGGCCAGGGCACGGGCCCGGGCCCGCGGCCGGACCGACGCCGCCCAGGGCGTCACCCTCGTCACCACCCCCGCGACGACCACCGGCGCGCCGTCGCCCGGCCCGGCACCCGCGCCCACGACGACCGGAGGGAACTGAGCCATGGCCTACCGGCCGTCCAAGCAGTTCAAGAAGACCCTGTTCGGCAGTGGTGCCGTCATCGTCCTCGCGGCCCTCAACGCCCCCGCGGCCGTCTCCTTCGCCACCGAGAAGTACCACGCCTACAAGATCGCCCAGCCCGGCTACAAGAAGAAGTACGGCTCCTGGGCCGTGATCGACGTCCCCGAGCAGTACCGCGTCAACGCCATCCACGCGGCCCTGCTCCACACCGGCAAGGTGCTGCTCATCGCCGGCTCCGGCAACGACCAGAAGAAGTTCGACGCCGGCACCTTCGAGACCATCCTCTGGGACCCGGCGAAGAACACCTTCAAGTCCATCCCCACCCCCGAGGACTTCTTCTGCTCCGGCCACACCCAGCTCGCCGACGGCCGCCTGCTCGTCGCCGGCGGCACCGCCCGCTACGAGGTCCTCGACGGCGAGGTCAAGCGGGCCGGCGGCGGCATGCGGGTCAAGAACGAGAGCCCCGACAAGGCCGTCACCCTCAAGAAGGGGACCGTCTTCCGCTCCCCGTCCGGCGTCGAGTACGTCTCCACGTCCGACGTCACCGTCCCCAAGGCCAAGCGCGAGTTCGAGATCTCGTACTTCAAGAGCGGCCAGATGAAGCCCTGGAAGACCAAGGTCACCGCCGCCGAGGTCCGGGTCTTCGTCGAGGCGAGGAAGGAGGGCCCCCAGGCCCTCACCACCGAGGCCGCGCAGTACGAGATCGTCGGCCTCAAGGGCGACGACGCGGACAACGTCTACGGCCTCGCCCAGAAGCTCACCACCGAGAAGCAGGACTTCCAGGGCATCAAGGCCGCCTACGAGTTCGACCCCAAGGCCGAGCGCTACATCCCCGTCGCCCCCATGAAGGACGCCCGCTGGTACCCCACCCTCGTCACCCTGGAGGACGGCAAGGTGCTCGCCGTCTCCGGACTCAACGACGTCGGCGACGTCGTCCCCGGCGACAACGAGATCTACGACCCCGCCACCAAGAAGTGGTCCAAGGGCCCCTTCCGCTACTTCCCCACCTACCCCGCGCTCTTCCTCACCAAGGGCGGCAAACTCCTCTACACCGGCTCCAACGCCGGCTACGGGCCCGCCGACAAGGGCCGCGAGCCGGGCCTGTGGGACCTGAAGAAGAACTCCTTCACCAAGCTCCGCGGCCTCACCGACCCCGACCAGCTCGAGACCTCCGCCTCCCTCATGCTGCCGCCCGTCCAGCAGCAGAAGGTGATGGTCCTCGGCGGCGGCGGGGTCGGCGAGTCACCCGCCTCCACCGCCCGCACCTCGATCATCGACCTGTCCAAGGACAGCCCCGTCTTCACCGACGGGCCCTCGCTCCCCCAGGGCACCCGCTACCTCAGCAGCGTGCTCATGCCCGACGACACCGTCTTCACCAGCGGCGGCTCCGGCGACTACCGGGGCCGCGGCGGCAGCGACATCCTCAAGGCCCAGTTCTACGACCCGAAGGCCAACGCCTTCGCCGAGGCCGCCGACCCCACCATCGGCCGCAACTACCACTCCGAGGCCCTGCTGCTGCCCGACGGCCGGGTCGCCACCTTCGGCTCCGACCCGCTCTTCGACGACGTCGACAACACCAAGCTCGGCACCTTCGAACAGCGCATCGAGGTCTTCACCCCGCCCGCCCTGCACCGGGGCGGTGCCGACCGGCCGGCCCTCGGCGACGGCCCGCGGGAACTCGACCAGAACGGCCGCGCCACCTTCAGGACGAAGGACGCCGCCCGGATCACCAAGGCCCGCCTCATGCGGCCGAGCGCCGTCACCCACACCACCGACGTCGAACAGCGCTCGGTGGAGCTCGGCCTGACGAAGGCGCCGGACGGGACGACCGTCACCGTCCAGGCCCCCACGGACCGCACCCTGGTGCCGCCCGGCTGGTACATGCTGTTCGTGACCGACCGGGACGGGGTCCCGTCCGAGGCGAAGTGGATCCAGGTGGAGTGACGACGCCGGGGGCGCGGCGCGCGTCACGCCCCCGCCCGGCGGGGCGCCAGGTCGTCGCGCGGCGGTGCGCGTCAGGCTTTCGCGCGGCGGGCGAGGCCCAGCGCGTAGTCGGGCCACCAGGTCCCGGCGGCCGGGCCGCCCCGGCAGGTGCCGTCCGACTCGCCGGGCCGCTTGATCCACAGATACGCGTCGACCAGCTCGTCCCCGGTCCGGTCGGTCGGCGGCACGCCGAGCGCCCGGCCCGGCGGATTGCACCACGCGTCCGCCCGGTCGCCCGGCAGCGGGCCGAGGCCGTTGCGGCTGGTGTCCACCGTGAAGTGGGTGCCGCCGAGCAGCCGCGAAAGCCCCGCGCCGAAGCCGCGCACCACGTCGTTCGTCTGGAAGTTGGACACGTTGAGCGCGAAGCCGTCCGCCCGCGCGACGCCGGCCCGGCGCAGCGGCTCCACCAGCTTGGCCGGGGCGTCGATCCAGGCCGGGTTGCCGGCGTCCAGATAGACCCGGGTGCGCGGCTGCCGCTTGAAGCGCTCGACCGCCTCGGCGAGCAGCCCCAGCCGCTCGTCGTGGTACTGGGCCGGGGTGCAGCCGTCCACGATGTGCGGCACCGCGTCCGGCTCCAGGACGACGATCGCGGGCGCGTCCCCGATCGCGGAGGCGAAGGCGTCCACCCAGTCGCGGTAGGACCGCGCGTCGCGCGCCCCGCCGGCCGAGTACATCCCGCAGTCGCGGTGCGGGATGTTGTACGCGACGAGGACCACCGTCCGCCCCTCGGGCGCGGCGCCCTGCACCGCCTTCGTGACGTCCGGTACGGGATCGTCGCCGGCCGGCCACTGGGCCGCCGGCCGGTCCGCGATCCGCCGCATGATCCGGGCGTCCTCCGTACGGCCCTGCTTCTCGTACTCCTTCACCTGCCGGGCCGCGTCGCTGTCCGGGTCGACCCAGAACGGCGAGGCGGGCGTCGGCGGCGGCGCCTCGCCGCGCGAGGCGGGCGGCCCCACGGGGGAGACGGGCTCCTCCTCGCCGCATCCGGTGAGCAGCAGCGCGGTGGCGAGCACGACAGTGGCAAGGGAACGACGGGACATCCGGCCCCCAGGGTCGGCTACGGGACGGCAGGGCCCGCCGCGCGGACATACGCGACAGACCGGGTCATCCTGGCATAACGGTCAGTCGGTGTGCGGCTGCGACACCGCCGGCGCGATCCCCAGCGGCGTCCGCTCGTACAGCACCTGGTGCCCGTACCGGCGCGAGGCCAGCAGACCCGGCGTCGGCATGGCGGGCGCGGGACTCGCCGCAGACCCCCGTCCACACCGTGGTCACCGCGACCGGCGTCCTGGCCCTGCTCTGCCTCCTCGGCCTCGCCGCCGAAGTCCGGGCGACCGAAAGGCGAGACGCGGCTGACCGCCATATGACCAGTGGGTAAGGTCGACGCGTGCCGAAGCCGCTCAGTCTCCCGTTCGACCCCATCGCCCGCGCCGACGAACTCTGGCAGAAGCGCTGGGGTCCGGTCCCCTCGATGGCCGCGATCACCTCGATCATGCGCGCGCACCAGATCCTCCTCGCCGAGGTCGACGCCGTGGTCAAGCCGTACGGGCTGACCTTCGCCCGCTACGAGGCGCTGGTGCTGCTCACCTTCTCCAAGGCCGGCGAGCTGCCCATGTCCAAGATCGGCGAGCGGCTGATGGTCCACCCGACCTCGGTGACCAACACGGTCGACCGCCTGGTGAGGTCCGGCCTGGTCGACAAGCGGCCCAACCCCAACGACGGCCGCGGGACCCTGGCGTCGATCACCGAGAAGGGCCGCGAGGTGGTCGAGTCCGCCACCCGCGACCTGATGGCGATGGACTTCGGCCTGGGCGCGTACGACGCGGAGGAGTGCGCGGAGATCTTCGCGATGCTGCGCCCGCTGCGGGTCGCGGCGGGCGACTTCGACGAGGGATAGCTGAGCTCGGGGCGGCGCCCCTTCCCCGCCGGTGCGGGGCTGGTCCGACCATTCAGGTGCAGAGAACGAGAAGCATCACATGCTCCCCGCCAGCGCGGGGATTTTTCGGGCGGTTACGCTCGTAGCCATGAAATCCAGCGTGCTGACCCGCTACCGCGTCATGGCGTACGTGACCGCGGTCATGCTCCTCATTCTCTGTGCATGCATGGTCGCCAAGTATGGCTTCCACACCGGCGAGGACCTGACCTTCGCGGTCTCCCAGGCCCACGGCGTCCTCTACATCGTGTACCTCGTTTTCGCGTTCGATCTGGGCTCCAAGGCGCGCTGGCCGTTCGGCAAGCTGCTGTGGATCTTGCTGTCCGGGACGATTCCCTTCGTCGCCTTCTTCGTCGAGCGCAAGGTCACCCGCGAGACGCTTCCGCTGGTCAGCGGCGCGCAGCCGGCTCCGGCCAAGGTCTGACCCCCACCCCCGCGGCTCGCCCGCGGGGGTTTGCCATCGACATTTACTAGGACGTCCTAGTAAATTCGAAGACATGGACGCTGACGCCATCGAGGAAGGCCGCCGTCGCTGGCAGGCCCGTTACGACAAGGCCCGCAAGCGCGACGCCGACTTCACCACGCTCTCCGGGGACCCGGTCGACCCGGTCTACGGGCCCCGGCCCGGGGACACGTACGAGGGGTTCGAGCGGATCGGCTGGCCCGGTGAGTACCCCTTCACCCGCGGCCTGCACCCGACCGGCTACCGCGGCCGGACCTGGACCATCCGGCAGTTCGCCGGCTTCGGCAACGCCGAGCAGACCAACGAGCGCTACAAGATGATCCTGGCCGCCGGCGGCGGCGGGCTCTCGGTCGCCTTCGACATGCCGACCCTCATGGGGCGCGACTCCGACGACCCGCGCTCGCTCGGCGAGGTCGGCCACTGCGGTGTCGCCATCGACTCCGCCGCCGACATGGAGGTCCTCTTCAAGGACATCCCGCTCGGCGACGTCACCACCTCCATGACGATCTCCGGCCCGGCCGTCCCGGTCTTCTGCATGTACCTGGTCGCCGCCGAGCGCCAGGGCGTCGACCCGGCGGTGCTCAACGGCACGCTCCAGACCGACATCTTCAAGGAGTACATCGCGCAGAAGGAGTGGCTCTTCCAGCCCGAGCCGCACCTGCGCCTCATCGGCGACCTGATGGAGCACTGCGCGGCGAAGATCCCCGCGTACAAGCCGCTCTCCGTCTCCGGCTACCACATCCGCGAGGCCGGTGCGACGGCCGCGCAGGAGCTCGCGTACACCCTCGCCGACGGCTTCGGCTACGTGGAGCTCGGCCTGTCCCGCGGCCTCGACGTGGACGTCTTCGCGCCCGGCCTCTCCTTCTTCTTCGACGCCCACGTCGACTTCTTCGAGGAGATCGCCAAGTTCCGCGCCGCCCGCCGGATCTGGGCCCGCTGGATGAAGGAGGTCTACGGCGCGAGGACGGACAAGGCGCAGTGGCTGCGCTTCCACACCCAGACCGCCGGTGTCTCGCTCACCGCCCAGCAGCCGTACAACAACGTCGTACGGACCGCGGTCGAGGCGCTCGCCGCCGTCCTCGGCGGCACCAACTCGCTGCACACCAACGCCCTCGACGAGACCCTCGCGCTCCCCAGCGAGCAGGCCGCCGAGATCGCGCTGCGCACCCAGCAGGTGCTGATGGAGGAGACCGGCGTCGCCAACGTGGCCGACCCGCTGGGCGGCTCCTGGTACGTCGAGCAGCTCACCGACCGGATCGAGGCCGACGCCGAGAAGATCTTCGACCAGATCAAGGAGCGCGGCCTGCGCGCCCACCCGGACGGGCGGCACCCGATCGGTCCGATCACCTCCGGCATCCTGCGCGGCATCGAGGACGGCTGGTTCACCGGCGAGATCGCCGAGTCGGCCTTCCGCTACCAGCAGGCCCTGGAGAAGGGTGACAAGCGGGTCGTCGGCGTCAACGTGCACCACGGCTCGGTCACCGGCGACCTGGAGATCCTGCGGGTCAGCCACGAGGTCGAGCGGGAGCAGGTCCGGGTGCTCGGCGAGCGCAAGGGCCGCCGCGACGAGGCGAAGGTGAAGTCCTGCCTGGACGCCATGCTGGCGGCGGCCCGGGACGGCTCCAACATGATCGGCCCGATGCTGGACGCCGTGCGGGCGGAGGCCACGCTCGGCGAGATCTGCGGTGTGCTCCGCGACGAGTGGGGCGTCTACACCGAGCCCCCGGGCTTCTAGCCGTCCCCCATCGAGCATCGGCGCCCTCGTACGACCTCCGGGTCGTGCGGGGGCGCCGCGGTGTGTCCGTCGCCCGGACTCGTCCGAGGCTCTTCCGGGGGGGCCGGTGTCTACAGCTCGGCCGCCGCCGTGAGACCGCCGAGCAGCAGGGCCGTCAGGCGGCGCACCCACGCCTGGTCCACCGGTTCGGCGCTCACCAGGGCCCGGTGCACCACCGCGCCCGCGACCACGTCGAAGATCAGGTCGTCGACGGCCTCGACGGTCGCCGGGTCGCGCTCCGCGGGGAGCTCGCCGCGCTCCTGGGCGCGCTGCCGGCCCTCCAGGACCAGGCGCTTCTGGCGGTCCACGATCGAGGCGCGGATGCGCTCGCGCAGCGGCTCGTCGCGGGTGGACTCGGCGACCACGGCCATCAGGGCGGTCTTGGTCTCGGGGCGTTCGAGGAGCGCGGCGAACTGGAGGACGACGTCCTCGATGTCGGCCGGGAGGGAACCGAGGTCGGGCAGCCGGAGTTCATCGAAGAGGACGGCGACGGCGTCGACGACGAGCTCGTTCTTGTTGTTCCAGCGCCGGTAGAGGGTGGTCTTGGCGACCCCGGCCCGGGACGCCACGTCTCCCATGGTCAGCCTGGACCAGCCCAGCTCCACCAGGGCCGCCCGGGTCGCCTCCAGGATGGCCGTGTCGGCCTCGGCGGAACGGGGGCGTCCGGGGCGGGCGCGAGAGCGGGTACGGCTGCACATGGAGGTCGACCATACCCGCCGGTAGGTATTGCGCCAGAGGCCGGTCGTGTGAGGCAGTTCACCCCCGGGGTCTCCCCAAGATCGGGGCCTGGGGATTACGCTACGACGCGTAGCGAAAGGCTCGGGGTTCGCCCCTCGACGCCCCTCGCGACAACCACAGCGCCGGGTGGGGACCCGGCACCACGCCGGGTGGGGACCCGGCGCGTACGAACAGCAGACCGTGTCGTCCTGCCCGCGGGCGGCGCGGTTCGGCCATCGCTTACCGGTTACGCGCGCGGAAGGGGGAGGATGTAGCCATGCAGCCCCGAAACATGTCCATGAGCGGCGTCGTCGACCTCGCCGCGGTGAAGGCGGCCGGTGAGGCCAAGGCGAAGGCGGAGCAGGCGCGCGCCGAGGCGGCCCGGCAGGGCGGGACGGCGGCCGTCGCCCCCTCCGCCCTGGTGATCGACGTCGACGAGGCCGGCTTCGAGCGCGAGGTGCTCCAGCGTTCCGCCGAGGTTCCGGTCGTCATCGACTTCTGGGCCGAGTGGTGCGAGCCGTGCAAGCAGCTCGGCCCCCTTCTGGAGCGGCTCGCCGTCGAGTACAACGGCCGCTTCCTGCTCGCCAAGGTCGACGTCGACGCCAACCAGATGCTGATGCAGCAGTTCGGCATCCAGGGAATTCCGGCCGTTTTCGCGGTGGTCGCCGGCCAGGCGCTGCCGCTCTTCCAGGGCGCGGCCCCCGAGGCGCAGATCCGCCAGACCCTCGACCAGCTCGTCCAGGTCGCCGAGGAGCGCTTCGGTCTCACCGGCATCCAGGTCGACCCCGAGGCCGACCCGCACGCCGCGGCTTCCGTGCCGGCCGGTCCGTACGACGCCCTCCTCGAGGCGGCCATGTCCGCGCTCGACGCGGGTGACCTGGCCGGTGCCGTCCAGGCGTACAAGAACGTCCTCGTGGACGACCCGGGTCACCCGGAGGCCAAGCTCGGGCTCGCGCAGGCCGAGCTGCTCCAGCGGGTGCAGGCGATGGATCCGGCCGAGGTGCGCAAGAAGGCGGCGGACGACCCGTCGGACGTCACCGCGCAGATCGCCGCCGCCGACCTGGATCTGGTGGGCGGTCATGTCCAGGACGCCTTCGGGCGGCTGGTGGACGCGGTGCGCCGTACGGCGGGCGAGGACCGGGACGCGGCGCGGCTGCGGCTGCTCGAGCTGTTCGAGGTCATCGGTCCCGAGGACCCGCGGGTGACGACGGCCCGCCAGGCCCTGGCGAGGGCCCTGTACTGAGCCGACCGCCCCGTCCGTACGGGGACGATTTGGCGACACAGTGACATTCGGCGGCCGCGCTTTACCAAAACTTGGTAATCGCGGCCGCTGTTACTTGCAGTAAATCGAACCTGGATTTCTGTCCGGATTTCTCCGACCTCATCGCTCTTTGTCGCATCAGGTGGCGGCACCCTGTGTCGCCATCCGGCGGCAGCCTGTCGTGCCGGGGTTATCAGGCCGTTACTAGTGAGTAACGAACCCCCTTGTGCGGGCGCCCGGAATCGACCACGATCGGCGACGCTCGGTCCGACACCGCACCAGCCCGGCAACCCGCCGGCGGGGCGGCGGCGGGTCCCCACCGGGCGGGCCGGCGGCAGCGTCGCCGGCCGTGGACAGGGGGGTTCCTGCTCTGACCGGCAGGGCCTGTCCAATCCGGCCACACACACGGCGTGGCCAGTGGTTGTCGCTCGGGGGTGATCGCCGGTGATTCGGACGCGCATCGTGCCGCCTGAGCCTTCGGCGCTCTCCTTCCCGAGGACGTAGCACTTCTCCCATCCCAGGACGGGCCCTGGGCCCATCCGGAGATGTACGTCCGAGAAGGAGGAATTCTCATGAAGTCCCAGGTTCGTGGCGGGACCAGATGGAAGCGGTTCGCCGTCGTCATGGTGCCGAGCGTGGCCGCGACGGCCGCGATCGGGGTCGGCCTGGCCCAGGGCGCGCTCGCCGCGTCCTTCAGCATCTCCGGCCAGGAGTTCAAGGTCAAAACCGACAGCCTCGTCGGTAACGACTTCGTCCAGTACGGCAGCGTGAACGTCGGCAAGGACCTGGAGGGCAAGGACTTCGCGGCTCCGGTCGCGGTCTCCGGCTTCTCCGAGGCGTGGATCACCAACATGTGCCAGTCCGTGGTGACCCCGCACGTCCCGTTCGTCGGCGACGTGACGCTGCAGCTCACGGCCGGAACCGGCAAGGACAAGGTCTACGCGAAGAACATCTACCTGGATGTCTCCTCGCTCAAGACCGACGCCGAGTTCACCAACATCGACATCGGCGTCGCCGCCGGCAACCTGGCCAAGGCGCCGGGCAAGCCGGGCATCCAGCCCAACACCAAGGCGAACCCGTACGGCTTCGGCCAGCGCGCCGAGGTCGCGAAGCTCTCCAACGTCGAGCAGAAGGCGTGGGCGACCACCGCCGGCACCTTCAAGCTGCCCGACCTCAACCTGTCCCTGCACCGGGGCAAGGGCGACAAGGTCGAGTGCTTCTGAGGCAGCGGTCCCTCCAGGACTGACGCCTCAGGGTGGGGGACCGTCGTGCGCGGCCCCCACCCGCTCCGACCGCGTGCCCCCTTTTTCACCCTCTTTCTCAGCAACACCGCTTTCAGGGAGCTGTTTCCATGAGCGCCGAGTCCACTGCTTCCAGCGGAGTCCCCCAGGAGAACCGGTTCCGTGTCTGGCGGCAGACCCGGCCCTTCTGGGCCGGTCTGTTCACCATCATCGGCGGCATTCCGATCGCCTACCTCCCGTACGGGGACATGCGGCTCGGCAACGTCACGCTCGCCATGGCGACGACGGCCGGCGCCGGCGCGCTGATCATCGGTGTCCTGCTCATCACGCTCGGCCTGACGATGTGGTTCCAGCCCGTCGTCCGGGTCTTCGCGGGCGTCGCGGCGATCGTCCTGGGGCTCATCTCCATCCCCGTGTCGAACTTCGGCGGCCTGGTCGTCGGCTTCCTCTTCGCCCTGATCGGCGGCGGCATGTCCGCCTCGTGGGCACCGGCGGAACCGGCCGCGGAGGAAGCGGAGGCCGCGGAGGCCGCGGGGGCCGCCGGGGTCGCGGAGGCGGGCGCCGGGCAGGGCGACGCCCCGGACGCGTTCGACACCGCCCCGGCCGAGCACGCGCACATGCACGACGGCACGACGCAGCCGCTGATCCCGCAGCAGGGTTCCGAGGCGCCGGTGGCCGAGACGACGATCGAAGTCAACGGCGGGAGGAACAGTGCGGGGTGACGAAACACAGTCGGCCGGGACGACGAGAGGACCGCGCCACGCGGCCCCTCGCAAGTCCTTCCTGAACAAGATCCACGTGCCGGCGGGCAAGGCGATGGCTCTCGCGGCCATGCCGACCGCGGTGATCGTGGGCATGGGCCTGGCCCCCCGGCTCGCCCTCGCCGACGAGAAGGACATCCCCTTCGCCCCCGGCCCCTGCGTGACCCGCTCGGACGAACCGACGGCCGAGGAGAGCACGAAGCCCGCGGAGACGGCGAGCCCGAAGCCCACGGCGAGCGCGACGGCGACCCCGAGCGCCACCGCCACCGAGAAGCCCGGCCCGGAGACCTCCGCGACCACCGTGCCGAAGCCGACGGCGACCTCCGGCACGACGGTCCGCGAGGAGCCGACGGCGACGCCCTCGCCGACCCCGACGGCCACGAAGTCCGTCAACCCGCTCGACCCGCTGGGCGTCGGCGACGCGCTCAAGGACCTGCTCGACGGACCGGACGGGACGACGGCCCCGACACCCACGCCCACGCCGACCGCCACCGGGTCCGGCGCGCCCGCCCCCGCCCCCACCGGCAGCACGCCGCCGAAGACCACCGCCCCGGTCGACAAGGCCGCCGACCGCACCAAGGAGGCCATCGAGAAGGCCGCCGAAGAGGCCGGCGCGACGACCGAGGAACTGCCCGACTCCGCCAAGGGCCTCGACGCCAAGAAGGACGAGGACATCCCGGACGGCGCCAAGCCGCGCTTCCCGTGCCCCGAGCCGGACCCGGAGGCCCTCGCCGCGGCGGAGCTGGAGACCGGCATGCCGCTCCTGCCCGACGAGGCGTGGACCCTGCGGACCACGATGCTCACCCTGCGCGGCCTGGACTACAAGGGCATCGTCGAGGTCAAGACGGCCAGTGGAAAGGTCAAGAAGGTCCTCAAGTTCACCGCGGACGAGATCGACATCAAGGACCTGCACCAGCTCACCGTCCACTCCGACGGCCTGACCGGCCACGTCCGCTCCGACAAGGGCTCGACCTCCACCATGCGCGGCGGCACGGTGACCATGTACACGGAGGAGCTGAAGGGCAACCTCTTCGGTCTCATCCCGGTCACCTTCAGCCCGCAGACCCCGCCGCCGCTGAACGTGCCCTTCGCCTTCTTCTCCGACGCAACGGTGAAGCAGGCCGGTCAGTTCGGCGGCACCCTCAAGGTCCCCGGCCTGCGCAACACCGTCGAGCCCGACTGACGGCTCGACGGCTCCCCGCAGCGCGGTGGCCCCGCACACACGACCGTGGCCGCGTCCCCGACGGGGACGCGGCCACGGTCACGCGGGGGTGAGCGGCGTCAGGCGCGCTCGCCGCCCCCGAGGTGGTGCACCCGGACCATGTTGGTGGTGCCGGGGACGCCGGGGGGCGAGCCGGCCGTGATGACCATGGTGTCGCCGGCGTTGTAGCGCTGGAGCTTCAGCAGCTCGGCGTCGACCAGGTCGACCATGGCGTCGGTGGTCTCCACGAACGGGACGAGGAAGGACTCCACGCCCCAGCTCAGGGTGAGCTGGTTGCGGGTCGACTCGTCCGTCGTGAAGGCGAGGATCGGCTGCTGCGCCCGGTAGCGCGAGAGCCGGCGGGCGGTGTCGCCGGACTGGGTGAAGGCGATGAGCGCCTTGCCGTTCAGGAAGTCCGCGATCTCGCAGGCCGCGCGGGCGACCGAACCGCCCTGCGTACGCGGCTTCTTGCCCGGGACCAGGGGCTGGAGGCCCTTGGCGAGCAGCTCCTCCTCGGCCGCGGCGACGATCTTCGACATCGTCTTGACGGTCTCGATCGGGTAGGCGCCGACGCTCGACTCGGCCGACAGCATGACCGCGTCCGCGCCGTCCAGGATCGCGTTGGCGACGTCGCTCGCCTCGGCGCGGGTCGGCCGCGAGTTGGTGATCATCGACTCCATCATCTGGGTGGCGACGATGACCGGCTTGGCGTTGCGGCGGCACATCTCCACGAGGCGCTTCTGCACCATCGGGACCTTCTCGAGCGGGTACTCCACGGCGAGGTCGCCGCGCGCCACCATCACGGCGTCGAAGGCGGCGACGACGTCCGCCATGTTCTCGACCGCCTGCGGCTTCTCCACCTTGGCGATGACGGGGACCCGGCGGCCCTCCTCGTCCATCACCTTGTGGACGTCCTTGACGTCGTCGGCGTTGCGGACGAAGGACAGCGCGACCATGTCGCAGCCCATGCGGAGCGCGAAGCGGAGGTCCTCGACGTCCTTCTCCGACAGGGCCGGGACGTTGACCGCGGCGCCGGGCAGGTTGATGCCCTTGTGGTCGGAGATGACCCCGCCCTCGACGACGATCGTCTTCACCCGCGGGCCCTCGACCTCGACGACGCGCAGCTCGACGTTGCCGTCGTTGATCAGGACCTGGTCGCCCTTGGACACGTCCCCGGGCAGGCCCTTGTACGTGGTGCCGCAGATGGACTTGTCGCCGGGGACGTCCTCGGTGGTGATGGTGAACTCGTCACCGCGCACCAGCTCGACGGGGCCCTCGGCGAAGGTCTCCAGACGGATCTTGGGGCCCTGGAGGTCGGCGAGCACACCCACGGCGCGGCCGGTGTCCGCCACCGCCCTGCGGAGGCGGTCGTACCGCTCCTGGTGCTCTGCCTGGGTCCCGTGGCTCATGTTGAAACGGGCCACGTTCATGCCGGCCTCGATGAGAGCCTTGAGCTGCTCATACGAGTCGACGGCGGGGCCCAGCGTGCAGACGATTTTGGAACGGCGCATGAGGCGGATCCTATCGGTTTGTTTCACTGCGGAATATTCCGTCTGGCGGAAAGTACAAATGGGCGGGGGGCCGCTCAGGCGTTCACTTCTCCGGACGTCGATTCGGGCGCGCCCTGCACCAGGGCGAAGCTCTGCCGGGCGATCTCCAGCTCCTCGTCGGTCGGGACGACGGCCACCGCCACCCGCGCGTACTCCGGCGAGATGATCCGGGCCTCGTCGGAGCGCACGGCGTTCAGGTCGGCGTCCACCGCCAGGCCCAGCTCCTCCAGGCCCGCGATCGCAGCTTCCCGCACCGGCGCCGCGTTCTCACCGACCCCCGCCGTGAACACCACCGCGTCCACCCGGCCGAGCACCGCGTAGTACGCCCCGATGTACTTCTTCAGGCGGTGGATGTAGACGTCGAAGGCCAGCGCCGCCCGCTCGTCGCCCTCGTCGATCCGGCGCCGGATCTCCCGCATGTCGTTGTCGCCGCACAGCCCGACGAGACCGGACCGCTTGTTCAGCAGGGCGTCGATCTCGTCCGTCGTCATCCCGGCCACCCGCTTGAGGTGGAAGGTCACCGCCGGGTCGATGTCGCCCGAGCGGGTGCCCATGACCAGGCCCTCCAGCGGCGTGAGCCCCATCGAGGTGTCCACGCACCGGCCGCCCGCCACCGCCGAGGCGGAGGCCCCGTTGCCCAGGTGCAGCACGATCACGTTCACCTCCTCCGGCGCCCTGCCGAGCAGCCTCGCCGCCTCCCGGGAGACGTACGCGTGCGAGGTGCCGTGGAAGCCGTAGCGGCGGATCCGGTACGTGTCGGCGGTCTCCACGTCGATCGCGTAGCGCGCCGCCGCCTCCGGCATCGTGGTGTGGAAGGCCGTGTCGAAGACCGCCACCTGCGGCAGATCGGGCCGCAGCGTCATCGCCGTACGGATGCCGACGATGTTCGCCGGGTTGTGCAGCGGCGCCACCGGCACCAGCCGCTCGATCTCGGCCAGCACCTCCTCGTCGATGACGGTCGGCGCGGTGAACCTCAGGCCGCCGTGCACCACCCGGTGGCCGATCGCGGCCAGTTGGGGGGAGTCCAGGCCGAGACCGTCGGCCGCCAGCTCCTCGGAGACCGCCTTCAGGGCCGCCGCGTGGTCGGCGACGGCCCCGCTCCGCTCACGCTTCTCGCCGCCGCCCAGCAGCGGCGTGTGGACCAGCCGCGAGCGCGGCTCGCCGATCCGCTCCACCAGGCCGACCGCGAGACGGCTGCCGTCCTTCATGTCGAGCAACTGGTACTTCACCGACGAGGAGCCGGAGTTGAGGACGAGGACACGCGTGGGGGAGGGGGCGGGGGACGGGGTGGGGGCGGTCATGCGGGGAGCTCCTGACCCTGGGCGGGGTTCTGGGACTGGATCGCCGTGATGGCGACGGTGTTGACGATGTCGCTGACGAGCGCGCCGCGCGAGAGGTCGTTCACGGGCTTGCGCAGACCCTGGAGCACCGGGCCGACGGCGACCGCGCCGGCCGAGCGCTGCACGGCCTTGTAGGTGTTGTTGCCGGTGTTGAGGTCCGGGAAGATCAGCACGCTGGCCTGGCCGGCCACCTCCGAGCCGGGCAGCTTGGTCGCCGCGACGGAGGGCTCGACGGCCGCGTCGTACTGGATCGGGCCCTCGATCTTCAGCTCCGGCCGGCTCTCGCGGACCAGCTTGGTCGCCTCGCGCACCTTGTCGACGTCGGCGCCGGAGCCGGAGGTGCCGGTGGAGTACGAGAGCATCGCGATCCGCGGCTCCACGCCGAAACGGGCGGCGGTGGCCGCCGACTGCACGGCGATGTCGGCGAGCTGCTCGGCGTTCGGGTCCGGGTTGACCGCGCAGTCGCCGTACACCAGCACCTTGTCCGCCAGGCACATGAAGAAGACGGAGGAGACGATCCGCGCGTCCGGCTTGGTCTTGATGATCTCGAAGGCCGGGCGGATGGTCGCCGCCGTGGAGTGCACCGAGCCGGACACCATGCCGTCGGCCAGGCCCTCCTGCACCATCAGGGTGCCGAAGTAGTTCACGTCCGACACCACGTCGTACGCCAGCTCCACGGTGACGCCCTTGTGGGCGCGCAGCGCCGCGTACTTCTCGGCGAAGGAGTCCCGCAGCTCCGAGGTCTGCGGGTCGATCAACTGCGTGTCGCGCAGGTCCACGCTCAGGTCGGCGGCCTTCCTGCGGATGGCCTCGACGTCGCCGAGCAGCGTCAGGTCGCAGACGTCGCGCCGGATCAGCACGTCGGCGGCGCGCAGCACCCGCTCCTCGGTGCCCTCGGGCAGGACGACCCGGCGGCGGTCGGCGCGGGCCTGCTCCAGGAGCTCGTGCTCGAACATCATCGGGGTGACCCGGCCGCTGCGGGCCACGGAGAGCCGCCCGAGCAGCTCGGCCGTGTCGACATGGCGCTCGAAGAGGCCGAGGGCGGTCTCCGCCTTGCGCGGGGTGGCCGCGTTCAGCTTGCCCTCCAGGGCGAAGAGCTCGGCGGCGGTGGGGAAGCTGTTGCCCGGGACGGAGATGACCGGGGTGCCCGGCGCGAGGCGGGCGGCCAGGGTGAGGATCTCGTCGCTGGGCCGCTCGTTGAGGGTCAGGAGCACACCGGCGATCGGCGGGGTGCCGGCCGAGTGCGCGGCGAGCGCGCCGACGACCAGGTCGGCCCGGTCCCCGGGGGTGACCACCAGGCAGCCCGGGGTCAGCGCGTTCAGGAAGTTCGGCAGCATCGCGCCGCCGAAGACGAAGTCCAGGGCGTCGCGGGCCAGACCGGCGTCGTCGCCGAGGACGACGGTCGCGCCGAGCGCGTGGGTGATCTGGGCGACGGTCGGCGCGGCGAGGCTCGGGTCGTCCGGCAGCACGTAGCAGGGCACCGGCAGCCGGGCCGAGAGCCGCTCCCCGATCGCGGCCCGGTCCTCGGCGGCGACCCGGTTGACCACCATCGCGAGCACGTCGCAGCCGAGGCCGTCGTAGGCGCGGAAGGCGTTGCGGGCCTCGGCCCGCACGGACTCGGCGGGCTGGCCCTTGCCGCCGACCACGGGGATCACGGAGGCGCCGAACTCGTTGGCGAGCCGCGCGTTGAGCGCCAGCTCGTCGGGCAGTTGGGTGGCGGCGAAGTCGGTGCCGAGGACGAGGACGACCTCGTAGTCCCGGGCGACCGCGTGGAAGCGGTCCACCAGCCGGGACACCAGCTCGTCGGTGCCCCGCTCGGCCTGGAGCGAGGACGCCTCGTGGTAGTCCATGCCGTACACGGTGGCGGCGTCCTGGCTCAGCCGGTAGCGGCTCCGCAGGAGGTCGAACAGGCGATCGGGGCCGTCGTGCACCAGCGGACGGAACACCCCCACCCGGTCCACCTGGCGGGTCAGGAGCTCCATGACTCCCAGCTCGACGACCTGGCGGCCGTCTCCGCGGTCGATCCCGGTCACGTACACGCTGCGCGTCACGCCGTGTTCTCCTGTGTCCTTCGAAGTCGTTCAGGTGTCATCGGGCACCACTCCGGCGTCAATCGAGTGTGTTCAAAAAACCCCGATAGGGTGGCAATGCCCTCTTGACAATACCCCCGCAGATCGATACGACGCCCGCCGGACGAAGGGCCCGAATCCATGGGACGAAGGGCCTCGGAGGGCCCCGCGGCCCCGGACGCGCGGGCCGTGGAGAGCGCGCCCGCACCCGGAGACCGTGTGAGAATCGACGCGGCTCACACGTACGACTACCCGAGCAGGAGACACGTCACCATGCGCATCGGAGTTCTGACAGCGGGCGGCGACTGTCCCGGCCTGAACGCGGTGATCCGGTCGATCGTGCACCGGGCCGTGACCCACTACGGCGACGAGGTCATCGGCTTCGAGGACGGCTACGCGGGCCTGCTCGACGGGCGCTACCGCCCCCTCGACCTGAACGCCGTCAGCGGCATCCTCGCCCGCGGCGGCACCATTCTCGGCTCCTCCCGCCTGGAGCGCGACCGCTTCCGCGCGGCCTGCGACAACGCCAAGGAACTGATCGAGAAGAGCGGCTTCGACGCGCTCGTCCCCATCGGCGGCGAGGGCACCCTCACCGCCGCCCGGATGCTCTCCGAGGTGGGCGTGCCCGTCGTCGGCGTCCCGAAGACCATCGACAACGACATCTCCTCCACCGACCGCACCTTCGGCTTCGACACCGCCGTCGGCGTCGCCACCGAGGCCATGGACCGGCTCAAGACCACCGCCGAGTCCCACCAGCGCGTCATGGTCGTCGAGGTGATGGGCCGGCACGCCGGCTGGATCGCCCTGGAGTCCGGCATGGCCGGCGGCGCCCACGGCATCTGCCTGCCCGAGCGGCCCTTCGACCCGGCCGACCTGGTCAAGCTGGTCGAGGAGCGCTTCGCCCGCGGCAAGAAGTTCGCCGTCATCTGCGTCGCCGAGGGCGCCCACCCCGCCGAGGGCACCATGGACTACGGCAAGGGCGCCATCGACCAGTTCGGCCACGAGCGCTTCCAGGGCATCGGCACGGCCCTCGCGTACGAGCTGGAGAAGCGCCTCGGCAAGGAGGCCCGGCCCGTCATCCTCGGCCACGTCCAGCGCGGCGGCACGCCGACCGCGTACGACCGGGTGCTCGCCACCCGCTTCGGCTGGCACGCGGTGGAGGCCGTGCACCGCGGCGAGTTCGGCAACATGACCGCGCTGCGCGGCACCGACATCCGGATGGTGCCGCTCGCCGAGGCCGTCACCCAGCTCAAGACCGTCCCGGCGGACCGGATGCGCGAGGCCGAGTCGGTCTTCTGACCGAGGCCCCGGTGGTCCCCCGTCACCGGCCCCGATCGTCCCCCCCCGTGGACGATCGGGGCCGAATCCATGCTTGAGCCCGGCGCCGGGATCGACAAGGCTTGAGCCTGTCCCGGACATGTCCCGACCCGGTCCGGGCCGGGGCCCGGCGGAGGGGAGCGGCGCGCATGACCACGGGGAGGACGGCTCCCGATCCTCGGGAGGCACGGAACCCGGCCGAGTTCATCGCGCGGCTCCAGGCCCTGCGGACCTGGTCCGGTCTCACCTACCGCGAACTGGCCGCCCGCGCCGACGCGCGCGGAGACGTGCTGCCCCGCTCCACCGTCGCCAACATGCTGGCCCGCACGACCGTCCCGCGCGAGGAGCTCCTCGCCGCGTTCGTGCGCGCGTGCGGGGTGGGGCCGGGGGCGGCACAGGAATGGGAGGCGGTACGGAAGGAGCTCGCGACCAGGGGGGCGTACGAGCCCGGACGGTACGAGCCGGGGGCGGACGAGCGGGTCGCGGGTGAGCGGCCGGCGGGTGAGCCGGACCGGGCGGCGCAGGCCCCCGCGACGGCCGGGGCGGTGGCGGTCGGGGCCGCGGGGACGGGAGCCGGAACGGGGGCCGCCGTGGCCGAAACCGCCGAAACCGCCGGAGCCGGAACGGAGGCCGCCGTGGCCGAAACCGCCGAAACCGCCGGGGCCGCCGAGGAGGCGCCGCCGGTGTGGCCCGGGGCCGAGGGGGAGGAGCCGCCCGCCGACACGCACGACCCCGGGACCCCGGAGGCTCCGGCCGGGCCCCGCTCCCGGCTGCACCGCGCCCTGGTCGCCGTGACCGGCGTGGCCGGCCTCGTCGTCGCCACGCTCAGCGTCGTCGCCTTCCTCCGCGAGGACACCCCCGCCCACCGCACCCCGCCCGCGCTCACCGCCCCCGCCGAAGGTCCGGTCCACATCCGGGTGATCGGCTCCGACCTGTGCCTGAACGAACGGCGGGGCAGCAGGAGCGGCCAGATCCACCAGCGCGCCTGCGCGGGTGCCGACCTTCCCGCGTACGAGCTGAAGAAGCTCCCCGGCGACCACTGGCGGATCGTTTCGCGGCACCCCGACTTCGGTCCCGGCTGCTCCGGCATCCCCTCCGGCGGCCGGATACCCGACGCCGCGCTCGAGGACTCCGAGTGCGGCGACCCCAGCCGCGTCGAACGCTTCACCCTGGAGCCGCACGGCACCCCCGTGACCGGCTACCGCATCGTCCCGGCCGGCTCCGCGACCCCCGGCACCTGTGTGACCGTCGTCGGCGACCGCACGGCCGAGTGGTCCCGCCTGGCCCAGGCCCCCTGCACCCCGGACGCCCGCGGCCAGCTCTTCAGCTTCGACCGGAGGGAGGGTGCCTGAGACACACCCCTAGGGCCCCTGGGGGCCGACGGCGGCCCAGAAGTGCTCGGTGATCTCGTCCAGATACGCGCGGCCCGTCTCGGCCGTCGCACCCGAGGCGCCCCAGCTACTGCTGGCGGTCACCTTGGCGTGGTAGTCGGCGTGCAGGCGCTGGAGCGCGTTCTCGACGGTCCGCTTCGGCAGCGGCAGCAGCTTCACGACCGGTTTCACATACGCCTGCCAGCGGGTCGTGGCGGCGTCGCGCAGCAGCTCGGCGAGCTGCCGGTCGCCGCCGGTCGCGGTGAGCAGCGCGCGCGGGCCGAGGCCGAGGACCTCGGCGAGGGCGGCGGTCTGGCGCTCGTTGCCGCGCCAGCGCCCCGACTCCTCCATGCGCAGATACGCGGCCGGGTCCAGGCCCACCCGACGTGCCAGGTCCTCCGGGGCGAGGCCCCGGGCCATCCGGTGTTCGCGCAGGGTGGTGGCGGTGGCGAGGAGCTCGGCGGGGGAGCACCACAGCACGCCGGCGAGAGCGGTCAGCTCCTGCGAGGTGGGAGCGAGCCGGCCGCGCTCCCAGGCGACGACGGTCTCGGGCGTGACGTACAGGCCGTACTGGGCCCGCAGGCCGTAGGCGACGTGTTCGGGGCCCATACCGAGGCCCTCGCGCAGACGGCGGGCGGCGAGGGCGTGGAAGGGGGGAGAGGGTTGGTGCACGCCGTCACCGTAGGTGCGGAGTGTGATCATTGGCTACGGTGCGTTCACCCAAAGCCTGAGGGTCGTAGGAACCTCGGAACTGATCAGTAACCGCGCGGGGGCCCCTCGGCCGCGCTGAGCCAACGGTACTGGAGCTCCGGGCGCCCTATCTGCCCGTACTGCGGGGCGCGGGCCGCCCGGCCCGCCGTGACCAGGTGCTCCAGGTAGCGGCGGGCCGTGATCCGCGAGATCCCGACGGCCGCGCCCGCCTCCGCCGCGGTCAGGCCCTCGGGGGCCGCCCGCAGCGAACGGGTCACCGCCTCCAGGGTCGGTCCGCTCAGCCCCTTGGGCAGCGCGGCGGGCTGCGGGGCGCGCAGGGTCGCGAGCGCCCGGTCCACCTCGTCCTGGCCGGACGCCTCGCCGGCCGTCGCCCGGAACTCCGCGTACCGGGCCAGCCGGTCGCGCAGGGTGGCGAAGGTGAACGGCTTCAGGACGTACTGCACGACCCCGAGGGACACGCCCTCCCGCACGATCGCCAGGTCCCGCGCCGAGGTCACCGCGATCACGTCGGCCGCGTGCCCGGCGGCGCGCAGCGCGCGCAGCAGGTGCAGCCCGTGCCCGTCCGGCAGGTACAGGTCGAGCAGGATCAGGTCCACCGGCGTCCGGTCGAGCAGCCGCACGGCCGCGGCCCGCGAGTGCGCCACCCCCACGACGGCGAAGCCGGGCACCCGGCCCGCGTACAGGGCGTGCGCGTCGGCGGCGACGGGGTCGTCCTCGACCACGAGCACCCGGATGTCCCGGCCGGTGTCGCTCATGCCCGCACCTCCACGGCGGGCCGCCGCGGGGCGGTCGCCGCGAGCGGCAGCCTGACCGTGAACTCCGCGCCGCCGAGCGGGGACTCCGCGAGGGTCAGGCTGCCGCAGGCACGGGTCACGGCCTGCCGCACCAGAGCGAGCCCGAGCCCGCGCCCGGGCCCCCGGGTGGACCACCCGCGGTCGAGCACGGCCTCCCGGTCCTCCGGCCGCACCCCGGGCCCGCTGTCCCCGACCCGGAGCAGCAGCTCCCCGTCCTCGGCGAGCGCGGTCACGGTGACCCGGGCGCCCCTGCCCCCGTCCGCGGCCGCCTCCCGGAGCGCCCCCACCCCGCGGGCGCCGACCGCGCCGACCGGGGGCGGGGACGCCGCGCCGTCGCCCGCCGCCTCGACCGCGTTGTCGATCAGGTTGCCGAGGATCGTCACCAGGTCGCGGGAGGGCAGGGACACCGGCAGGACGCCGTCGTCGATGCGGCTGTCGTCGGTCAGGGTCAGTTCGACGCCGCGCTCGTTGGCCTGCGCGGCCTTGCCGAGGAGGAGGGCGGCGAGGACCGGTTCGCCGACGGCGGTCACCACGCGGTCGGTGAGGGCCTGGGCCAGTTCCAGTTCGGCCGTGGCGAAGCCGACGGCCTCGTCGACGCGGCCCAGTTCGATCAGCGAGACCACGGTGTGGAGCCGGTTCGCCGCCTCGTGGGCCTGGGAGCGCAGGGCCTCCGTGAAGCCGCGCTCGGAGTCCAGCTCGCCCGAGAGCGCCTGGAGTTCGGTGCGGTCCCGGAGCGTCACCACGGTGCCACGGCGCTCGCCTCCCACCACCGGCCGGGTGTTGACGACGAGCACCCGCTCGTCGGTCAGGTGCAGTTCGTCCACCCGCGGCTCCGAGGCGAGGAGCGCCCCGGTCAGCGAGGCCGGCAGCCCGAGCTCCGCCGCCGGCCGGCCGACGACCTCGTCGCCGTCCGGCCCGGCCAGGCCGAGCAGCTCCCGCGCCCCGTCGTTGATCAGCGCGATCCGGCGCTGCCCGTCCAGCATCACCAGGCCCTCGCGCACCGCGTGCAGCGCGGCCTCGTGGTAGTCGTGCATCCGGCTCAGCTCGGTCGCGTTCATGCCCTTGGTGTGCCGGCGCAGCCGGGCGTTGATGACGTACGTGCCGGCGCCGCCGAGCGCGAGGGCCGCGCCCGCCATGCCGAGCAGCGCCGTGACCTGCTCGCGCACCTGCTCGCTGATCTTCTCGATCGTGATGCCGGCGCTGACCAGGGCGATCACCCGGCCGCCGTCCTCGTGGTCGACGACCGGCGCGACCGTGCGGACGGAGCGGCCGAGCACGCCCATGTGGGTCTCGGAGAAGGTCTCGCCGCGCACGGCCGGGTCGATGTGCCCGAGGTACGTCCGGCCGATCTGCTCCGGCTCCGGGTGCGTCCAGCGCGTCCCGTCCGGTGCCATGATCACCACGAAGTTGACGCCGGAGCGAAGCCGCAGCGCCTCCGCGTACGGCTGGAGCGCGGCCGTCGGGTCCGCCGAACGGGCCGCCGCCACCACCGCGGGCGACTCGGCGACGGCCGTCGCGGTCGCCGTCGACTGGCGGCGCGCGGTCTCCTCCGCCTGGGCGCGGTCCGTCACGTACGCGAAGACCGCGCAGCCCGCGACGACGGCGGCCACCAGCACGACCTGCATCGCGAAGAGCTGCGCCGCGAGGCTGCGGGGTCGGGGCAGGTGGAGGCGCATGCGAGCAAGTGTGCCGGGCCCGGCGGCGGGACCCCGAACCGCGTACCCGAATCGTTCCTGGAACGAGACGAACGCGTCGGCCGTGAACGAAACGCACGCAAGGGTGACCCGGGTCACAGGCTGGTGGATAGTCGCGGGGATCCACCGGGACGTGGACACCCCTGAGTACGAGGAGGACCCCGTGGCCGCACGACGGGACCGCACCCATTATCTGTATCTGGCCGTGATCGGCGCCGTCCTGCTCGGCATCGCCGTCGGCTTCCTGGCGCCCGGAGTCGCCGTCGAGCTGAAGCCGCTCGGCACCGGCTTCGTCAATCTGATCAAGATGATGATCTCGCCGATCATCTTCTGCACGATCGTGCTCGGCGTCGGTTCGGTGCGCAAGGCCGCCAAGGTCGGCGCGGTCGGCGGCCTCGCCCTCGGCTACTTCATGGTGATGTCGACCGTCGCCCTCGCCATCGGCCTGCTCGTCGGCAACCTCCTGGAGCCCGGTTCGAGCCTGCACCTCACCAAGGACCTCGCCGAGGCCGGGGCCAAGCAGGCCGAGGGCGCGAGCGAGGGCACGGCCGACTTCCTCCTCGGCATCATCCCCACGACCCTGGTCTCCGCCTTCACCGAGGGCGAGGTGCTCCAGACCCTGCTCGTCGCGCTCCTCGCGGGCTTCGCGCTCCAGGCCATGGGCGCGGCCGGCGAGCCGGTGCTGCGCGGCATCGGGCACATCCAGCGGCTCGTCTTCCGCATCCTCGCCATGATCATGTGGGCCGCCCCGGTGGGTGCCTTCGGCGCCATCGCGGCCGTGGTCGGCGCGACTGGCGTGGACGCCCTGAAGTCCCTCGCCGTCATCATGATCGGCTTCTACGTCACCTGCGCGCTGTTCGTCTTCGTGGTCCTCGGCGCGCTGCTGCGCCTCGTCGCGGGCGTCAACATCCTGACCCTGCTGAAGTACCTGGGCCGCGAGTTCCTGCTGATCCTCTCCACCTCCTCCTCGGAGTCGGCGCTGCCGCGCCTGATCGCGAAGATGGAGCACCTGGGCGTCAGCAAGCCGGTGGTCGGCATCACCGTCCCGACCGGCTACTCCTTCAACCTGGACGGCACCGCGATCTATCTGACGATGGCCTCGCTGTTCGTCGCCGAGGCCATGGGCGACCCGCTGTCGATCGGCGAGCAGATCTCCCTCCTCGTCTTCATGATCATCGCCTCCAAGGGTGCGGCGGGCGTCACCGGCGCCGGCCTCGCCACCCTCGCCGGCGGCCTCCAGTCGCACCGCCCCGAACTGGTCGACGGCGTCGGCCTGATCGTCGGCATCGACCGCTTCATGAGCGAGGCCCGCGCCCTCACCAACTTCGCGGGCAACGCCGTCGCCACCGTCCTCGTCGGCACCTGGACCAAGGAGATCGACAAGGTCCGGGTGACCGAGGTGCTGGCCGGCCGCGTCCCCTTCGACGAGACCACCCTGGTCGACGACGGCCACGGCGCCCCCGCCGATCCCGCCGACCCGTCCGCGATGGCGGGCCGGCGCGCCGACCAGCGCGCCGACGAGGGCGACGAGAAGGCCCGCGCCGGCGTCTGACGAGCCCCGGGTCCCGGGCCTTGAGCCGGATCCGGGCCCCGGTCGCGGAACGCCCCCGCGCGCACGAGCGCCGGGGGCGTTTCCCCTTTTTTTGTGGCTCGGTTCGCCTCCGGGGCGCTTCAGTCGCTGTCGACGGTCGGCCGTGCTCGCCTCCCTCGTTCCTCGGCAGGCTCCGCGCGGTCTCCCTTTCGACAGCGCCGCGCCCCTCCACCTCACTCGCCTAGCTTGGCCAACTCCTCCTCGGTCAGCACCAGTTCCGCGGCCGCGGCCGAGTCGCGGGCGGTCTCCGGGCGGCTCGCGCCCGGGATCGGGACGACCGTCCCCGGGCGGGCCAGGAGCCAGGCGAGCGCCACCCGCTGCGGGCTCACCCCGCGGGCCCGCGCCACCCGGTGGAAGGCGCCGAAGCGGGGATCCGCCTCCTGAGCGGAGGCGCCGTCGAGGGAGCTGCGGGAGATGCCGCCGAGCGGACTCCACGGCAGATAGGCGAGGCCGAGCTCCGCGCACAACCGCAACTCCGCCTCGCCGTCGCGGACGGCCGGCGAGTAGCGGTTCTGTACGGAGACGAGACGCTCGCCCAGGATCTCCCGGGCCAGCAGGATCTGCTCCCGGTCCACGTTGGAGACTCCGGCCAGCCGGACCGTCCCCGCGTCCAGCAACTCCCGTATCGCGCCGAGCGATTCGGCGTAGGGCACGGCCGGGTCCGGCTTGTGGAGCTGGTAGAGGCCGATGGCCGGCAGCCCGAGCCGCCGCGCGGACGCCTCGGCCGCCCGCCGCAGGTGCTCCGGGCGGCCGTCGACCGTCCAGCCGCCGTCGGCGCTCCGGCCCCGCCCGCCCTTGGTGGCGACGAGCACCGCGTCCCGGTCGCCGCCGTAGGAGGCGAGGGCGCGGGCGAGGAACCGCTCGTTCTCACCCGGCTCCCCGGTCGGCGGGTGGTACGAGTCCGCGGTGTCCAGCAGGGTCACGCCCGCGTCCAGGGCGGCGTGGACGGTGGCGAGGGCGCGGGCCTCGTCGGGCCGGCCCTCGATCGACAGCGGCATCGCACCGAGCCCGATCGCGCTGACGGCCGTGTCGCCGAGCATGCGGTACCGCATCAGACCTCCACCTCCGTCGCGTCGCCCGCCGGCGTCTCGGCGGGGCTCGCGGTGAGCGTTTCGGCGAGTGCCGTTCCCAGCCATTCCGAGGAATGCGAGAAGCGGAATCCGAGCCCCTCGGCCCGGGAATTGTCCATCGCGTAGGCGCGGGCGAAGGAGAACGGCGACACCTCGCCCACCTCCACTTTCCGGAAAACCGTCCGGCCGCCCACCAGACGCTCGATCTCCCGGCAGATGTCCGCCGTCGTCAGCGGACCGTGGGAATGCGCGTTCACCGGTCCGGTGAATTCGGTCCCGACGGCCGCCCAGGCGAGGAACGCGGCGATCTCCTCCACGTACACATAGGTCGCCGGCCGGTTCACCACCGGCACCGCGACGGGACTGCCCGAGCGGATCCGCTCCGCGTAGTGCGCGACCCGCCCGGTGAAGTCGTCGGCGCCGCCCAGCACGTGCGCCACCCGTACCGAGGCCCACGGAAAGGCCGTACCGGCCGCCGCGAACACCGCCTCCGCCTGCCGCTTCCCCTCCCCGTAGTGCTCCTCCAGGAACGCGGGGTCCTCCCACGGAAGTCCGAGGTCCACCGGCTGCGCGGCCAGGTCGAGCACGTCCTCGGTGACCGGGGTCGCGGAGTCCTCGTACGCGTACACCTCCACCGTCGAGGTCATCACATAGCGCCGGGTGCGCCCGGCGAAAACCCTGCGGGCGATGTCCGCCTGGCGCGGGGTGTAACAGACCTGATCGACCACGACGTCGAAAGTCCGCCCGGCGAGCGCCGTTTCCAGCGCGGCCTCGTCATTCCGGTCCGCGACCAGCGGAACGACCCCTTCCGGAGCGGGCGAGGAGCCGCGATTGAACACGGTCACCCGATGTCCGGCGTCGAGCAGTCGCGTTATCAGGCGCTTTCCGAAATAGCGGTTGCCGCCGATGATCAAAACGTCCATGGCTCAAGTGTTACGTTGTGCGCACGCCAACTGAAGGGGGAATCATGGGAGTCCAGGCCGTCCCACCGAAGGAACCACGGCAGCCACGCCCCGCCACCGTCGAAACGACGGCGGGCGCCTTCGACCCCATCGACCGGCAGATCCTGGACCTCCTCCAGAGCGACGGCCGCATCAAGCTCAGCGAGCTCGGCCGCCGCGTCCGGCTCAGCCCCGCCGCCGTCACCGAGCGGGTCCGCCGCCTGGAGGGCTGCGGCGCGATCACCGGCTACGGCGCCCACGTCGCCCCCGCCCGCCTCGGCTACGGCATCCAGGCGTTCATCCGCGTCGACCCCCACGGCGGCTACACCCTCGGACATCCCCGCACCCTGGAACTCACCGCCCGCCCCGAGATCCGCGAGGTCCACCACGTGGTCGGCGAGGACTGCTGGATCCTCAAGGTCGCCGTGACCGACACCGTCCACCTGGAGGAGATCCTGGAACAGACCTCCGCCCTCGGCCGCACCACCACCTCCGTCGTGCTGTCCTCGCCGGTCGAGCGGAAACCGCTGCTCCCGCCCGGCGCTTGACAACTTCCCGGGCGCCCCGTTGAGATGAGGCAACTCGCGTCGCGTGTCGGTCCGCGCTGGAAAGCGGAGACATGGAGGCACGAGGACAGTTGGGACGGCTTTGCCTCTCCACTTCAACACCGAGATCATCGACGAGTTCCGCACCCACGCCGGCCGCCTCGGCGGCCCCTTCGAAGGATGGGTGCTCCTCCTTCTCACCACCACCGGCGCCCGGTCCGGAAACCCGCACACCACCCCGCTCGGCTTCGTCCGCGACGGCGACCCGGACGGCCCGGACGGCGAACGCCTCCTCGTGGTCGGCTCCGCCGGCGGCTCCCATCGGCACCCCGACTGGTACCGCAACCTCCTCGCGAACCCCCGGGTCACCGTGGAGATCCCGGACGCGGACGCCCCGGGCGGCATCGACACCTGGCAGGGCACCGCCGTCGCCGCCACCGGCCCCGAACGCGACGCGCTCTTCGCGAAGGTGGTCGCCGCCGCCCCCGGCTACGCCGACTACCAGCAGGCCACCGACCGGATCCTGCCCGTCGTCGCCCTCTACCGCGACCCGGTTTCCAGCTTCACCCCGCCCACCCGGCTCGACGCCCTCGCCGACGAGCTGGTCGCGATCCACGACTGGCTCCGGGGCGAGCTGACGGCCCTGCGCGCAGGCATCGGCGCCCGTACCGCGGACGCCCCCGGCCTCACGGTCCGGTTGCGCCGGCACTGCCTCACCTTCTGCTCCGCCCTCGCCGTCCACCACGGCGGCGAGGACGCCGGGCTCTTCCCGTACCTCGCCCGGGAGTATCCGGAGAAGGCCGGCGCCCTCGACCGCCTCGCGGCCGAGCACGCCACGGTCGCCCGGGCCCTCGACGAGCTCCAGACCCTGCTCGCCCGCCTCGACGAGGCGGACCCGGCGGCGCTGCGCGGGGAGTTCGACCGGCTCGCGAAGGAGCTGGAGGAGCACTTCGCGTACGAGGAGGAACAGGTGCTCCCGCTGCTCCGGGAGTGGACCTGAGCCCTCCCTGCTTGCCTTGACGTCGGCGTCAAGGCTTACGTTCGGGGACATGAGAATCGGCGAGCTGGCCGAGCGGGCGGGCACGACCACGCGGACTCTGCGCTACTACGAGTCCCGGGGCCTGCTGGCCGCACGGCGCACGGAGAACGGCTACCGCGACTACGACGAGGACGACCTGCGGCTCCTCCAGCAGATCCGGACCCTGCAGGACTTCGGGTTCGAGCTGGAGGAGACCCGGCCGTTCGTGGAGTGCCTGCGGGCCGGCCACCCGGCGGGCGACGCGTGTCCCGCGTCGATCGCCGTCTACCGGCGCAAGCTCGCCGAGCTCGACGGGCTCATCGACCAACTGCGGACCGTGCGCGCCCAGGTCGGCGCGCAGTTGCTGCGGGCCGAGGCGGAACTGCCGGGCGGCCCCGAGCCGCTCTGCCAACTGGGCCACGAACACCCCACCGGACGCGAGAGCGCGCCCGGACCCCCGACAACGGGACCCCTGACAACGGGAGGACGAGGACGATGATCCGAGCGGAAGGCGTGGCCGAGGTCACCGACGCCGACTTCGAGACGGAGGTGCTTGGCGCCGGCCTGCCGGTCCTCCTGGAGTTCACCGCGGACTGGTGCGGCCCCTGCCGCCAGCTCGCCCCGGTCCTGAGCGCCGTGGCCCGGGAGGAGGCCGGCCGGCTGAAGGTCGTCCAGATCGACGCGGACACCAACCCGGAGACGGTCACCCGGTACGGCGTCCTGTCGATGCCGACCCTGATGGTGTTCCGGTCCGGCGAGCCCGTCCGGTCCATGGTCGGCGCCCGCCCCAAGCGCCGCCTCCTGGAGGAGCTCGCGGACGTCCTGGAGCCGGCCCGGGCGTAGGCGGGGCCGGAACGGTCCCGGGCGGTCAGCCGGTCAGGCGGCCGGATGGTCAGGCGGCCGGGCGGCCGGGCGGCCGGGCGGGGGGATCACGCGGGCGTACGGGCTGCGGCCCGCGCCCTCGTCCACGCCCCCGTCCGGGCCCGCCCGGACCCCCGCCCCCGCGTCCGGCTACACGCTCCGCCGACCGAGCCGGGCCCGTGCCGTCTCGCGGAGCAGCAGGGCGGCCGCCCGCAGCGCCGGCGGGCCCGACGGGCGGGCGGCCAGCGCCGGTCCGGCGCGGCGCACCGCGTCGAGGCGGAGGCGCTGGACCCCGGTGAGGGCCCGGACGAAGGGCCGGTACGCCGGAGCGGCCACGCCCACGAGCGCGGCCGCCGCCACCAGGTCCGCCGCGGCCCGGTCCGCCTGCTCCTCGACGAGCCGGCCGAGGCCGGGCCCCGGCCGCGTCAGGTCCGCGCCGTGCCGCGCCACCGCGTCGGCCGGGACGCCGGGCCGGCCCGCGCGCACGTCCTCGGCCAGGTCCTCCAGGAAGTCGAGGCGCTGCATGGAGCGGATGAGCACATGGCAGTGGGCGGTGAACGCCTCCCGCGCGGACGGCTCCGCGGGCGCGAGCAGACAGGCCGTCAGCATCAGCCCGGGCAGGGAGTACTCCCGTACGTACCGCTCCAGGTCCTCGTCGTCCGCGAGGGTCCGCCACGCCACCTCGCGCGCACTGCCCCGCAGGAACTCCTCCACGTGCCCGCGCACCTCCGGGTGCCGCTCGGCGGTGCGCGTCAGGCAGCGCAGCACCGGCAGCCCCGAGTCGCCTTCCGCGAACGCCTTCCGGACGAGCCCTTCCCACTCCGCGAGCGCGCCCGCGCGCTCCTCTTCGGCACCCCGGTCGATCCGGTCGTCCGTCTCGTGCATGAAGGCGACGGCGGCCACGACGTGCGGCAGCAGCCCGGCGGGCAGCAGCAGCCGCGCCGCCGCGTACTCGGCGGGCCGGTACCGCCGCACCGCCCGCCGCTGCTCCGTGTAGTCCCGTCGCAGCCGGGGTGCGCCGATCCCGGCCCGGTCGAGGGCCCGCTTCCACATGCCGATCTCCTGTCGTCCGTCGGCTGTGAGCCTACGGCCGGCCGCGGAAACCCGGATGATCCGCCGGCGGCCCGTCTGACACACTCGCTCCGGTGTACGAGGGGGCGAGGTGTACGAGACGCATGTGACGGTCCGCTGCCGGACCGAGGAGGAGCGGGCCCGGCTCGACGGGTGGGCGGCGGAGCGGGGGCTGAAGGTGACCACCATCGTCCTCGCCCGGGGCCGGATGCCCGTCCAGCCGATGCTGACCCTGCCCGACCGCACCGGCCATCCGGCGGTCGTGGCCGGGCTGCGGGCGGCCGGTTTCGAACCGGTGCGGGTCAAGGTCGAGACGGTGCCGTGGAGCGAGGAGCCCGCCGGACCGGGCGGCGGCTACTACGAGCACCACCTGAAGCTGGCGCTGCCCGCCGCCTACGACCGTGCCGCGCTCGAAGCCCTCGTCGTGCCGCACGGCGCGCACGTCTCGTGGAACGCCCGCCGGGTCCTGCCGGGCCCGGGCGGACGGCACGAGCGTTTCGTGACCCAGCGGCATCCGGGCCCGGCGCCGGCCGCGGGCCGCGCCTGCGACGGGCTGCTGGCCGCGCTGGTGGCCGCCGGATACGAGGTGGTCGCGGAGGAGCGGGAGTTCGTGCTCTCGGACAGCGACCTGTCCGTGGACGAGGGATGGCTGGAGGAGACCGCATGACAGAGAACCCCGCGGGGCCGGGCACCACCGGCGAGAGCCGCGCCGCGTACGTGAGCCGCAGGGAAGAGCTGCCCCGCACCCTGACCGCGGGCATCGGGGACGCCGCCGTCCGGCACCGGGTCTTCGACCCCGCCCTCAAGCACTTCGACGAAGCCTTCCAGCCCACCGACGAGGTCGTCGAGGACCCCGCGCTGCGGGCCCGCTGGCAGGCCGCCCGCCGTACGGCCCTCGACCTCGTCCTCGCGGCCGTCGCCGGGTCGTCGTGGGCGGACTCCCTGGTGCTGCGCGGCAGCATGCTGATGTCGGCCTGGTTCGGGGACGCCGCCCGCGCGCCCAAGGACATCGACTTCGTCGTCGTCCCCGACACCTGGCACATCGAGGAGCCCCGCACCCGCGCCCTCCTCGACGGCATCGCCGAGGCCGCCGAACGGCTCGCCCGGGAACGGCGCGGCGACATCCGGCTGTCCGCCGAGGGGGCCGTGTCCGAGGACATCTGGACGTACGAGCGGGTCCCCGGCCGGCGCCTCGTCATCCCCTGGAGCGCCCCCGGCCTCCCCGGCGGCCAGGTCCAGCTCGACTTCGTCTTCAACGAGCGCCTCCCCGTCCCGCCCCGCCCGGCCGAGGTCGCCGGCGTGCGGCTGACGGCGGCGGACCGCGAGCTCTCCCTGGCCTGGAAGCTCATGTGGCTGAGCTGCGACACGTACCCCCAGGCCAAGGACCTCTACGACGCCGTCCTCCTCGCCGAGAGCTGCACGATGCCGCTCGGCCTCCTGGAGACGGTGCTGCGCGAGGCGGACGAGTGGCCGGGCTACCGGAACGAGTCGCTGAACCTCGGCATGTTCGAGAGGGCCGCCCGAGAGGTCGACTGGGACGGCTTCCCGCACGACCACCCGGACACCGCGTCCGTACGACAGGACCTGACCACGCGCCTGATGACCGCGCTGGCCCCGCTCTTCCCGGAGGAAGCCGCGTCCTAGTCCCACAGCCCGGTCGAGCGCGCCGCCACCATCGCACCCACCCGGTCGAGGAGTTCCGCGGCCGGCAGCGGGTCGAGCCGTCGCCCGTCGCGGAGGCGGACGGAGACCCGGTCGGCGGCGGCCTCCTTCGGGCCGATGACCGCCTGGTACGGGACGAGGCGGGACGCGCGGATCCGGGCGCCCAGGCTGCCGCGGTCCGCGGCGAGGACCTCGGCGCGCAGGCCCCGTTCGACGCACCGGTCGGCGAGGCGGGCGGCGGCCGGGACGGCCTCGTCCGAGACGGGCAGGACGACGAGCTGCACGGGCGCGAGCCAGGCCGGGAAGGCGCCGGCGTGGCGCTCGACGAGGTGGGCGACGGCGCGCTCCACGCTGCCGATGACGGAGCGGTGGACCATCACGGGACGGTGCCTGCCGCCGTCCGGGCCGATGTAGCGCAGGTCGAACCGCTCGGGCTGGTGGAAGTCGACCTGGACGGTGGACAGGGTCGACTCGCGGCCGGCCGGGTCGGCGACCTGCACGTCGATCTTGGGTCCGTAGAACGCGGCCTCGCCCTCGCCCTCCTCGTAGGCGATCCCGGAGGCGTCCAGGACCTCGCGCAGCAGGGCGGTCGACCGCTCCCACTTCTCGGGCGCGGCGACGTACTTCCCGCCAGGACCGGGCAGCGAGAGCCGGTACCGGGCCGGCTCGATGCCCATCACCGCGTACGCCCGGCGGATCAGCTCCAGGGCCCCGGCGGCCTCCTCGGCGACCTGGTCGAGGGTGCAGAAGACATGGGCGTCGTTGAGCTGGATGGCCCGGACGCGGGTGAGCCCGCCGAGCACGCCGGACAGCTCCGAGCGGTACATGCCGCCCAACTCCGCCATGCGCAGGGGGAGATCGCGGTGGCTGCGGGGCCGGGAGCGGAAGATCACCGCGTGGTGCGGGCAGAGGCTGGGCCGCATCACGAAGTGCTCTCCGCCGACCTCCATCGGCGGGAACATGTCGTCGCCGTAGTGCGACCAGTGCCCGGAGATCTCGTACAGCTCGCGTTTGCCGAGCACGGGCGAGTACACGTGCCGGTACCCGGCCCGCCGCTCCGCCTCCCGCACGTACTCCTCCAGCGCGGCCCGGACCACGGCCCCGTCGGGCAGCCAGTACGGCAGCCCGGCCCCGATCAGCGGATCGGTGTCGAACAGGTCCAGCTCCCGGCCGAGCCTGCGGTGGTCGACGACGTTTCCGGATTCGTTCACGGTCACTCCTCGTGTGGGTCGGGGGAACGGCCCCCGGCGCCGACACGACGAAGCCCCGGGGCGTTCGCCCCGGGGCTTCGGACAAGGACACCTGTCAGCGCGCCGGGACACTCTCCGGCGTCGTCGTGAGAACGGCAGCGCGCTTCATACGCCCGACCGTACAAGGCCCGGCCCCACCGCGCCCGGCATTTATCCGCCGGGCACCAGCCCACCCACCCGGCGGGCCGCTGCTGCTCATGGCACACAAAAATACCCCGACCTAGAATTGACAGGCGGGGTAATTCGGCGACTATATTGGTTGGCTCTGCGTGTGCACAGCAAAGCGCGCTCACGTATTCAGTAATACGCACTGTATCGCGGCGGGAGTCGAATTGTCAACCGAAGAATTTCGGAACGAGCAGAAATTCATCACCGAGCTCTACGCCCGACTCGACGCCCTGAGGGACCAGGCCGAGGCCGGTGTCGCGACGGCGCTCGCCACGCCCGGTGCGGGCAGCGCGCAGGCGCGTCTGGAGCGGGACGTGCTCGTCGCCGAGCAGTCCGGGCTGCTCGCCGCCCTCAACGCGGGCGAGAGCGGCCTCTGCTTCGGCCGGCTCGTCTTCCGGGACGGCCGCGACCACCACATCGGCCGCCTCGGCATTCGCAAGGACGACCCCCACCGCACCCCGCTCGTCATCGACTGGCGCGCCGAGGTCGCCCGCCCCTTCTATCTCGCCACCGGCTACGAGCCGATGGGGCTGCGGCGCAGGCGCCACATCACCACCCAGGGCCGCGAGGTCGTCTCGCTCCACGACGAGGTCCTCGACCTGGCCGACGCCACCCGCACCGGCCACGAGAACCGCGACGCCGACGAGGTGCTGCTCGCCGCGCTCGACGCCGCCCGCACCGGCCGCATGCACGACATCGTGCAGACCATCCAGGCCGAGCAGGACGCCATCATCCGCTCCCCGCACGGCGGCGTCCTCGTCGTCGAGGGCGGCCCCGGCACCGGCAAGACCGCGGTCGCCCTGCACCGCGCCGCGTACCTCCTCTACGCCCACCGCGAGCAGCTCGCCAAGCGGGCCGTGCTCATCGTCGGCCCCAACCCGGCCTTCCTCGGCTACATCGGCAACGTGCTGCCCTCCCTCGGCGAGACCGGCGTCCTCCTCGCCACCCCCGGCGAGCTCTTCCCCGGCGTCCGCGCCACCGGCACCGACACGCCCCGCGCCGCCGCCGTCAAGGGCTCGGCCGCCATGGCCGAGGCGCTCGCGCGGGCCGTACGGGACTGCCAGCAGGTCCCCGAGCGCGGCGCGCCGCTGATCGTCCCGCACGAGGACGGCGACCTCGTCATCGACTGGGACATGGCCCTCGAAGCCCGCCACCGGGCCCGCGAGACCTTCCTGCCGCACAACCTGGCCCGGCCCTACTTCGTCTTCGCGATCCTCGACGCGCTGGCCGAGCAGCTCGCCGACCGCATCGGCGCCGACCCCTACGGCGGCCCCAACTTCCTCGGCCCCGACGACCGCGCCCTGCTCGCCAAGGGCGTCGCCGCCAACCCCGAGGTGCACAGCGCCCTCGACACCCTCTGGCCGCCCCTCACCCCGCAGGAGTTCCTCGCCGACTACCTCGCCGAGCCCACCCACCTCGACGAGGAGGACGCCGCCGCCATCCGCCGCGAGGGCGGCGCCTGGACCCCCGCCGACGTCCCGCTCCTCGACGAGGCCGCCGAGCTCCTCGGCGAGGACGACGCCGCCGCCCGCGCCGCCGAGGAGGCCGAGCGGCAGAAGCGGATCCAGTACGCGCAGGGCGTCCTCGACGTCTCCTACGCCTCGCGCACCTACGAGTTCGAGGACAAGGAGGAGCTCGACAAGGACGCCTCCGAGGTGCTGTCCGCGCACGACATCATCGACGCCGAGCGCTTCGCCGAACGGCACGAGGAGGCCGACCACCGCAGCGCCGCCGAACGCGCCGCCGCCGACCGCACCTGGGCGTTCGGGCACATCATCGTCGACGAGGCGCAGGAGCTGTCCGCGATGCTGTGGCGGCTGCTGATGCGCCGCAGCCCCACCCGCTCCATGACCCTGGTCGGCGACCCCGCGCAGACCGGTGACCCGGCCGGCGTCGGCGCCTGGGAGGAGATCCTCGCGCCGTACGTGCAGGACCGCTGGGAGCTCGTCCGGCTGGGCGTCAACTACCGCACCCCGGCCGAGATCATGGCGGTCGCCGCCGCCGTGCGCCGCGAGGCCGACCCGGACTTCGAGCCGCCGAGCTCGGTGCGGTCCACGGGCGTCGAGCCCTGGGACCGCACCGTCGAGGATCCGGTGAAGGAGGCCGCCGACGCGGTCGCGGCCGAGGCACGGCCCGAGGGGCGGCTCGCCGTGATCGCGCCGCCCGCACTCCACCCCGGGCTGATCGAGGCCCTGCCCGACGCCTCCTACGGCCCCACGCCCGACCTGACGCGCCCGGTCGTCCTGCTCGACCCGCGCCAGGCCAAGGGCCTGGAGTTCGACACCGTCCTCGTCGTCGACCCCGACGGCATCCGGGCCGGCGCCCCGCACGGGATCAACGACCTGTACGTGGCACTGACCCGGGCCACCCAGCGCCTCGGCGTGATCAGGCCGGCCTGATCACGCCGGCCTGAGCCAGACCGTCGCCAGCGGCGGCAGCGTCATCCGTACGCTCGCCGGACGGCCGTGCCACGGCACCGACTCGGTCTTCACCGGGTCGGTGCCCACCACGCCGCCGCCGCCGTAGCGGGCCGCGTCCGTGTTGAGCACCTCCGACCAGGCGGCGAAGGTGTCCGGCACGCCGAGCCGGTAGTCGTGCCGCACCACCGGGGAGAAGTTGCACACCGCGAGGAGCGGGGAACCGGCCGCGTCGAAGCGGAGGAAGGCGAAGACGTTGTCCTCGGCCGCGTCGCCCGCGATCCACTGGAAGCCCTCGGGGGAGGTGTCCCGCTCCCACAGCGCCGGCGTCGCCGTGTACACCGTGTTCAGGTCCCGCACCAGATCCCGTACGCCCCGGTGGTCACCGGCCGAGTGGTACGTCTCGTCCATCAGCCACCACTCGGGACCGTGCTCCGCCGACCACTCCGCGCCCTGCGCGAACTCCTGGCCCATGAACAGCAGTTGCTTGCCCGGGTGGGCCCACATGAAGCCCAGGTACGCGCGGTGGTTGGCGCGCCGCTGCCACCAGTCGCCCGGCATCTTCGACACCAGGGACCGCTTGCCGTGCACGACCTCGTCGTGGGAGATCGGCAGGATGTAGTTCTCGCTGTACGCGTACACCATCGAGAAGGTCATCTCGTGGTGGTGGTACTTGCGGTGCACCGGATCCTTCTGGACGTAGCCGAGGGAGTCGTGCATCCAGCCCATGTTCCACTTCATGCCGAAGCCGAGCCCGCCGAAGCCGCCCGGGCCCACCTGGTCGGTCGGCCGGGTCACCCCGTCCCAGGCGGTGGACTCCTCGGCGAAGGTGATGACGCCGGGGCAGCGCTTGTACACGGTGGCGTTCATCTCCTGCAGGAAGGCCACCGCGTCGAGGTTCTCCCGCCCGCCGAACTCGTTCGGCAGCCACTCGCCGTGCTCCCGCGAGTAGTCCAGGTAGAGCATCGAGGCGACCGCGTCCACCCGCAGGCCGTCGAGGTGGAACTGCTCGCACCAGTAGACCGCGTTGGCGACGAGGAAGTTCCGCACCTCCTTGCGGCCGTAGTCGAACTCCAGGGTGCCCCAGTCCGGGTGGGCCGAGCGGCGCGGGTCCTCGTGCTCGTACAGCGGGCGCCCGTCGAACTCGGCGAGGGCCCAGTCGTCGCGCGGGAAGTGCGCGGGCACCCAGTCCATCAGGACGCCGATGCCGGCCCGGTGCAGCGCGTCCACCAGGAAGCGGAAGTCGTCGGGCGTGCCCATGCGGGCCGTCGGCGCGTAGAAGCCGGTGACCTGGTAGCCCCAGGAGCCGTGGAAGGGGTGCTCGGCGACGGCCATGAACTCCACGTGCGTGAAGCCGAGATCGGCGACGTACGCGGGAAGTTGCTCGGCCAGTTCCCGGTACGTGAGCCCCGGCCGCCAGGACGGCAGGTGCACCTCGTAGACGGAGAGCGGCGCCTCGTGGTGGGGCCGCGCCCCGCGCCGGGCCATCCACTCCTCGTCCTGCCACACGTGGTGGTCGGCGGTCACGATCGACGCGGTGTTCGGCGGGCACTCGGTGCGGCGGGCCATCGGGTCGGCCCGCAGGGTGTGCGAGCCGTCCGGGCGGGCGATGTCGAACTTGTAGACCGCGCCCTCGCCGATCCCCGGCACGAACAGCTCCCACACACCCGCCGAGCCGAGCGAGCGCATCGGCAGGGCGGTGCCGTCCCAGTACGTCCAGTCGCCGGTGACCCGCACGCCGCGCGCGTTCGGCGCCCACACCGTGAAGCGGGTGCCGGTCACCCCCTGGTGGGTCATGACCCGCGCGCCGAGCGCCGTCCACAGCTCCTCGTGGCGGCCCTCGCCGATCAGGTGCAGATCGAGCTCGCCGAGGGCGGGCAGGAAGCGGTACGGGTCGTCGACCGCGATCTCGTCGCCGTCGTAGCGGACCCGGAGCTCGTAGTCCGGGACCTTGCGCAGGAGCGGCAGCACGCCGGTGAAGAGGCCGTCGCCCTCGTCGTGCAGGACGTACCGTTTCCCCTTCGCCAGGACGACGACCTCCCGGGCCCACGGGCGCAGCACCCGCACCGCGATGCCGCCCCGCACGGGGTGGGCGCCGAGCAGCGCGTGCGGGTCGTGGTGCTCACCGGCGAGCAGCCGGGCCCGGTCGCCCGCGTCGAGGGGCGGAGCCTTCCGTACGGCGGCCCGGTCCTGGCCTTCCGGCTTGGCCTCGGCCCGGGGAGCGGGCGTCTTCGGCTTGCGGGCTGTCCTGCCTGCGGATCGGGCGGTCACCGGGATGCCTCCAGAAAAAGGGAAGGGGAAGGGAACGGGAAGGGGGAAAGACGGGGTCGAGCGGGGGAGTGGCGCTTTCCACGCAAGCGCAACGCGGCGCGTTCCGCTCGGGACACTCGGCCGAACGGGCCCCGTCCGTTCCCCCGCAGGCGGGACGCCCGCCGCGCGGGCCGCCGTTGCTCCGAACGGGTCGCCCCCGGGGCGCGCCGCCCGCACCGGTGCGGAGGGCGCGTCCGGCGCGGGCGCGGGACATCACTCGCGGCCCGCCAGGCGGTGGATCGCCGCCATCGGGACCGGGAGCCAGTCCGGGCGGTGGCGGGCCTCGTAGACGACCTCGTAGACGGCCTTGTCCGTCTCGTAGGCGCGCAGCAGCGCCGGGTGGTCGCGGGGGTCCGTGCCGGACGCCTCCGCGTATCCGGTGCAGTAGGCGGCCCGGCAGCGGGCCGCCCACTCCGCGTTCCAGGGGCGGTGCGTGCGCGCCGCGTAGTCGAAGGAGCGGAGCATGCCGGCGATGTCGCGGACCGGCGGCTGCGGACTGCGCCGCTCGTCGAGCGGCTTCGCGGGCTCGCCCTCGAAGTCGATCACCGCCCAGGCGCCGTCGGAGCCGCGCAGCGTCTGCCCGAGGTGCAGGTCGCCGTGGATCCGCTGGAGCCGGCCCGAGCCGAGGGAGTCGCCGGCCGCCGCGAACACGGCCCGCAGCCCCGGCACGTACGGCAGCAGCGCCGGGACGGCCTGGGCGGCGCTGTGCAGCCGGGCGTCCATCGCGGCGGCCAGGTGCTCCGCCCGGTCGCGCGGCAGCCGCTCGGTGGGCAGGGCGGTCGCCAGGGCGAGGTGCACCTCGGCGGTGGCCCGGCCCAGGGCGTGCGCCTCCCGCGTGAAGTCCCGTCCGTCGGCGAGCGCGTCGAGGGCGAGGCGCCAGCCGTCCCGCGACTCGCGCAGATACGGCTGGAGCACGCCCAGCGTCGCCGTGTCCGTCTCGAACCAGGCGACCGGCGCCGGCACCCGGGCGCAACCGGCCCGGGAGAGCGCCAGCGGCAGTTCCAGGTCCGGGTTGGCGCCCGGGCTGACCCGGCGGAAGAGCTTGAGGATGAACGAATCTCCGTAGACGAGGGACGAGTTCGACTGCTCGGCGTCCAGGACCCTCGGGGCGAGCGCGGGCGGCAGCGGGGCCGTCGTGTGGAAGCGCAGCGGGCCGATCCGGCCGGGGCTGCGCAGCCGTTCGTAGAGCAGTCCGGCGAGCCGCGGGTCGCGCAGCCCGTCGTAGACCGCCCGGCCGGCGAGCGGCCCCTGGCGGATCCGCCCGATCAGGGCGGGGGCGAGGCGTGGCGGCAACTGGCCGCGTACGCCCAGGAGTACCTGGTAGCAGTCGGCGGGCGTGCCGGCCGGCCGGCCGGGTTGCTCGACCCGTACGAGCAGATGGAGGAGACCGGGCCCGGTGCCGTCCAGCGGCAGCAACTCGGTGGCCGCGTCCAGGGTGAACCCGGTGACCCGGCGGCCCTTGCCCGCGAACCAGCGCTGCCGGGGCAGCCAGGTGTGCAGCAGGGGCGTGAGCGACGGTAGGAGGGCGTCCGGGGCCCGGGTGGTGGATGCGGTCTCCGGCATGGCATCGCGTCCTTTCCCCGGGGTGCGCAAGGGGTGTTCGTAAGCGTTCAAATGCGCAGAGTGTCCCGGATGGCGGCTTGGGCTGTCCGGCTGTGCGGGACGTGTCGGAGGGGAAGATCCGTATGGGCCCGGCAAGAAGGCCCGTATGGACCTGAAGTACAGGGAGTGAGCGTTGTGTCACACAGTGCCCAGAGTGGGGCGGGGGAAACCGCCCCACAGGGGACAGCACTGAATCGACGGTACTTCAGGACTGCTTGAGGCGGAACCAGTAGAAGCCGTGCCCGGCGAGCGTCAGCAGATACGGCCACTGGCCGATCGGCGGGAACTCCACCCCGCCGATCAGCTCCACCGGCTTCGCCCCGTCGAAGCGCCGCAGGTCCAGCTCCGTCGGCTGCGCGAACCGGGAGAAGTTGTTCACGCACAGCACCAGGTCGTCGGCATCCTCGCGGAGGAAGGCCAGCACGGCCGGATTGGACGAGGGCAGTTCGGTGTACGAGCCGAGCCCGAAGGCACGGTTCTGCTTACGGATCTCGATCATCCGTTTCGTCCAGTGCAGCAGCGAGGACGGCGAGGCCATCCCGGCCTCCACGTTGGTGACCTGGTAGCCGTGCACCGGGTCCATGATGGCCGGCAGGTAGAGCCGTCCCGGATCGCAGGACGAGAAGCCCGCGTTGCGGTCGGGCGTCCACTGCATCGGGGTGCGCACCCCGTCCCGGTCGCCGAGCCAGATGTTGTCGCCCATGCCGATCTCGTCGCCGTAGTACAGCACCGGCGAGCCCGGCAGCGAGAACAGCAGGGCGGTGAACAGCTCCATCTGCTTGCGGTCGTTGTCGAGCAGCGGGGCGAGCCTTCGCCGGATGCCGATGTTGGCCCGCATCCGCGGGTCCTTGGCGTACTCGGCGTACATGTAGTCGCGCTCTTCGTCCGTGACCATCTCGAGGGTGAGCTCGTCGTGGTTGCGCAGGAAGATGCCCCACTGGCAGCCGGAGGGGATCGCCGGGGTCTTGGCCAGGATTTCTGAGACCGGGTGGCGGGACTCGCGCCGCACGGCCATGAAGATGCGCGGCATCACCGGGAAGTGGAAGGCCATGTGGCACTCGTCGCCGCCCGAGCGGAAGTCGCCGAAGTAGTCGACGACGTCCTCCGGCCACTGGTTGGCCTCGGCGAGCAGCACCGTGTCCGGGTAGTGGTCGTCGATCTCCTTGCGGACCCGCTTGAGGAAGGCGTGGGTGGCCGGCAGGTTCTCGCAGTTGGTGCCCTCCTGCTGGTACAGGTACGGCACCGCGTCGAGCCGGAAGCCGTCGATGCCGAGGTCGAGCCAGAAGCGCAGCGCGGACAGGATCTCCTCCTGGACCGCCGGGTTCTCGTAGTTGAGGTCCGGCTGGTGGGAGAAGAAGCGGTGCCAGTAGTACTGCTTGCGGACCGGGTCGAAGGTCCAGTTGGAGGTCTCGGTGTCGACGAAGATGATCCGGGCGTCCGCGAACTGCTTGTCGTCGTCGGCCCAGACGTAGTAGTCCCCGTACGGGCCGTCCGGGTCGGTGCGCGACTGCTGGAACCACGGGTGGGCGTCACTGGTGTGGTTCATGACGAAGTCGATGATCACCCGCATGCCGCGCTGGTGGGCCGCGTCGACGAACTCCACGAAGTCGGCCAGGTCCCCGAACTCGGGCAGCACGGAGGTGTAGTCGGCGACGTCGTAGCCGCCGTCCCGCAGCGGCGAGTCGAAGAACGGTGGCAGCCAGAGGCAGTCCACGCCCAGCCACTGCAGGTAGTCCAGGCGGGACGTGATGCCCTTCAGGTCGCCGACGCCGTCGCCGTTGCTGTCCTGGAAGGAGCGGACCAGGACCTCGTAGAAGACCGCCCGCTTGAACCACTCGGGATCGCGGTCCTTGGCGGGGGTGTCCTCGAAGGTGTCGGGGACGGGTTCGTTGACAGTCATGATGTGGGTGACCCTCCGGTCTGCGGGGACGGTCGCAGGACGAGTACGTGCGCGGGCGTGACACCCGGCTCTAGACGCACGTAGTTGGCCCTGCCCCAGTGATAGGTCTCGCCGGTGAGCTCGTCGCGCACCGGCACGGTCTCGTGCCAGGCCAGCCCGAGTTCCGGCATGTTCAACGAGACCGTGGCCTCCTGGGTGTGGTGGGGGTCGAGGTTGGCGACCACCAGGACGGTGTTCGGCCCCGAACGCTTGCTGTACGCGATGACGGAGTCGTTGTCGGTCGAGTGGAAGGTCAGGTTCCGCAGCCGGCGCAGGGCCGGGTGGCGGCGCCTGATCCGGTTCAGGGTGGTGATCAGCGGCGCGATCGAGGCCCCCGAGCGCTCGGCCGACTCCCAGTCACGCGGCCGCAGTTGGTACTTCTCGGAGTCCAGGTACTCCTCGCTGCCCTCGCGCAGCGGGGTGTTCTCGCACAGCTCGTACCCGGCGTACACGCCCCAGGTGGGGGAGAGGGTGGCGGCGAGCACCGCCCGCACCTCGAACGCGGGCCGGCCGCCGTGCTGGAGGTAGGCGTGCAGGATGTCCGGGGTGTTCACGAAGAGGTTCGGCCGCATGTGCGCGGCGGCCTCCCCGGAGAGTTCCGTCAGGTACTCCGTGATCTCCTGCTTGGTGTTGCGCCAGGTGAAGTACGTGTACGACTGCTGGAAGCCGATCGCGCCCAGGGTGTGCATCATCGCGGGCCGGGTGAACGCCTCCGCCAGGAAGATCACGTCCGGGTCGGCGCGGTTGATCTCGCCGATCACCCGCTCCCAGAACACCACCGGCTTGGTGTGCGGGTTGTCCACGCGGAAGATCCGCACCCCGTGGTCCATCCAGTGCCGCAGCACCCGGATCGTCTCGGCGACGATCCCGTGCATGTCCTTGTCGAACGCGATGGGATAGATGTCCTGGTACTTCTTCGGCGGGTTCTCGGCGTACGCGATCGAGCCGTCCGGGCGGCGGTGGAACCACTCCGGGTGCTTCTCCACCCACGGATGGTCCGGCGAACACTGCAGCGCGAAGTCCAGGGCGATCTCAAGCCGCAGCTCACGGGCCCGGGCCACGAAGGCGTCGAAGTCCTCGATCGTGCCCAGGTCCGGGTGGACGGCGTCGTGCCCGCCCTCCGGCGAACCGATCGCCCACGGCACGCCCACGTCCTCCGGGCTCGCCGACAGCGAGTTGTTCGGGCCCTTGCGGTGGGTGACGCCGATCGGGTGGATCGGCGGCAGGTACACCACGTCGAAACCCATCGCGGCGATCGCCGGCAGCCGCTCGGCCGCCGTACGGAAGGTGCCCGGCACCGTCCGCCCGCGCACCTTCCGTACGCCCTCGGAGCGCGGGAAGAACTCGTACCAGGAACCGAACAGGGCCCGCTCCCGCTCCACCCGGAGCGGCAACTTCGGAGAGGCGCTGACCAGTTCGCGCAGCGGGTGGCGGGCCAGGGTCTCGAGGACCCGGGGCGCGAGCGCCGCCGCCAGCCGCACCGCGGCCGGCCGGGACTCGTCGCGCAGCGTGTCCGCGACGGCGAGCACGGCCTCCCGGCCGCCGCCCTTCTTCGGCACGCCCTTGGCGGCCCGCTCGTGCAGCTCGGCGCCCTCGGCGAGCACCAGTTCCGAATCGATCCCGGCCGGGATCTTGATCGAGGCGGTGTGCCGCCAGGTCGTCAGCGGATCGCTCCACGCCTCGACCTGATAGGTCCACAGCCCCTCGGCATCGGGGGTGACCTCGGCGCCCCACCGGTCGGTCCCGGGCGCCAGCTCCCGCATCGGGGTCCAGGCGCCGGGCCGGCCGGACGGGCCGCGCAGCACGACATTGGCGGCGACCGCGTCATGCCCCTCCCGGAAGACGGTGGCCGTGACCTCGAAGGTCTCGCCCACCACCGCCTTCGCGGGACGGCGGCCACAGTCGACCAGCGGGCGGACGTCCAGTACGGGAATACGTCCCATGAGCGGATTCACGGCATCACCTGACGGTTCGCGAGGGTGCGGGTGGTGTGCGCTCTTTGTAGCTCCGTCGACGGCCCGCGACTCGCGGGCATCGCCGCTCCTGTGCGCGTTCACTCGGATAGCGGGGCTGAAGACAGTCCTGCGGGGTACGGAAAGGAGCCTTCCCCCGGATTTCGGGTGCGCAATCCGGCGCTTTGTTAACTACTAGGGCGTAGCCGTACCGACAAGAACGCGTCCCGGACAAGAAACCGGCCCCGTCCTTGTGGGACGGGGCCGGTTCCCCCCGGATCCGGTCCGTGGCTCCGGGTCCGGGAGGTCCTCCGAACGGCCGAACGGCCGCACCTCGGCGGCGGCTCAGGCGGGCTGACCCTCCGTGTCGTTCGACCACACCTGCCAGGGCTGACGGGTCACCCACTCCTCCACCGGCGCCGGTGCCACCCCGAGGGCCTCCGCCGACACCCCGTCGTCACCCGCCATCAGCAGCGGATCACCGCCGTCGGCCAGGTAGTGGTAGACACCCGCCACCCCGGCCGCCGTCTCCGGCCCGAGCAACTGTGCGACTCCACGTTCGAACAGTTCGGGCCGCAGTGGCACGTACCGCACCGCACGCCCCAGGCCCCGGCCGAACGCCGCCGCCAGATCCGGGCCCGTCAGCGACACCGACCCGCCGATGTCGAAGGTGCGCCCCACCAGGCCGTCCCCGGTCAGCGCCGCGTACACCGCCTGGGCCAGGTCCTGGTGCGAGAGCCACGCGGCCGGCGCGGACGCCGGCAGCGGATAGGCGAGGACGCCCTCGTCGACCAGCGCCGGCCCGTTCCACGGCGAGAAGAGATTGTCCAGATACACCGGGGGCCGCACGACCACCAGCGGCACCCCGCTGTCCCGCAGGACCCGCTCCGCGAGCCGCCGCGTCTCGAACGCCGGTACGGTCGTCACCTCCGGCGGGACCCGCGTGTTCGCGTTGAACACCAGCCGCTCGACGCCCGCCGCGCGCGCCGCCCGCGCGATGTTCGCCGCGTACAGGCCGATCCGCTCCTCCTCGTACACCAGCGGCATCGTCACGCACGCGTGCGTCACCCCGTCGAACAGCCGCATCACGTCGTGCGGCGCCGCGAGCTCGCCCGCCACGAACTCCGCCCCCGGCAGCGGCGGGCGGTCCCCCTCCGGGCGGCGCGTCAGCGTGCGCACCACGTGCCGATGCCCGGCCAGCAGCCGGGCCACGGCACCGCCCTGGAAACCGGTCGCCCCCACGACCGCCACCCGTATCGGATTCTGACTGGACATGTGTCGATGAGGCCCTTCGATAGGCTGTGACCGCCGCCGGTCCGGCTGCACTCCAGGCTGGTCGCGACGGTGTCGTCCGTTCAATTAACAAACAGGGGCGGAAGTTGAGGGATCGTCCATGGCCACCGTGGGAACCCAGGGCACTGACCGTCGTACCGACCGCGACGAGGCCGGCCGGAGCGAGGCCGGCCGGAACGAGGCCGAGCGCGACGACCTCCTGAGCGAACTCCTCACACCGCTGCGCCTCACCGGGGTCTTCGACAGCCGCTGGCACGTCAGCGCCCCCTGGGCCATCGAGGGCGACGCCGAAGAGGGCTGCGCCGTCCTGCACTACATCGTCGAGGGCGGCTGCTGGATCACCGCGGCCGGCCAGACCCCGATCGAGCTGCGCGCCGGCGACCTCATCGTCTTCCCCACCGGAGTCGCCCACCGGCTCTCCGACCGGCCCGAACGCCAGGGCCTGCCGCTCAAGGCCGTCCTGCCCGAACGCACCCCCGGCACCTCCGGCGAGATCCGCATCGACGGCACCGGGGCCCCAGCCGCCTGCTGTGCGCCGGACTCCACTACGACGCCAGCGCCGCCACCGGCCTCTACCGCGCACTGCCCTGGGCCCTCGTCCTCGACGGCGCCCAGGTCGACCGCGAACCCCTGCTCCGCGACACCCTGCGGCTGCTCGCCTCCACCGACCGGCCCGTCGGCCCCGGCGACCGGCTCATCACCCTGCGCGCCTTCGAGATGGCCCTCGTCCTCGCCCTGCGCCCGCTGCTGCGCGAGCTCGCCGACAACCCCGACTCCCTGCCCGTGCTGCGCCACCCCGGCATCAGCCGCGCCCTGGTGGTCATCGCCACCCGGTTCGCCGAACCCTGGACCATCGACTCCCTGGCCCGCGAGGCCGGCATGTCCCGCTCCGCCTTCACCGCCGCCTTCCGCGACCTCGTCGGCGAGTCCCCGGCCCGCCACCTCACCGGCCGCCGCATGCAGGAGGCCGCCCGGCTGCTCACCGAGACCACCCTGCCCCAGTCGTGCGTCCCGGAACGGGTCGGCTACCAGAGCGCGGTCGGCTTCCACCTCGCCTTCCGCAAGTGGTTCGGCATGACCCCCGGCGAATACCGGGCGGGGGAGGAGCGGGCGGCCTGAGCGGCGGCCGGCCGGATCCGGCGGGGCGGTCACCGTCCTGCCGCACCCGGTTGATTCCTCAAGGAACCGTGGACGGTTCTTAAGGAGCCCTGGACGGACGTTCATTGCCTCCGGGGCCCCGGCCCGTGGAGGCTCGGGGGCGGCACGGCCGCGGCGTCCCTGCGAGCACCGCTCCCGCGGCACCCCCGTGGCACCCCGAGGAGAGGCGACGAACCGGTGACGAGGTCCGGGCAGGAGTATCTGGAGGCGTTACGCGACGGGCGCGAGATCTGGCTCGACGGAGAACGCGTCAAGGACGTCACCACCCACCCCGCCTTCCGCTCCGCGGCGGCCTCCTTCGCCCGGCTCCACGACCTCCCCGCCGACCCGGCGCTGCGCCCCGTCCTGGTCACCGGCGGGGTGCACCGGGCCTACGCCGTGCCCCGCTCGTACGAGGACCTGGTCGCCCGCCGCCGCGCCTACAAGGTGACGGCCGAGGCGAGTTACGGCTTCCTCGGCCGTACGCCCGACCACATGGCCTCCGGCGCCGCCGGGTTCGCCGCCCTGCCCGCCGCCTTCACCGGGGAGTCCTTCGACGGTGCCGAGAACGCCCTCGCCTTCCACCGCAGGCTCGCCGAAGGCGACCTGCACTGCGCCTTCACGCTGACCGACCCCGCCGAGGAGGCCGTGCGGGTCGTCGCGGAACGCGACGGCGGCATCGTCGTGCGCGGCGCCAAGACCGTCGGCACCGGCGCCGTCCTCGCCGACGAGATCCTCGTCGGCACCATCGAACCCCTCGCCGCCGACGACACCGAGCACGCCGTCGCCTTCTCCCTGCCGCTCGACACCCCCGGTCTCACCCTGATCTCCCGCACCTCCTACGAGCAGCGGGCCCGTTCCGTCTTCGACCAGCCGCTGTCCGCGCGCTTCGACGAGAACGACGCGCTCCTGGTCTGCCGGGACGTCTTCGTGCCCTGGGAACGGGTGCTCACCTACCGCGACCCGGTCACCACCGCCGCCATGTGGTGGAAGACCCCCGCCTACCTCAACCTCACCCACCAGTCGGCGACCCGCTTCTGGACCAAGCTGGAATTCCTCACCGGCCTCGCGATCCTGATCACCCGCTCCCACGGCACCGACAAGCTGCCCGCCGTCACCCAGGCCCTCGGCCGGCTGCTCGGCATGGTCGCCCAGGCCAAGGCGTTCGTCCTGGCCGCCGAGGCGTCCTGGGAGCAGGTCGACGGCGGCCGCGGCGGCGTACGGACCGGGCAGGAGATCTCCTTCGCCCAGCGGATCATGGCCGGTGAGCTGTACCCCCGGGCCGTCCAGGACATCAAACTGCTCGCGGGCGGCGCGCTCCTGGCGCTGCCGGCCAGCGGCCGCGACCTGCTGCACCCCGAACTCGGGCCGCTGGTGCGGCAGTACGTCCGCACCGCCGGCGACCCGGCCGAGGACCGGATCAAGCTCCTCAAGCTCGCCTGGGACGCGCTCGGCTCCGAGTTCGCCGGCCGGCACGAGCAGTACGAGCGCTTCTACCAGGGCGCGCCGCACGTCTACCTCGCCATGCAGACCGGCGCGGGCGCCGCCGAGGACTGCGAGGCGCTGGCCCGCGCCTGCCTCGACGGCTACGACCTGGGGACGAGCCGGTGAGCAGCCCCACCGCGTCCCGGGGCGCGCTCCCGGTCCTCGCCACCGTCCAGTTGCTGCTGATCATGGACACCGCGATCGTGAACGTCGCCCTGCCGTCGGTCGGCGCCGACCTGGGCTCCGGCTCGGCGGGCCTGTCCTGGGTCGCCAACGCGTACCTGATCACCTTCGGCGGGCTGCTGCTGCTCGGCGGGCGCGCCGCCGACCTGCTCGGTCACCGCCGGCTGCTGCTCGCCGGCCTCGGCCTCCTCGCGGCCGCCTCCACGGCCGGCGCGCTCGCCCCGGCCCCGGCCGCGCTGATCGCCGCCCGGGCCGCCCAGGGCGTCGGCGCCGCCCTCGCCGCGGCCGCCGCCTTCGCCCTGCTGCTCGCCCTCTTCCCCGACGGCCCAGCCCGCCACCGCGCGCTCGGCGTCTTCGCCGCGACCGGCGGCCTCGGCGGTGTCCTCGGCACCACCCTCGGCGGCACCCTCACCGCCCTCCTCGGCTGGCGCTCCACCTTCTGGCTGAACGTCCTGGCGGCGGCCGCGCTGGCGGCACTGGCGATCCGCGTCCTCCCGGCACCGGCCGACGCGGGCGCGGGCGCGGGCGCACAGGCGGCCGGTGGGCGGGCGGCCGGTGGCGGCGCCGGGCCCGGTGGCGCGCGGCGGTTCGATCTCGCCGGGGCGCTCACCGTCACCGGCGGGCTCGGGATGCTCGCGTACGCGCTGGTCGGCGGGGGCGAGCACGGGTGGCTGGACCCCGTGACGCTCGTCTGCGCGGGCGGCGGGCTCGGGCTGCTCGGGCTGTTCGTGGTCGTCGAACGGCGGGCCGCGGCGCCGCTCGTGCCGCCCTCGGTGTGGCGCGGGGGCGCGCGGCGGCGGGCGAATCTGCTGGCCGCGCTCGCGCAGACCGCGCTGTTCCCGATGTTCTTCCTGGTCAGCCTCTACCTTCAGCGGGTGCTCGGACACGGCCCGCTCGGCGGCGGGCTCGGGCTGCTGCCGCTGTCCCTGGTCGTCGTGGCGGTCGCCCCGCGGACCGGGCGGCTGATCTCCCGGCTCGGTCTGCCCCGCGCCATGACCGCCGGATTCACCCTCCTCGCCGCCGGCATGCTCTGGCTCGGGTTCGCCCTCACCCCCGACGGCGGCTTCGCCACCACCGTGCTCGCGCCCAGCCTGCTCCTGGGCGCCGCACTGCCGCTCGTCATGGTCACCACCAACGTCGCCGCGACCGCCGACGCCGCGCCCGAGGAGACCGGACTGGCGTCCGGACTCGTCAACACCGCCCAGCAGTTCGGCTCGGTGCTCGGACTCGCCGTCCTGGTCGCCGTCGCCACCGCCGTCACCGGAATCCCCGGAACGCCCGACACCCCGGGCACCCCCACCCCCGCCGCCGAGACCGGCGGCTTCCGTGCCGCGCTCCTCGTGGGCGCGGCCTGCGCAGCCGCTGCCGCGCTCCTGTCCGCACGGCCGCGTCCGCCCGCCCCTGCCACGGCGCCACCGCGCCCGGACCGGGTGGGCGACCCGCGCTGACCGCTGCCCCGAGCGGTCCGGCGCCTCCCCCGACACCTCTCCTACCGCTCCCGAGGGGGCTTCCCGTGACGCTGTACGACCTCGTCGTGCCCGGACTCGACGAACGCACCGACCCGCGCTACCGGACGGCCGAGATCCGCGCCGCCGACCCGCTCGGCGCGGACGCGGTGCTCGCCGCCCTGCCCGCCATGAACGCCGACGCCGACACCCCGGCCCTCACCGTCGCCCTGCGCGCCCTCGTCCCCGACCTCGACCGCGCCGCCCAGTGGAGCGTCGTCGACGCCCTCGCCGCCATGCGGGACCTCGGCATCCTGCTCGGCTCGCTGAAACGTCACGGCGTGCAGCCCGTCGCCGCCGTGCCCGAGGTCCTCCCCGTCCTCGAACTCATCGGCCGCCGCACCGACATGGTGCCCCGCGACACCGTCCACCACTACACGGCCTGGAACCCGACCGGCCCGCGCCGGCGCACCTACACCGGCCACCCCATGGAGGCCCACCTCCAGGAAGCCGTCCGGATGGCCTTCCCCGGGCTCGTCGCCGCCCTCGACACCTGCGCCCGGGTCGCCCGCCTCGAACCGTACGACCCCGGCTTCGCCCTCGCCCTCGACCGCACCGCCCAGCACGTCCAGTCCGTCGTCGACGCCATCGACATCACCGCCGCCCAGGTCTCGCCCGAGTACTTCGCCCGCACCCTGCGGCCCTACTTCGAGGAGATCGACGTCGACGGCCGCAGCTACCTCGGCCCCGCCGCCGCCCAGATACCCCTCTGGCTCGTCGACCTGACCCTCTGGCAGTGCGACCGCCCCGACCCCGCCTACGACGCCTTCCTCGCCGACTCCCTGCCCTACGCCCTGCCGGCCTGGCGGGACTTCCACGCCCGGTACGCCGGCGGTGTCTCCGCCGTCGGCAAGCTGTCCGCCGCCGTCAGTTGGGAGAGCGGCGGGGACCTGCCCCCACGGCTCGCCGCCTCCGCCCGCTCACTGGCCCGGGTCCTGCGCCTGCTCAAGTCCTTCCGCGCCCGGCACCTCACCCTCGCCCGCAAGGCGTACGCCGAAGAACTGCGCCGCTACGACGAGGGCAGCGGAGGCGCCCCCGTCAGCCTGCTCCGCACGATCCTCGACCTCACCCGCGACAACGAGACGCTGGTGCGCCGCGCCGTCGCCTGAGACCCCGACCGACCCCGGAGACCCCATGGCCCCCCACACAGCCCACACTCCCCACACCCCCCACACCCCCCACATCGTGATCGCCGGCGGCGGCATCGCCGGGCTCACCGCCGCGCTCGCCCTGCACGCCGCCGGCTTCCCCCGGATCACCGTCGTCGAGGCCGCCCGCGCGCCCCGGCCGGCCGGCGCCGGACTCAACCTCATGCCGGGCGCCGTCCGCGAACTCGACGCGCTCGGCCTGCTCGCCGCCCTGGAGTCCGGCGCCGCCCTGCGCACCCGCGAACTGCGCTACTACCACCGCTCCGGCGGCCTGATCTCCCGCGAACCCCGCGGCCTGGGCGCCGGATACCGCTGGCCCCAGCTCTCCGTACACCGCGCCCACCTCCAGCGGGTGCTCGCCGACGCCGTACGCGAGCGGGTCGGACCGGCCGCCGTCCTGACCGGCGTACGGGTCACCGGCGTGGACGTCCGGGCCGACGGGCGGCCCCGGCTGCGGCTCGCCCACCGCGACGGCGGCGGCCGCGGCGGCCGCGCGTCCCTCGAACCCGACGTGCTCGTCGGCGCCGACGGCATACGCTCCGCCGTCCGCGCCGCCCTCAACCCCGGCGAGGGCCGCCCGCCCTGGAACGGCATGGTCATATGGCGCGGCGTCTCCCCGATGCCCGCCGAGGCCGCCGCCCGCTTCATGCTCATCGCCGGCGACGACCGGCAGAAGGCCGTCGTCTACCCCATGAGCCGCCCCACCGGCGGACGCGTCCTGGTCAACTGGGCGCTGGCCCGGCCCGCCGACGACACGCCCGGCGCCCACACCCTCGGCGACTGGAACCGCGCCGTCGACGTCGACACCTTCCTGCACCACTACGAGGGCTGGGAGTTCGACGGCGTCCGCGTCACCGACGTGCTGCGCGCCGCCGAGAGCGCCCACGCCTACCCGATGGTGGACCGCGACCCGCTCGACCGCTGGAGCCACGGCCGCACCACCCTCATCGGCGACGCCGCCCACGCCATGTACCCGGTCGGTTCCAACGGCGCCAGCCAGTCGATCGTCGACGCCCGCGCCCTCGCCCACGCCCTGGCCGTCCACGCCGACCCGGCCGAGGCGCTGCGCGCCTACGAGGACCACCGGCGGCCCGTCACCACCGCCCTCCAGGAGGCGGCCCGCCGACAGGGCCCCGAGGTCGTCATCGACCTCGTGCACCGGCGCGCGCCGCACGGCTTCACCGACATCCACCAGGTCGTCCCCGCCGAGGAACTGGCCGCCGTCGCCGCCCGCTACGCCGCCACCGGCGCCTTCGACCCGGCCACCGTGAACCAGGGCTCCCCCTACGGCACCCCCTGCCACCCCGCACGCGCCGTGGCGGGCCGGGCCCCCGTCGCCTAGGCTCCCGGACGGAACCGCGGACGCACAGCGTGGTGCTTCCGCTCCGGTCCGTCACGGCCTGCCAAGGTGGAACACGTGAAGGCTATCCGTCGATTCACCGTGCGTCCCGTCCTCCCCGACACCCTTCGACCCCTCGCCGACCTGGCGCGCAACCTGCGCTGGTCCTGGCACGAACCCACCCGTGAACTCTTCGAGACCGTCGATCCCGAGGTGCTGCGCGCCGCCGACGGCGACCCGGTCCGCGCGCTCGGCGCCATCGACGCCGGGCGGCTCGCCGCACTTGCCGCCGACCAGGACTTCCTGGCCCGGCTGCGGGACGCGGCCGAGGACCTCGACCGCTATCTGACCGAACCCCGCTGGTACCAGCGGCAGCCCGGCGAGCCGCCCGCCGCCATCGCGTACTTCTCGCCCGAGTTCGGCGTCACCGCCGCGCTGCCCCAGTACTCCGGCGGCCTCGGCATTCTCGCCGGCGACCACCTCAAGGCGGCCAGCGACCTCGGCGTCCCGCTCATCGGCGTCGGACTGCTCTACCGCCACGGCTACTTCCGCCAGTCCCTCTCCCGCGACGGCTGGCAGCAGGAGCACTACCCGGTGCTCGACCCCGGCGAGCTCCCCGTCGCCCTGCTCCGCGAGCCCGACGGCAGCCCCGCCCGGGTCACCCTCGCCCTGCCCGGCGGCCGGAGCCTGCACGCCCACATCTGGACCGCGCAGGTGGGCCGGGTGCCGCTGCTCATGCTCGATTCCGACGTCGAGGAGAACGCCCCCAGCGAACGCGGGGTCACCGACCGGCTCTACGGCGGCGCCAGCGAGCACCGGCTCCTCCAGGAGATGCTGCTCGGCATCGGCGGCGTCCGCGCCGTCCGCGCGTACACCCGGCTCACCGGCGGCCCGGCACCCGAGGTCTTCCACAGCAACGAGGGCCACGCCGGCTTCCTCGGCCTTGAACGCATCCGCGAACTCGGCGGACAGGGCCTCGACTTCGACACCGCCCTGGAGGTCGTGCGGGCCGGCACCGTGTTCACCACCCACACCCCCGTGCCCGCCGGCATCGACCGCTTCGACCGGAGCCTGGTCGCCCGCCACCTCGGCGAGGACGGCGCCCTGCCCGGCGTCGACACCGGCCGGATCCTCGCCCTCGGCGACGAGACCGCGCTCGGCGGCGAGCCCGGCCTCTTCAACATGGCCGCCATGGGCCTGCGCCTCGCCCGCCGCGCCAACGGCGTGTCCACCCTCCACGGCGCGGTCAGCCGCGCCATGTTCGCCGGCCTGTGGCCGGGCTTCGACCCCGAGGAGCTGCCGCTCACCTCGATCACCAACGGCGTCCACGCCCCCACCTGGACGGCCCCCGAGGTCGCCCGCCTCGGCCCCGACGCCGGCGACCGGGAGCTGTGGGAGCTGCGCCGCACGCTGCGCGAACGGCTCGTGACGGACGTGCGGCGGCGGGTGCGGGAGTCCTGGCGGCAGCGGGGCGCCGCGGCCGCCGAACTGGGCTGGACCGACGGCATCCTCGACCCCGACGTGCTCACCATCGGCTTCGCCCGCCGCGTCCCCTCGTACAAGCGGCTGACGCTGATGCTGCGCGACAAGGACCGGCTGCGGGCGCTGCTGCTGCACCCCGAGCGGCCCGTGCAACTGGTCGTCGCGGGCAAGGCGCACCCGGCCGACGACGGCGGGAAGAAGCTGGTGCAGGAGCTGGTCCGGTTCGCCGACGACCCGCGGGTGCGGCACCGGATCGTCTTCCTGCCCGACTACGGGATGGGCATGGCCCGCGGGCTCTACCCCGGTTGCGACGTCTGGCTCAACAACCCGCTGCGGCCCCTGGAGGCGTGCGGCACCAGCGGGATGAAGGCCGCCCTCAACGGCTGCCTCAACCTGTCCGTCCTGGACGGCTGGTGGGACGAGTGGTTCGAGTCCGACTTCGGCTGGGCCATCCCCACCGCCGACGGCGCCGCCGCCCTCGACGAGGACCGCAGGGACGACCTGGAGGCCGCCGCGCTGTACGACCTGATCGAGCACCGGGTCGCGCCGCGCTTCTACGACCGGGGCCCGGACGGGGTGCCGGCCCGCTGGACGGCGATGGTCCGGCGCACCCTCGCCGACCTCGGCCCGAAGGTGCTCGCCGACCGGATGGTCCGGGAGTACGTGGAGCGGCTGTACGCCCCCGCCGCCGCCGACCACCGGGCGCTCGGCCCGGACGCGGCGCGGGCGCTGGCCGCCTGGAAGGCCCGGGTGCGCGCGGCCTGGCCGAAGGTGTCCGTCGACCACGTGGAGGTCGGTGACGACCTGGAGGACGCGGACGCGGAGCTGGGGGCGACCCCGGCCGTCCGGGTCCGGGTGGCGCTGGGCGAACTGAGCCCGGAGGACGTCGAGGTGCAGGCCGTCACGGGCCGGGTGGACGCGGACGACCGCCTCCTCGACGCGCGCACGAGCGTCCTCAAACCGGCCGGCGGCCCGGACCTGGAGGGCCGCATCCCCTACGCGGGCGCCCTCTCCCTGGACCGCACCGGCCCCTTCGGCTGCACGGTCCGCGTCCTGCCCGCCCACCCGGCCCTCGCGCACCCGGCGGAGCTGGGACTCGTGGCGCTGCCGGAGGAGACGAAGGGGGTGGGGGCGGGACTGCTGATGCGCTGAGGGGCGACCGTCGGCCCCGGCCCCGGCCCCCGCCCCCGCCCCTCAGCCACCGTCGCCTTGTCGGCCAGCCGCCCGTCCGCGTAGCACAGCCGGTACACCGGCACCGCCGCCAGCATGACCGAGCGGTAGTAGAGGCACTCGTCCATGCCGGGCGGCTCGGCCGGGGCGCGGTGCGGGGGCCCGTCGAGGGGCTGGGCGGGCAGGTGCGGGGCGACCTCGGCGCGGGTCAGGCCGATCTCGATGCGGGCGTAGTCCTCCGGCTCCAGATAGGACCGGTGCTGGGTGTACAGGGCGACGCCCGCCATCAGCAGGCCGAGGCCGGTGAGCAGCGCCAGCGGGATCCAGATCGCCCGGGCGAGGCCCCGCCGTACCTGGCGGCGCGCCAGGTCCAGCTCCCGCGCCGACCGGGGCGCGGCGGCGGGGCGCGGGGCGGGCGGGCGCAGCGGCAGGTCGGCGCGGAGCGCGAAACCGCCGTCCTCGGTGGTTCGGTGGGTCAGCGAGCCGCCCGCGAGCCGCACCCGCTCGTCGAGACCGACCAGGCCGGTCCCGCCGGACGCGGCCCCGGCGGGTGGTCCCGAGGAGGCTCCCGGCCCGTTCGTGACCCGCACCCGCACGGTGCCCGCGTCCCGCTCGGCGACCACCGTCACGGGCGCGCCCGGCGCGTGCTTGGCCGCGTTCGTCAGGCCCTCCTGCACCACCCGGTGCAGCGCGCGGGCGGCCATCTCCGGCAGGGGTTCCGTCACCCCCACCGCATCGGTGAGGGTGACGGACATGCCGGAGGCCCGCGCGCGGGCGACCAGTTCGGCGACCGTCTCGCCCGGCGGGGCGACCGGCGGGGCCTCGCCGTCCTCGCGGAGCACGCCGATGATGTCCCGCAGCCGGGCCGTGGCGTCCGCCGCGGCCCGCCGCAGCTCGCCCGCCGCCTCCCGCTGGGCCGCACCGAGCCCCGGATCGAGTTCGAGCGCGCCCGCCCGCAGGGCGAGCAGGGCCAGGTCGTGGCCGAGCGAGTCGTGCATGTCGCCCGCGATCCGGGACCGCTCCCGCAGCCGCTCCCGGTCGGCGACCGCCGCCTGCTCGCGCTCCATCCGGTCGGCCAGCTCCCAGCCGCTGCGCACCAGCCGGTCGTACTGCCGGGCGTAGCGCCCGATCAGCCAGGGGGCGACGACGGCGAGCGCGAGCGCCAGGAGCAGCGCGAACCACTGCGCGAGCGCCCGGCCGGCCACGAGGACCGGAACGAGACCGGCCACCGGCACCGCCGCGAACAGCCACAGGGCCGGCCGGGTCCGCTCCTGGCGGCGGCCGGCGAGATAGCCGAAGGCGACCAGGGCGAGGACGTACGAGGGCGTGAACAGCTCCGGCCCGAAGGTCAGGGACACCGCGACCGTGAGCGCGAGCGGCGCCAGTGGCCACCGCCGGGCGAGCGCCACGCACACCGCCGCGAGGCCGGCGTCCGCGGCCGTCCGGGTCCACGAGCCGCCGCCCGGGTCGGAGGTGAGCAGGACGGGCACGCACAGCAGCAGCCACAGCAGGACGTCGGCGGTGCGCCGCCGGGCCCGCTCACGCATCGGGGACCAGGCCCGCCTCGTACGCGAGCACCGCGAGCTGCACCCGGTTGCGCAGCCCGATCCGTCCGAGGACCGCGCTCACATGGGCCTTGACGGTGGCCTCGACCACGTACAGGCGCTCGGCGATCTCCTGGTTGGACAGGCCCGCGCCGACCAGGGCCACCACCTCCCGCTCCCGCCCGGTCAGCGGGGCGAGCCGGGCGCGCGCGTCGGCGGCCCGGGTGAGGCGGGCGCCGCCGAGGGTGTCGATGACCCGGCGGGCGACGACGGGGGAGAGGAACGCGGCGCCCTCGGCCACCGCCCGGACGCCCGCCACCAGTTCGCGCGGATCGCCGGACTTCAGCAGGAAACCGCCGACGCCGCTGCCCAGCGCCCGTTCGATGTAGGCGTCCTCGGAGAAGGTGGTGAGCATGACGACCGCGGCCTCGGGCAGCGTCCGCCGCAGCTCCTCGGCGGCGCCGAGGCCGTCGAGCCGGGGCATGCGGATGTCGAGGAGGACGACGTCGGGCCGGTGGACGAGCGCGAGCTCGACCGCCTCGTGGCCGTCGCCCGCCTCGGCGACCACCTCGATCCCGGGGTCGGTGGCGAGGATCGCCCGCACCCCGGCCCTGATCATCGTCTCGTCGTCGGCAAGGAGGACCCTGATCATCCGGCCAGCCTACGCAGACGGGCGGGCGCCCGGAGGGAGAGTTCCCTCCGGGCGCCCGTGGTCGTGCTCCCGCTTACGGGAAGGTCAGCTTGAAGCTGTTGATGTAGCCGACGTCGGCCGAGGCCCGGTCCTGGGCGCGGAGCTTCCAGGTGCCGTTGGCGACCTCGCTGGAGGCGTTGACCGTGTAGGTCTGGACGATGTTGTCGGCGCTGCCGCCGGAGCGGTTGTGCAGGTTGTAGACGGAGCCGTCGGGGGCGATCAGGTCGACGACCAGGTCACCCTTGTAGGGGTGGACGATGTCCACGCCGACGGCCAGGTTGGTCGGGGCGTTGCCGGCGATGCCGGAGACGGTCACCGAGGAGGTCACCGCGGCGCCGTTGTCCGGGATGGACACGTCGGCGTCGTTGGTGAAGACCTTGCCGGTGCCCGGGTCGCCGCCGCCGGGGCGGGAGCCGACGTTGATGGCGGCCCAGGCGTGCTCGACCGCCTTCACCTCGGCGCTGCCCGCGCCGTACAGCTCGGTCGCCACCGCGACGGTGCCCGTGCGGGCGCCGGCGTAGTTGGTGTTCGAGTTGAACTTGGTGGTGAGCGCCTTGAACCAGATCAGCGACGCCTTGTCGCGGCCGATGCCGGTGACGGGCAGGCCGTCGGAGGTCGGCGAGTCGTAGGCCACGCCGTTGACCGTCTTGGCGCCGCTGCCCTCGGAGAGCAGGTAGTACCAGTGGTTCGCCGGGCCCGAGGAGTAGTGGACGTCGATCGAGCCGATGCCGGAGTACCAGTAGTCCTTGGACGAGCCGTCCTTGCTGGGCTTGTCCATGTAGCGCAGCGGGGTGCCGTTGCCGCGGATGTCGATCTTCTCGCCGACCAGGTAGTCGCCGACGTCCTTGGTGTTGTTGGCGTAGAACTCGACGGCCGCCGCGAAGATGTCGGAGGTCGCCTCGTTGAGGCCGCCGGACTCGCCGCTGTAGACCAGGCCCGCCGTGTTGGACGTGAGGCCGTGCGTCATCTCGTGCGCGGCCACGTCGATGGAGGTGAGCGGCTTGCTGTTGTTCGCGCCGTCGCCGTACGTCATGCAGAAGCAGGAGTCGGACCAGAAGGCGTTGACGTACGCGTTGCCGTAGTGGACCCGGGAGTACGCGCCGACGCCGTCGCCGCGGATGCCGGAGCGGCCGTGCACGTTCTTGTAGTAGTCCCAGGTGAGCGCGGCGCCGTAGTGCGCGTCGGCGCCGGCGGTCTCCAGGTTCGACGGCAGGCCGTTGCCCCAGACGTCGGTGCTGTTGGTGAACAGCGTGCCGGTGCCGGAGGTGCCGCGGTTGAGGTTGTACGTCTTGTGGTTGCCGCGGGTGGTGTCCGTCAGCGTGTACGACGGGGCGGTGCCGAGGGTGACCTGGCCGCTGTACTGGGTGTTGCCGGTGCCGGTGTGGACACCCTCCCATTCGTACAGCTTCGCGCCGGTCCTGGCGTCGGTGACGACGTGCAGCTCGCTCGGGGTGCCGTCGTGCTGGATGCCGCCGACGACCGTCTCGTAGGCGAGGACGGGGGTGCCGTTCGCGGCCCAGACGACCTTGCGCGGGGCGCGCTCGGCCTTGGTCTCCTTGGAGCCCTCGGCCTGCGCGAGGCCGACGGCCTGCTTCTCGGCGGCGGCCGGGGCGATGGTCGCCGCGGACGTGTCCACCTTGGTGATGTCCGCGCGCGTGGCCTTGGCGACGGAGGTGGTGGCGCCGGCCTTGGTCTCGGCGACGATCAGGTCACCGCCGAGGACGGGGAGACCCGCGAAGGTGCGCTCGTAGCGCGTGTGGGTCGTGCCGTCGCGGTCCTGGACGACGTCGCGGACGACCAGCTTCTCCTGGGCGCCGAGACCGAGCTGCCTGGCCGTGGCGGCGGTGTCCGCCTGGGCGGCGCGGATCAGCGCGGCGCGCTGGGCGGGGGAGAGGTCGGCCGGCAGCTTGCCGGGGTTCGCCTGGGCGGCGGCCTGCGCCTTGGGGGCGACGGTCGAACCGCCGTCGGCCGTGGCGGTGCCGGTCTGGACGGTCACGGCGACCATGGCGGCGGCGGCGATCAGAGCGCCGGTCGCGGTGGCGCGGCGGCTGGGCGTGGATCTCACGCAGACTCCTTTTGCGAGGGGGGTACCGGGGGGCTGGGTGAGGCCGCCCGGGCGGAGCAAGCAGAGCTGTGGAGCACGTACGGATGAACGTGTGCGGGTGATGCGGTGAACATCGGTGCGAAGAGCCGGGGAGAGAGTGGCAGTTGTGGACCCCGGCTGTCAGGACCGCGTCAACAACTTGGCCGGAAATCGTCCGCTGTCCGAAGGGGGGCGTTCGTTAAGCGGACGTTTCGCCGATCAGGGCCGCGATGCCGTCCAGGGTTCTGCGCAGGCCGAATTCGAAGAGCGTTTCCAGGCTCAGGTCGAAGCCGTCCGCCTCCGTCAGCGTGGTGAGCAGAGGGTACGAACCGGCCGACTGGATCGCGTCGAACCGTGGCTCGTTCCGCTCCATCCACTCCCCGTCCGAGATCCCGGAATCCTGCCGCGCCCGCTCCTCCAGGTCGTCGGCCAGTCCCACCCCTTGGACATACGCGAAGAGCGTCAGATGCGTGTAGATCTTCTGCGCCGCCGTCAGACCGGTGCCCTGGAGGGCCGTGAGCACCCACTCCGTGTACGCCATCGCGTTGGGCGCGGCGACCGGCCGCGTGAACGAGGCCATCGCCGGCGCCATCCAGCGGTGCCGCGCGTACACCCCGCGCAGCCACCGCGCCGCGTGTTCGAGACCCGTCCGCCAGTCGGCCGGAACCGGCCCCATCGGGACCTCGCCGCAGACCGCGTCCGTCATCAGCCGCACCAGCTCGCCCTTGCCCGGCACATGGCGGTACAGCGCCATCGTCGAGGTCGACAGGGCGGTCCCGAGCCGCCGCATGCTGAGGGCGTCCAGACCCTCGGCGTCCGCGAGTTCGAGCGCCGCCCGCACGATCCGCTCCCGCGAGAGGCCGGCCGCGGCCCCGCCCGCCGGCCCGCCCGCCGCCGTCGCCGCCACCACCACGGTGCCGACCCCGGGCTCCGGCCGCACCAGCCCCTCCCGGCGCAGCGCCGCGAGCGCCTTGGTGGCCGTGGCCATCGCCACCCCCCACTCCCGGGTGATCGCCCGCGTGGACGGCACCCGGTCCCCCGGGGAGAGTTCGCCCGAGCGGATCCGGCGGCCGATCTCGGCGGTGATGGCGAGGTAGGGCGGCTGCGTGGTCACGACCGGGCAGCGTACTAGTGCGCCCACACGCCATACACCGCTCCGACGCGGACTTTTCCGTCCTCTCCCGTCCGGTGCACTAGCACGCGGCTGGCGGCGTACGCACCGCGCTGCTTCCCTCCCCGCATGACGCTCACCACGACCCCGCGCACCGGCCCCGGCGACCGCGCCGGACGCCGCGAGTGGACCGCCCTCGCCGTCCTGATGCTGCCCCTGCTCCTCGTCTCCATGGACGTCTCCGTCCTCTACTTCGCCATCCCGGCCATCGCCGCCGAGCTCCGCCCGGGCGCCACCGCCCAACTGTGGATCCTCGACATGTACGGCTTCGTGCTCGCCGGACTCCTCATCCCCCTGGGCGCCCTCGGCGACCGCGTCGGCCGCCGCCGGATGCTGCTCGCCGGCGCCGCCCTCTTCGGCGCCGCCTCGCTCGCCGCCGCCCTGGCCGACAGCTCCGGCACCCTCGTCGCCGCCCGCGCGCTCCTCGGCGCCGGCGGCGCCTGCCTCATGCCCTCCACCCTCGCCATGATCCGCACCCTCTTCCGGAACGAGACCCAGCGCGCCAAGGCCGTCACCACCTGGACCGCCGTCATGGCCGGCGGCATCTCCCTCGGACCGGTCCTCAGCGGCGCCCTCCTCGAACACTTCTGGTGGGGCTCGGTGTTCCTCGTCAACCTGCCCGCCATGGCCCTGCTGCTGCTCCTCGGCCCCGTGCTGCTGCCCGCCTCCCGGACGCCCGAGGGCACCGCCGGCCGCTTCGACTGGCCGAGCGCGCTCCTCTCGCTCGGCGCGGTGCTGCCGGCCGTGTACGGCGTCAAGGAGTTCGCCAAGGACGGCCCGGCGGCCGAGCCCGCGCTCGCCGTCGTCACCGGCCTCTGCCTCGGCGTCGTCCTCCTCCGCCGCCAGCGGCGCCTCACCCACCCCATGATCGACCTCGCCCTGCTGTGCCGCCCGGCCTACGGCGGCTCCGTCCTGGTCAACCTGCTCGCCATGGCGGCGACCGTCGGCTTCGCGGTCTTCCTCACCCAGTACCTCCAGTCCGTCCTCGGCCTCAGCCCGTTCGAGGCCGCCCTGTGGAGCGTGGTGCCCACCGTGGGCGTCATGGCCGCCGCACCCGCGGGTGCGGCGCTCGCCCGCAGGACCGACCGGGCGTACGTGGTGACGGGCGGGTTCCTCGTCGCCGCGGCCGGCTTCGCGTGGCTGACCTCCGTGGGCCCGGACACGCCGCTGTGGGTCGTGCTCGCCGCCTGCGCCGTGTACGCGGCCGGTCTGGTCACCGTCATGACGCTCGGCAACGAACTCGCCCTCGGCGCCGCCCCGCCGGAGCGGGCCGGTGCGGCGGCCGCCGTCCTGGAGTCCGGCCAGGAACTCGGCGGCGCCCTCGGCATGGCGCTCCTCGGCTCGGTCGGCGCCGCCGTCTACACCGCGGCCATGCCCGAGGGAGCCCCGGCCGCGGCCCGCGAGACCCTGGGCGGCGCCCTGACCGCGCCGCCGCCCGTCCTGGCCGCGGCCCGCACGGCCTTCACCGACGCGCTCGCCGCCGCCGCGACCGGCGCGGCCCTGCTCTGCCTGCTCGCCGCCGCACTCGCGTACGGGCTGCTGCGCCGCCGTGGCTGAGCGACGGCGGCCCGGAGGGACCGGCCCACGGACGTGCGCCGGGGAACCGGGGCGGTCAGCCCACCAGGCTGTCCCGCCAGGCCCGGTGCAGACCCGCGTAACGGCCCTCGCCGCCCACCAGCTCGGCCGGCGAGCCGTCCTCCACCACCCGGCCCGCCTCCATCACCAGCACCCGGTCGGCGACCTCCACCGTGGACAGCCGGTGCGCGATCACCACCGCCGTACGGCCCGCCAGCACCGTGTCCATCGCCCGCTGCACCGCCCGCTCGCCCGGCACGTCCAGCGAACTCGTCGCCTCGTCCAGGATCAGCACCGCCGGATCCGCCAGCAGCGCCCGCGCGAACGCGACCAACTGCCGCTGGCCCGCCGAGATCCGGCCACCGCGCTTGCGGACGTCCGTGTCGTAGCCGTCCGGCAGACCCGCGATGAAGTCGTGCGCCCCGATCGCCTTCGCGGCCTGCTCGATCTCGGCCCGGGACGCGTCCGGCCGGCCGATCGCGATGTTGTCCGCGACCGTGCCTGAGAACAGGAACGCCTCCTGCGTCACCATCACCACGCCCCGCCGCAGTTCGGCCGCCGACAGGTCCCGCAGATCGACCCCGTCGAGCAGCACCCTGCCCTCCGTCGGGTCGTAGAAGCGGGCGAGCAGCTTCGCCAGCGTCGACTTGCCCGCGCCCGTCGCCCCGACGACGGCGACCGTCTGACCGGCCGGAATCGTCAGATCGAAGCGCGGCAGCACCTCCCCGCCGGTCCGGTACGCGAACCGCACGCCCTCGAACACGACCTCCCGCCCCGGCCGGCCCGTCCGCGCGGGCAGTTCGCGGGGCGCCGCCGCCTCCGGGACGCCCGGCTGCTGGGCCAGCAGGCCCGCGATCTTGGCCAGCGAGGCCGCCGCCGACTCGTAGGAGTTGAGGAACATCCCGAGCCGGTCGATCGGGTCGTAGAGCCGCCGCACATAGAGCACGGCCGCCGCGAGCACACCGAGCTCCAGCGTCCCGGCCGCGACCCGCCAGGCGCCCCACAGACACATTCCGGCCACCGCCGTGTTGGCGACGAGCCGTGAGCCGACCACATAGCGGGCCATCTCCAGGAGCGCGTCGCCGTTGCTGCGCTCGTGCCGCCGGTTGAGGGCCGCGAACTCGGCGTCGTTGGCCCGCTCCCGGCGGAACGCCCGCACCGGCCGGATGCCGTTCATCGTCTCCGCGAACTTCACGATCACCGAGGCGATGGCCGTGGAGCGCGCCGCGAAGACCACGGCGGAGCGGCGCCGATAGAGCCGTACGAGGAGGTACAGCGGCCCGAAGGAGGCCACGGCGACCGCCCCGATGCCCAGGTCCAGCCAGAGCAGCATCGCCGAGATCGCCACGAAGGAGAGGACGACGCCGATGAGTTCCTGGAGTCCCTCGGACAGCAGCTCGCGCAGCGACTCGACGTCGGTGGTGGAGCGGGAGATCAGCCGGCCCGAGGTGTAGCGCTCGTGGAAGTCGACGCTGAGGGCCTGCGCGTGCCGGAAGATCCGTCCGCGCAGATCGAGCAGCACGTCCTGGTTGACCCGGGCGGCGCCCCGGACGAACACGTACTGCAACAGCCCGCCGGCCACCGCGCACGCCAGATACCCGAGCGCCACGGCCACCAGCGGCCCGTGGTCCCCGCTCCGGAACGCCGGCACGCCCCGGTCGATCGCGTACGCCACGAGCAGCGGCCCCGCCTGCAACGCGGCCTGCTGCACCAGCAGCACCAGCGCGGCGACCACGACCCGCCCCCGGTGCGGGGCGAGCAGCGAGCGCAGCAGGCGTCCGGTGGCACCGGGGGCCGCGGGCAGGTCGTCCCGGTCGAAGGGATCGCCGCCGGCCCCCGCCGGACCGGTCCCGCCCTGGGCCCCGGCCCGGGCCCTGCCCTCGGCTTCCCTCCCCTTCTCCGCCCTCGTCCCCGCCTGCGTCCCCGTCTCCGTGTGCGCGTCCGTCATCGGTTCTTCTCCTCGTACCGCTCGCCGGTCATCAGCCAGGCGTACTCGGCGCAGGTGCGCAGCAGTTCGTGATGGGTGCCGACGGCCGCGATGCGGCCGGACGACAACAGCGCCACCCGGTCCGCGAGCAGCACCGTGGACGGGCGATGGGCGACGACCAGGGCGGTGGTGTCGCGGAGCACCTCGCGCAGGGCGGCCTCGACCCGGGCCTCGGTGTGGACGTCGAGGGCCGACAGGGGGTCGTCCAGGACAAGGAAGCGCGGGCGGCCGACGACCGCGCGGGCCAGGGCCAGCCGCTGGCGCTGACCGCCGGAGAGGCTCAGGCCCTGCTCGCCGACCTCGGTCGCGGCGCCCTCGGGGAGGCGGTCCACGAAGCCGTCGGCCTGGGCGACGGCCAGCGCGCGCCGCAGCTCCGGCCCGGCGGCGTCCGCACCGGCCCCCATCAGGACGTTCGCGCCGACACTGGCCGAGAACAGGGTGGGTTCCTCGAACGCCACCGACACCAGGGACCGCAGCCGGTCCCGGGGCATCAGCGTGATGTCCTCGCCGTCGAGCAGGATCCGCCCGGAGGTCACCTCGTGCAGGCGCGGTACGAGCGCGGTGAGCGTGGTCTTGCCGGAACCGGTCCCGCCGACGAGCGCCAGCGTCTCGCCGGGCCGGATGTGCAGGTCGATCCCGTCCAGGACCGGCGGGGCGTCCGCCGGCGCGTCCGGGTAGCGGAAGGTGACGTTCTCGAACCGCACCCCGTCGGCGCTCCCGGCCCCCGCCCCGGCCCCGGCCTCGTCGGCGTCCCCCGTCCTCGCCCCGGCCCCCGGCCGCCCGGGCGCCGTCTCCGACTCCTCCGCCGCGTCCATCACCTCGAAGTACCGTTCCGTCGCCGTCGCCGCCTCCTGGCTCATCGCCAGCAGGAAGCCGATCGACTCCACCGGCCAGCGCAGCGCGAGCGCCGTCGACAGGAACGCCACGAGCGTGCCCGCCGACAGCTCCCCGTCCGCCACCTGCACCGTGCCGACCACCAGCGCCGCGCCCACCGCCAGCTCCGGCAGCAGCGTGATGAGCGCCCAGATCCCGGCGAGCAGCCGGGCCTTGCCCAGCTCCGTGGTGCGCAGCAGCTCCGCCAGGGTCCGGAACGCCTCCGCCTGGCTGCGGTGGCGGCCGAAGCCCTTGACGATCCGGATGCCGAGCACGCTCTCCTCGACCACCGTCGTCAGATCGCCCACCTGGTCCTGCGCCCTGCGCGCCACCACCGCGTAGCGCCGCTCGAAGACCGAGCAGAGCACCACCATGGGCGCCACCGGCACCAGCAGCACGAGCCCGAGCGTCCAGTCCTGGGCGAGCAGCACCGCGTAACCGGCCAGGATGGTCACGCCGTTGACCAGCAGGAAGGTCAGCGGGAAGGCCAGGAACATTCGGACCATCATCAGGTCGGTCGTGCCGCGCGACAGCAGTTGTCCGGACGCCCACCGGTCGTGGAAGGCGATCGGCAGCCGTTGCAGCCGCCCGTACAGATCCGCCCGCATGCCCGCCTCGACCCCGGCGAGCGGCCGGGCCACCAGCCAGCGGCGGAAGCCGAAGAGGACCGCCTCGGCGATGCCGAGCAGCAGCAGATACAGCGCGCCGAGCCACACCCCGGTCGTGTCGCCGTCCGTGACCGGTCCGTCGACCAGCCACTTCAGGACGAGGGGGATGACGAGCGACAGACAGGAGGCGACGATCGCGACGAAGGCGGCCGTGAACAGGCGTGCGCGCACGGGCCGGACGTACGGCCACAGGCGCAGCAGCGTGCGCACGGCCGAGCGGCGGCCGTGCGGATCCTTGAGGAGTGCGGGTTCGGAGGGCATCAGGTCCGAGCCTAGGGTTCACCCCTGACATCGCTCATGTGCTTTTCCGGCCACGGGGGACCGGCCCGGGGCGGACGAGCCCCGCGCCGGGCCCGCGACCTCACCCTCTTCCCGCGCCGCCGCACGGCCCTTGTACCGTCCGTACCACGTCCCTCTCCGGGGGTGCACGGGGTACGAGGCACATCGCACCACCCGGGGACCGCACCGTCCCACCGAAGAGGAAGAACCAGATGACCGCGCTCTCCACCCAGCCCGTTCACCGGGACATGCCGGCCCTGCTCCGCCCCCTCCACGCGGAGGTCCTGCGGCGCAACCCGGGCGAACCCGAGTTCCACCAGGCGCTCGGCGAGGTCCTGGAGTCCCTGGAACCGGTGCTCACCGCGCGCCCCGAACTCCTCGAGGCCCGGGTCCTGGAGCGGCTCGTGGAGCCCGAGCGGCAGGTGATCTTCCGCGTGCCGTGGCAGGACGACGCCGGCCGCGTCCAGGTCAACCGGGGCTTCCGCGTCGAGTTCAACAGCGCGCTCGGCCCCTACAAGGGCGGTCTGCGCTTCCACCCGACGGTCGGCCTCGGCACCGTGAAGTTCCTCGGCTTCGAGCAGATCTTCAAGAACGCCCTCACCGGCCTCGGCATCGGCGGCGGCAAGGGCGGCAGCGACTTCGACCCGCACGGCCGCTCCGACGCCGAGGTGATGCGCTTCTGCCAGTCCTTCATGACCGAGCTGTACCGCCACCTCGGCGAGCACACCGATGTTCCCGCCGGCGACATCGGCGTCGGCGGCCGCGAGATCGGTTACCTCTTCGGCCAGTACCGGCGCATCACCAACCGCTGGGAGGCCGGCGTCCTGACCGGCAAGGGCATCGGCTGGGGCGGCTCCCTGGTCCGCGCCGAGGCCACCGGGTACGGCAACGTCCTCTTCGCCCTGGAGATGCTGCGGACCCGGGGCGAGGACCTGGAGGGCCGTCAGGTCACCGTCTCCGGCTCCGGCAACGTCGCCCTCTACTCGATCGAGAAGGCGCAGGCGCTCGGCGCGCACGTGCTCACCGCATCCGACTCCGGCGGCTACGTCGTCGACGAGAAGGGCATCGACCTCGCCCTCCTCAAGCAGATCAAGGAGCACGAGCGCGGTCGCGTCAGCGACTACGCCGAGCGCCGGGGCTCCTCGGCGCGGTACGTGGCCGGCGGCAGCGTGTGGGACGTCCCCACCGACGTCGCCCTCCCCTCGGCCACCCAGAACGAACTGGACGCCGACGCGGCCCGGACCCTGGTCCGCAACGGCGTCAAGGCGGTCTCCGAGGGCGCCAACATGCCCACCACCCCCGAAGCCGTCCGCGTCCTGCGCGAGGCCGGGGTCCTCTTCGGCCCGGGCAAGGCCGCCAACGCGGGCGGCGTGGCGACCAGCGCCCTGGAGATGCGGCAGAACGCGGCCCGCGAGTCCTGGACCTTCGAGCAGGTCGAGACCCGCCTCGCGGGCATCATGAAGGACATCCACGCGACCGTCCGTGCGACCGCGGAGCGCTACGGGGCCCCCGGAGACTACGTCGTGGGCGCCAATATCGCCGGATTCGAACGCGTCGCCGACGCGATGCTCGCCCAGGGCGTCGTCTGACCGACCCCGGCGACGACGGCCCCACACCGGCCGGTCCGGACCGGGGCGACGCCCCCGGGTCCGTACCGGCCGCGGGTGGCGCGTCCGTGACGGCCGGTCCGGGCCGAGGGGCGGCCCAATGAGCCGGGCCGGCCGAAGACCTTCCCGTCGTCGTAGTCCCGGTCAACCGATCGGTTGATCCGGCTTCGAGCGCGATGGCCGATACCGGCGCGGCCCGCCCCCCACGAGTCTTGAGCCATGCCCATGATCGAGGTTCAGGACCTGCACAAGGCGTACGGCGAGCGCAAGGCCGTCGACGGCGTCACCTTCGCGGTCGAGGAGGGCGAGATCTTCGGCATCCTCGGCCCCAACGGCGCCGGCAAGACCACCACCGTCGAGAGCGTCGCCGGACTGCGCGTCCCCGACGCCGGCACCGTACGGGTCGCCGGACTCGACCCGGTCGCCCGGCACGCCGAGGTCACCCGCCTCCTCGGCGTCCAGCTCCAGCAGAACGAGCTCCAGGCCAAGCTCACCGTCCGCGAGGCGCTCGAACTGTACGCCTCCTTCCACCGGCACCCCACCGACTGGCGGGCCCTGGCCGAACGCCTCGGCCTCGACGACCAGTTGGACACCCGCTACGCGAAGCTCTCCGGCGGTCGCAAGCAGCGGCTGTCCATCGCCCTCGCCCTCGTCGGCGCCCCGCGCGCCGTCGTCCTCGACGAGCTCACCACCGGCCTCGACCCGCGCGCCCGCCGCGACACCTGGGCCCTCGTCGAGTCGATCCGGGACAGCGGCGTGACCGTCCTCCTCGTCACCCACTTCATGGAGGAGGCCCAGCGGCTCTGCGACCGCCTCGCGGTCATCGACCGGGGCCGGGTCACCGCGCTCGACACCCCGGCCGGCCTCATCGGCCGCAGCAGCACCGCCACCCTCGTCTCCTTCGACGCCGGCACGCCCCTCGACGACGCCGACCTCCTGGCCCTGCCCGGCGCCGCCGGGGTGCGGACCGGCGACGGCCGCACCGTCCTCACCGGCACCGAGGCCACCGTCGGCGCCTTCGTCCAGCTCCTCGCCCGCCGCGCCGTCACCGCCCACGGCCTGCGCGTCACCGACGCCACCCTCGACGACGCCTACCTCGACCTCACCGGAGCCGACCAGTGACCACCACCACCGCCACCACCGCCGTCACCGGCACCGCCGGGCGCACCCTGCTCCGCACCGAGGCCCGCCTCCTGCTGCGCGAACCCGGCACCCTGTTCTGGGTGCTGGTCTTCCCCGCCCTGCTCCTGGTGATCCTCGGGCTCGTGCCCTCCTTCCGCGAGCCGAGCGCCGACCTCGGCGGACGCCGGGTGATCGACCTCTACGTCCCCGTCTCCGTCCTCCTGGCCCTGATCACGGCCGGCCTCCAGGCGATGCCGCCGGTCCTGTCCGGCTACCGCGAACGCGGCATCCTGCGCCGGATGTCCACCACCCCGGTCCGTCCCAGCGCGCTCCTCGGCGCCCAGCTCGCCCTGCACGGGGCCGGGGCCCTGCTGTCCGCCCTGCTGGTCGTCGTCACCGGCCGGCTCGCGTACGACGTCGCCCTGCCCGGCAACGTACCGGCCTATCTCCTCGCCCTGCTCCTCGCCACGGCCGGCGGTCTCGCGCTCGGCGCGGCGGTCTGCGCCGTCTCCCGCACCCAGAAGATCACCACCGCGGTCGGCACCGCCGTCTTCTTCCCGACCATGTTCACGGCGGGGGTGTGGGTCCCGGTGCAGGCCATGCCCGATACGCTGCGCCGCATCGTCGAGTTCAGCCCGTACGGCGCCGCCTCCCGGGCCCTCGACGCGGCCGCCGGCGGTGCCTGGCCGGACGCGTCCGCCCTCGGGGTGATGGCCCTGTGGGCGGTCCTGCTCACCGGGCTGGCCGTCCGCTGGTTCCGCTGGGAGTGAGGGGCACGGGGGTGGGGACGGTGACCGCGCGCACGACGACGGTCGAGGAACGCTGGCGGCAGTTCTTCCGCTGGGGGCCGTACGGGCTTTTCGCCGTCGCCGCCGTCCTCGCCGTGGCCTCGGCGGACGAGGTGATGGACGGCCCCCGCAAGACCCTGGCCGCCGTCCTCGGCGCGGCCGTCCTGGCCCTCCAGCTCTGGTGGACCGCCCACCAGAACCGTGCCCCGCGGAGCCGGCCGCCCCGGTCCGCGGGCGGGACCGAGCCGGACCGCGCCGACGGGCACGTGGCTCTCGTCCCCGGCGCGCCGGGGCCCGCCTCCGTCACGTACTTCCTCCTCCGCACCGCGCTCGCGTTCGCCCTCACGTGGCTCACCCCCTTCTTCGCCGTCTTCGCCTGCGTCGGCTACTTCGACGCCGTCCACCTGCTGCCGCCCCGGCCGGTCCTCGCCCGCGCCGGACTCCTCGCCGTCGCCCTCACCCTCGCCGGATCCCAGGCCGGCGGACTGCCGCCCCGCTCCACCCTCCAGTGGGTCGCCTTCGGCGCGCTGTTCGTCCTCAACGCCGGTCTCGCCATCGGCCTCTCGCACCTCGGCACGAAGGAGGCCGAGAAGGCCACCGCCCTCGCCCGCGCCAACGCCCGCCTGGAGCAGGCCCTCGCCGAGAACGCCGCCCTGCAGACCCAACTCCTCGTCCAGGCCCGCGAGGCGGGCGTCGCCGACGAGCGGCGCAGGCTCGCCGCCGAGATCCACGACACCATCGCCCAGGGCCTGACCGGTGTCATCGCCCAGCTCCAGGCCGTCACCGCCACCTCCGACCCCGCCGTCGCCGACACGCACCTGCGCCGTGCCGCCGCCCTCGCCCGGCAGAGCCTCGGCGAGGCCCGCCGCTCCGTGCAGAACCTCAGCCCCGTGGCCCTGGAGCACGACGCCCTGCCCGAGGCGCTGGCGAAGACCGTCGCCACCTGGTCCGAACGCACCGGCATCGCCGCCCGGTTCACCGTCACCGGCACCGCACTGCCGCTCCACGACGAGATCGCCGCCACCCTGCTGCGGATCGCCCAGGAGGCCCTCGCCAACGCCGAACGCCACTCCGGTGCCTCCCGGGCCGGCGTCACCCTCTCGTACATGGGCGACGAGATCACCCTCGACGTACGGGACGACGGCCGCGGCTTCGACCCGGCCGCCGTGCCCGCCCGCGACCGCGACGGCGGATTCGGCCTCGACGGCATGCGGGCCCGCGCCGAACGCCTCGCCGGCACCCTGGCGTTGGAGACGGAACCGGGGCATGGCACCGCGATCGGCGCTCGCGTACCGTTGGGCCGCCATGACTGAGACCACCCCGGCCCCGCCCTCCGCGCCCATCACTCTGGTGATCGTCGACGACCACCCGGTCGTCCGTGACGGCCTGCGCGGCATGTTCGAGGCCGACCCCGGCTTCCGCGTCCTCGGCGAGGCCGCCGACGGCGTCCGGGCCGTCGCCCTCGTCCGCGCCCTCGACCCGGACGTCGTCCTGATGGACCTGCGGATGCCCGGGGGCGGCGGCGTCGACGCCATCGCCGCGCTCACCCGCGGCGGCGCCCGCGCCCGGGTCCTCGTCCTCACCACGTACGACACGGACACCGACACGCTTCCCGCCATCGAGGCGGGCGCCACCGGCTACCTCCTCAAGGACGCGCCCCGCGAGGAGCTCTTCGCCGCCGTCCGCGCCGCCGCCGAGGGCCGCACCGTCCTCTCCCCGGCCGTCGCCGGCCGGCTCCTCACCCGGGTCCGCACCCCCGTGGCACCCGTCGACGAGTCGCTCTCGGCGCGCGAGCGCGAGGTCATCGAGCTCGTCGCCAAGGGCACCTCGAACCGCGCGATCGCCGCCGAGCTCTTCATCAGCGAGGCCACCGTGAAGACCCATCTGACCCACATCTACGCCAAACTGGGCGCCAAGGACCGCGCCGCCGCCGTCGCGGTCGCCTACGAGCGCGGCATCCTCGGCCGCACCACCTCCGGCCGCTGACCGGCCCTCACCCGCGCACCCGCAGCAGCACCACCGACCTCCCCGCCACCGTCAGCGTCTCCCCGCCCCGGTGCACCGTGCCCGGGGCGCGGGACTGGTCCTCCCGGGCGGTGTCGAGGACCAGTTCGTACGACTCCGCCCACGGCGGCCCCGGCAGGCGGTAGTCCACCGGGCGGTGGTCGGCGTGCAGCACCGCGAGGAAGCTGTCGTCGGTGACCTGCTCGCCGCGGTCGTCACGGCCCGGGATGTCGCGGCCCGACAGGTAGAGGCCGAGGGTCGCGGCGGGCGCGTACCAGTCGCCCTCGGTCATCTCGGTGCCCTCCGCCGTGAACCAGGCCAGGTCCCGCAGCCCGTCCGCGCGCTGCGGCCGGCCCGAGAAGAAGGCGCGGCGGCGCAGCACGGGGTGCCGGTGGCGCAGGGAGAGCAGGCGGCGGGTGAGGGCGAGGAGCTGGGCGCGGCCCGGGTCCTCGGGCAGCGTCCAGTCCAGCCAGCCGATCTCGTTGTCCTGGCAGTAGGCGTTGTTGTTGCCGCCCTGGGTGCGGCCCATCTCGTCGCCGGCGACGAGCATCGGCACCCCGGTCGACAGCAGCAGCGTGGTCAGCAGATTGCGCACCTGCCGGAGCCGCAGCGCGTTCACCTCGGGGTCGTCGGTCTCGCCCTCGGCCCCGCAGTTCCAGGAGCGGTTGTCGTTCGTGCCGTCCCGGTTGCCCTCGCCGTTGGCCTCGTTGTGCTTGTGCTCGTAGGTGACGAGGTCGCGCAGGGTGAAGCCGTCGTGGGCGGTGACGAAGTTGACGGAGGCGTACGGGCGGCGGCCGCCCCAGGCGTAGAGGTCGCTGGAGCCGGACAGCCGGTAGCCCATCTCCCGCACGTCGGGCAGCGCCCCGCGCCAGAAGTCCCGTACGGCGTCCCGGTAGCGGTCGTTCCACTCGGTCCACAGCGGCGGGAAGGCGCCCACCTGGTAGCCGCCGTTGCCGACGTCCCAGGGCTCGGCGATCAGCTTGACCCGGCGCAGCACCGGGTCCTGGGCGATGACGGCGAGGAACGGCGAGAGCATGTCGACGTCGTGGAAGGAGCGGGCGAGGGCCGCCGCCAGGTCGAAGCGGAAGCCGTCCACGCCCATCTCGGTCACCCAGTAGCGCAGGGAGTCGGTGATGAGCCGCAGCACCTGGGGCTGCACCACGTGCAGGGTGTTGCCGCAGCCGGTGTAGTCGGCGTAGCGCCGGGCGTCGGACTGGAGCCGGTAGTAGCCGCGGTTGTCGATGCCCTTGAGGGACAGGGTCGGGCCGAGCTCGCCGGCCTCGGCCGTGTGGTTGTAGACGACGTCGAGGATGACCTCGATGCCGGCCGCGTGCAGGGCCCGCACCATCCGCTTGAACTCGCCGACCTGCTGCCCGGCCGTCCCGGAGGAGGAGTAGGCGGCGTGCGGGGCGAAGTAGCCGATGGAGTTGTAGCCCCAGTAGTTGGTGAGGCCCCGGCGCAGCAGATGGTCCTCGTGGGCGAACTGGTGCACGGGCAGCAGTTCGACCGCCGTCACCCCGAGCCGTACGAGATGCTCGATCGCGGCCGGGTGCGCGAGGCCCGCGTAGGTGCCGCGCAGGTGCTCGGGAACGCCCGGGTGGAGCGCGGTGAAGCCCTTGACGTGCAGTTCGTAGATGACCGAGTCGGGCCAGGGCGTCTTCGGCCTGCGGTCGTCGGACCAGTCGTCGTCGTCGTGGACGACGACCGCCTTGGGGACGAACGGGGCGGAGTCCCGCTCGTCGCGGACGGTGTCGGCGACCTGCTGCTGGGGCCAGTCCCGGACATGCCCGTACACCTCGGGCGGCAGTCCGTGGCGGGCGTAGTCGCCGTCGACGGCCCGCGCGTACGGGTCGAGCAGCAGCTTCGCCGGGTTCCAGCGGGCGCCGGTCCACGGGTCCCAGCGGCCGTGCACCCGGTAGCCGTAACGCTGCCCCGGGCCGACGCCGGGCACGAAGCCGTGCCAGATCTCGTGGGTGAGCTCGGTCAGGGCGAGCCGGGTCTCGGTGCCGTCGGCCTCGAAGAGGCACAGCTCGACGGCCTCGGCCCCGCCCGCCCACAGCGCGAAGTTGGTCCCGGCGACCCCGTCCGGCCCGACCCGGCACCGCGCGCCGAGCGGCGTCGGCGCCCCCGGCCACACCACCGGGCCCGGCCCCTTCGGGGCACCGGCCCGTTCCCTTACCGCCTGCTGCTCGGCTGCGCTCGACACCGTCCCGGCCTCCCGCGGCTCTCCCCGTACGACAGAAGGGTGCGGCGTCCCGGCCGCGGCTTCCCGCACGTGGTCCTCCACCTGTTCTGCCCGCACGGCCGTGCTCCCAACATGCCGCGCGGGCACGTTTCCCCTGGAGGGTGGCCGTCGTTGGGCTGAGCGTGACTCTTGTACTGAAGCGGGCGAGGGCCTTCCTGGTGGTGGCCGGCGTGATGGCGGGCCTCGCGGGGCTTGCGGCGTGCACCGGGGACGGGCCGCCCGGGATCGACATCACCCTGCCCGGCAAGGCCCGGGCGCCGGGGGACGTCATCCGGGTCAGCCCGGAGGACGGCAGCCGGGGAGTGGCCGCCGACGGCCCGGTGGAGGTGAGGGTCGACAGCGGGCGTCTGGAGCGGGTGACGGTGGTCCAGGTGGAGGACGCGCAGCGGACCCGGGTGGCGGGGGAGATCTCCCCGGACGGGCTGCGCTGGCGGCCCGCGCCCGGCACCCGGCTCGCGCTCGCCGCGAAGTACAGCGTGGACGCGGTCGCGCTCGACGGGCACGGCCGCCGCTCGGCCCGGCACACCACCTTCACCACCGTGGTGCCCGAGCACCGTTTCATCGGCTATTTCAAGCCGGAGAACCGTTCCACGGTCGGCACCGGGATGATCGTCTCCTTCTCCTTCAACCGGCCGATCGAGAACCGGGCCGAGGTCGAGCGGGCCATCCGGATCACCTCCGACCCGCCGGTGGAGGTGGCCGGCCACTGGTTCGGCAAGGAGCGGCTCGACTTCCGCCCCGCCGCGTACTGGCAGCCGGGCACGCGGGTCACCGTCGACCTCGCCCTGCGCGACGTCGAGGGGGCGCCGGGCGTGTACGGGATCCAGCGCAAGAAGGTCGGCTTCACGGTGGGCCGTTCCCAGGTCTCGCTGGTCGACGCCGAGAAGCACACCATGGAGATCCGCCGGGACGGCGAGCTGCTGACCACCCTGCCGATCACGGCCGGGGCGCCGAAGACCACCACGTACAACGGGAAGATGGTGGTCACGGAGCTGTACGACGTGACGCGGATGGACGGGCGGACGGTCGGTTTCGGCGGTGAGTACGACATCAAGGACGTGCCGCACGCGATGCGGCTGACCGAGTCGGGGACCTTCCTGCACGGCAACTACTGGGCCCCGGCCTCGACCTTCGGCTCGGCGAACGTCAGTCACGGCTGTGTCGGTCTGCGGGACGTGAAGGGCGGCGGCGCGGACACCCCGGCCGGCTGGTTCTTCGACCGGACCCTCATCGGCGACGTGGTGGAGGTGGTCAACTCGCGCGACAAGCGGGTGGCCCCGGACAACGGCCTCGGCGGCTGGAACATGGACTGGGGCGCCTGGAAGGCGGGGTCCGCGCTGCGCTGACCCGGGACCCGGTCCGCACCTCGCCCGAACTGGGACTGAACGGTGACATTCGCGTGGAACTTTCGTGTCCGGCGGTGTGATTATCTAACGCCGTGTGCGCGGGAGGATGCGCACGGGGGTGGGGCCCAGGCGATGCCGGGTCGTGCGAGGGGAGAAGACCATAGTGAACGGGCAGCCGATACCCGGAGGGAACGCCGGACGGCGGCGCCGCACCCGCCTGGGGGCCCTGGCGACGGGAGCGCTGCTCCTCGTCCTGACCGCGTGCGGCGGCGGTGACGCCGCCGGCGGCGACAAGGGCGGTCAGGGCGCGGGCGGCGGCGGCAAGGAGGAGATCGCGGCCTCGCAGGCGGTGGTCACGATCACTCCGAAGGACGGCGCCGACGCGGTCGCCACCAGCGGGGCGCTGAAGGTGACGGCCCAGCAGGGGAAGCTGTCCACGGTGACGGTCTCCGACACCGAGGGCAACAAGGTCGAGGGCAGGATCTCCGGCGACGGCAGCACCTGGGAGCCGCTGGGTCACCTGGCCGCGAGCACCCAGTACAAGGTGCACGCCATCGCCAAGGACGCCGCGGGGCGCGAGTCGGCGAAGGACACCACCTTCTCCACGCTCACCCCGAAGAACACCTTCATCGGCCACTACACGCCGGAGAACGGCCAGACCGTCGGCGTCGGCATGCCGGTCTCGATCAACTTCACCCGCGGCATCACCGACCCGGAGGCCGTCGAGAAGGCCATCACGGTGACGGCGGAGCCGGCCGTGCAGATCGAGGGCCACTGGTTCGGCAACGACCGGCTGGACTTCCGGCCCAAGGAGTACTGGGCCGCGGGCACCAAGGTGACCGTGAAGCTCAACCTGGACGGCGTCGAGGGCCGCCCCGGCGTCTACGGCAAGCAGAAGAAGACCTTCTCCTTCACCATCGGCCGCCGTCAGGTCTCCACGGTCGACGCGAGCGCCAAGACGATGAAGGTCGAGCGCGACGGCAAGATCATCAAGACCCTGCCGATCACCGCGGGCGCGCCGTCCACGACCACGTACAACGGCCAGATGGTCATCAGCGAGAAGTACAAGGTGACCCGCATGAACGGGGCCACCGTGGGCTTCGGCGGCGAGTACGACATCAAGGACGTGCCGCACGCGATGCGCCTGTCCACCTCGGGCACCTTCGTGCACGGCAACTACTGGGCCTCCGCCTCGACGTTCGGCTCGGCCAACGTCAGCCACGGCTGCGTCGGTCTGCGCGACACCCGGGGCGCGGGCGACAGCTCCACGCCGGCGGCCTGGTTCTACGACCGCTCCCTCATCGGTGACGTCATCATCGTGAAGAACTCCAAGGACAAGCAGATCCAGCCGGACAACGGCCTCAACGGCTGGAACATGTCCTGGGAGGAATGGATCAAGTAGTCCGTCCCCTTTCGACGCCTGACCGGACCCGGTGCTGTGAGCAACAGCACCGGGTCCGTTGTCGTTAACGGCGGCTAACCTGCCCCGTATGACTGTGAACCTCGAAGTCGCCGAAGGCGTCGGCACCATCCGCCTCGACCGCCCCCCGATGAACGCCCTCGACATCGCCACCCAGGACCGGCTGCGCGAGCTGGCCGAGGAGGCGACGGACCGCGACGACGTGCGGGCCGTGGTCCTGTACGGCGGCGAGAAGGTGTTCGCGGCCGGCGCGGACATCAAGGAGATGCAGGTCATGGACCACGCCGCCATGGTCAAGCGGTCCCGCGCCCTGCAGGACTCCTTCACCGCGGTCGCCCGCATCCCCAAGCCGGTCGTGGCGGCCGTCACCGGCTACGCCCTGGGCGGTGGCTGCGAGCTGGCGCTGTGCGCCGACTACCGGATCGCCGCGGACAACGCCAAGCTGGGCCAGCCCGAGATCCTGCTCGGCCTCATCCCGGGCGCCGGCGGCACCCAGCGCCTGTCCCGGCTCGTCGGCCCCTCCAAGGCCAAGGACCTCATCTTCACCGGCCGCATGGTGAAGGCCGACGAGGCCCTGCGGATCGGTCTCGTCGACCGGGTGGTGCCGGCCGCCGAGGTGTACGAGCAGGCGCACGCCTGGGCCGCGAAGCTGGCCCAGGGCCCGGCGATCGCGCTGCGCGCGGCGAAGGAGGCGATCGACCAGGGCCTGGAGACGGACATCGACACCGGTCTCGCCATCGAGCGCACCTGGTTCGCGGGCCTGTTCGCCACCGAGGACCGCGAGCGCGGGATGCGCAGCTTCGTCGAGGAGGGCCCGGGGAAGGCCAAGTTCGTCTGATCTCCCCGCACTTCGGACAGGCTTCCGCTGACCTTGGCATGTGCCGGAGGCAGTCCTGCGGAATTGTCGATTCCGGGGGGTCGATTCCCCCGGAACGGCCCCGCGTCCGGCTCCGTGCGGCCATGATGGAGGGCATGGCGGGCCTGGAGGGTATGGATCAACCGCGGCAGCACGGCGGGACGACCGCCGCACGGTGGGTGCCGGCCGCCGAGGACGAACAGGCCGCGGAAGCGCTGCACTTGTACGGGAACCCGGCGGAGGAGGACGTCCGGCTGCCGTCCCGTCCCGAGTCCGCCGCGGTCGCCCGCCGGCTCACCCAGTGGGTCGTGCTGCGCCAGTGGGCGCTCACCCCGCAGATCGCCGAGCACGCGGTGCTGCTGGTCTCCGAGCTCGTCGGCAACGCCGTCCGGCACACCGGGGCCCGCGTCTTCGCCCTGCGCATGCTGCGCCGCCGAGGCTGGATCCGGATCGAGGTCCGCGACCCCTCGCGCGGGCTGCCCTGCCTGATGCCGGTGCACGAGCTGGACACCAGCGGCCGGGGCCTCTTCCTGGTCGACAAGCTCTCCGACCGCTGGGGCGTCGACCTGGCCCCGCGCGGCAAGACCACCTGGTTCGAGATGCGGGTCAGCGACCGCTAGGCCGTGTCCGGAAAGTCCCGCCTGGCCGGCGACTCCCCCCAGGGCTTCGCCTGGGAGGTGCCCCCATGCGCACGCACGCTCGCTGCGTTGTCGGGATCACCCAAGTACGCCCAGTACGAGGGCGACCCTCCGCCTTGCGATCGCACGCACCAGACGCCGCAGGCCCTGCCCTTCGGGCAGACGGCGCTACCTTCCGGACACGGCCTGGAGGGTCTCTCGCGGAGTCTCCCGTGCCGCCGGGCGGGTCCGCGCGTAGTGGCGGCGGGCGCGGTCGCGGTTGCCGCAGTCGCTCGAACTGCACCACCGGCGGGCGCCGTTGCGGCTGCGGTCCAGGAAGAACCAGCCGCAGCCCGGACCCGCGCAGCGGCGTACGCGGGCCAGTGCCCGGGCGTCCGACAGCAGCTCCTCGGCGAGCAGGGCGAGGGCGTCGGGCAGCGACGCGGGGACCGGGCGCAGCGGAAAGGCGGGCGGCAGCGCGGCCGCCTCGCGCGCGGCGAGGGCGGCCCGGCGCAGCGTCTCCCAGGCGGGGGCGGGCGGCGTGGTGCCGTCGACGAGGGCGTCCAGCACCGCGGCGAGCGCCTCGCGCAGGCCCCGCAGGCCGTTCAGCACCGCCTCGTCCTCGTCGGAGGGCGGGGCCGCGCCGAGGCCGGCCGTGGCGGCCCAGCGGGCCCAGGCGGCGGCGTCCGGCACGCGCTCGGCGCGGCGGCTTTCGTCGGTGCGCCAGGCGACGGTGTTCGTGAAGTCCAGGACGGGGTGGCCCGCGATGTGCGACGGCCCGATGTCCTCCGTCGTACCGGTCGTCGTGGTGAGGGGGTTCCGCTCGTCGGTCACACGCCCACCTTAACGGGCTTCGAGCGAAGCCTAACGAGCTAAGAGCGTTTTACTTGTTAGAGTCCCGGCATGGACTCCTCACTCCGGCGCGCCCGCGGCGTGCCGACGGACACCGGCGTGCCCGGAAGCGCCGGCGGCTTCCGGGCCGGGCTCGGCGCCGGATCGGGCCTCGCGGCCGCCTCGTTCCTCCTCGCCATCAGCTTCGGCGCGCTCGCCCGGGCCCAGGGCTGGGGGCCGGTCGCCCCGGTCGTCTGCTCGCTCCTCGTGTTCTCCGGCTCCGCGCAGTTCGTGATGGTCGCGACCCTCGGCGCGGGAGGCGGCGGCTGGGCCGCCGTGGTCGCCGCCGCCCTGGTCAACGTCCGCTACATCCCGATGGGCGTGGCCGTCGCCGGCGACCTGCGGGGCGGCCGGCTGCGCCGGGCGCTGGAGGGGCAGGCCGTGGTCGACGGCTCCTGGGCTGCCGCCCACCTCGGGGGCGGCCGTTTCGACCGGCCGCTGCTGTTCGGTGCGACGGCCGTCCAGTGGCCGGCCTGGGTGGCGGGTACGGCCGTCGGCGTGGTCTTCGCCCCGGACGCCACACTCCTGCGCGCGCTCGGCCTGGACGTCCTCACCCCGGCGCTGTTCGCCGTGATGCTCCTCGACGAGCTGAGGCGGGGGCGGGAGGGCCGGATCGCCGCGGGTGCCGGCGCGGTGGTCGCGGGCACGGTGATCGCCGTCGCGCCCGCCGGCGTCGCCCTGGTCGCGGGCGCGGGCGCGGCGGTCCTCACCGCGCTCGCGGGCACGCGCCGGACCGGCCGGAGCCGTGCGGGGGCGGCGCGGTGAACGCGGCGCAGCCGTGGGCCCTGATCGCCGCGGTCGCCCTGCTCGGTTTCGTCTTCAAGGCGGTCGGCCCCGCCGTCGTCGGCGGGCGCGAACTGCCGCCCCGCGTCCGGTCCGTCCTGGCCGTGACGGCCCCCGCGCTGCTCGCGGGCTTCGTCCTGGTCCAGTTGGCGGGGCCGGGCTGGTCGGGCCTCGACCCCGCCGTGGCCGGCGGTGTCGCGGCCGGGCTGGGTCTGCGGCTGTGCGGGGCCCCGTTCCCGGTGGTGATGGCGGGCGCGGTGGTGGCGACGGCACTGCTGCGCTGGGCGTTCTAGACGCCCACGGGGCCTTGGCGCGCCCCGGACGCACGAAAGCCCCCGTCCGCCGTGATGAGGCGCCTGGGGGCTTCCGTGTGGTGCGCCGTGGATCAAGGGGGTGGTATCCACGGCCGCTCTGACGACCTGAACCCGGGTCAATGGGGGCCGTGTCCCCGACTATGGCAGACAGGTGGCCTCGGTGCCAAAAGTCCTTACCGGGACACAGCGGGACATAAACGGACGGTTTACCGATGAATCGTTGGTGACCTAGAGCACCGACCTTGTAAACGATGAATAAGTATGGGGTTCATCGGGTGTTTCCTCGCCCCGTCCGCATGGTGGACGGCCGACCGCGACCCGCAAACGCCCGGAAACGGCCCAATCGTCACCTTCAGGGCGTAACGGCCTTTAAATGGTGCCCGTGACGCCGACCGACCGCCGCGGAGCCCTCCGGGCCGGCACGGCCGCCGCCCTCGCGGGAGCCCTCGCCACCGCCTGCGGCACGGACCGCCCCGCCCCGCGCACCCAGCGCCCCGCGCCCGCACCCGCCGCCCCGGCCCCCCGCCACTACCCCGGCCGCCCCGTCGAGATCACCTCCGGCCCCCGGCACCGGCCCCGCGTCGCCCTCACCTTCCACGGGCAGGGCGACCCCGCCACCGCCCACGCGATCCTCGACCGGGCCGAGCGGGCCGGTGCCCGTGTCACCGTCCTCGCCGTCGGCGACTGGCTCGACCACCACCCCGGACTCGCCCGACGCGTCCTCGACGGCGGCCACGACCTCGGCAATCACACCCAGCACCACCTCGACATCACGGCCATGACCGAGGACCGCGCCCACACCGAGATCGAGGCATGCGCCCAGCGGCTGCGCCGCCTCACCGGCTCCATCGGCACCTGGTTCCGGCCCTCCCGCACCCGGCACGCCGGCGAGACCGTCCGCCGGGCCGCCCGCCGCGCCGGATACCCGCACGTCCTCTCGTACGACGTCGACTCCCTCGACTTCACCTCGCCCGGCCCCGCGGCCGTCGTCGCCAACATCACCCGGGAGATCCGCAACGGATCGGTGGTGAGCCTCCACTTCGGCTACGCCGACACGGTCGCCGCGCTGCCCGTCCTCCTCGCCGACCTCGACCGCCGCGGGCTCTCCGCGGTGACCACCACGGAGTTGCTGACCTGATGCCGACCCCCGCCCCGCGCCGTACGCGGCGCGTCCTCGCCGCCACCGCCCTGCTGCTCGCCCTCGCCGGCTGCTCCGGCACCGGCCCCGCCGAGAGCGGCGGCGGCGCCAAGAAGGCCGCCGCCGTCCCCGCCGTACCGAAACCCGCCGCGGCCCCCGACGGGCTGCCCGGCATGCCGCCGCTGCTCGACCCGAACGACGTCTACGCTGCCGACCGGCCGAACAAGCTCTCCCCGGTCGTCAGGAACTTCCCCTCCCGGGTCTACGTCCCCAACACCAACTCCAACACCGTCTCCGTCATCGACCCGGCCACCTACAAGGTCATCGAGACCATCCCCGTCGGCATCCAGCCGCAGCACGTCGTCCCCTCGTGGGACCTCAAGACCCTCTGGGTCAACAACAACCGCGGCCACACGCTCACCCCCATCGACCCGGCCACCGGCGTCGCCGGCAAACCGGTCGAGGTCCACGACCCGTACAACCTCTACTTCACGCCGAACGGCAAATACGCCGTCGTCATGGCCTCGCTCGACCGCGAACTCGTCTTCCGCGACCCGCACACCATGGAACGGAAGAAGACCGTCCCCGTCTCCTGCTACGGCGTCAACCACGCCGACTTCTCCGCCGACGGGCGCTACTTCATCGTCTCCTGCGAGTTCTCCGCCGAGCTCCTCAAGGTCGACACCGAGAAGATGGAGGTCATCGGCCAGCAGAAGCTCCCCCTCGCGGGCGCCATGCCGCAGGACGTGAAGATCTCGCCCGACGGCAAGACCTTCTACATCGCCGACATGATGGCCCACGGCATGTGGGTCCTCGACGGCGAGAAGTTCACCACCCCCAAGCTGCTGCCCACCGGCAAGGGCTGCCACGGGCTCTACGTCTCCCGCGACTCCCGGGAGATGTACGTCCCCAACCGCGGCGAGGGCTCCATCTCCGTCTTCGACTTCAAGCAGAACAAGCTCACCAAGAAGTGGTGGCTGCCGGACGGCGGATCCCCCGACATGGGCGGCGTCTCCGCCGACGGCAAGGTGCTGTGGCTCTCCGGCCGCTACGACTCCGAGGTCTACGCGATCGACACCACCACCGGCAGGCAACTCGCCCGCATCCCCGTCGGCGGCGGCCCCCACGGCCTCGCCGTCTACCCCCAGCCGGGCCGCTACTCCCTCGGCCACACGGGTGTGTTCCGGTAATCGTCCGGTTCCCGAGCTGCCTAGCGCGCCACCAGCAGGGCCTCCGCGCCGACCGGGCGGTAGCCCGCCGCCTGGAAGACGCGGACGCTGCGGGCGTTGCCGGGGGACTGCTGGGCCCACACCACCGGGTCCGGGGTCAGATGGCGCGCCGCCGTCGCCAGGGCCCGGCCCAGGCCCCGGTGGCGCACGTCCTCGTCCACCTCGATCGCCGCCTCCATGCGGCCCGCGACGCCCCGGCCCAGGATCAGCACGCCGCCGTCCGCGGCCCACACCCGCACCTCGTCCCGGTACTTCAGCGCCCGCGCCACCCGCGGGTGCTCCGGGTCGTCGATCTCGCGCAGCCCGATCCCGGGGTCGCCCGGGAGGGCGTCGGCGACGGTCAGCAGGTCGATCGTGTTCACGTACCGGCCGGTGCGGGCCGTCAGCGCCGACAGGAACGGCGGGGTCATGCTCGCCACCAGCGGGTCCGTCGACGCCGCCGCCAGCTCCGCCCGTATCCACTCCGGGTCCTCGTCCAGGAAGACCACCGAGTGCGCCGTGAACGACAGCACCCCCGCGTCCCGGGCGGTCGGCTGCCGCAGAATCGTCGTCGACCCGTCCGGCGGCGGGAACACCCCGCGTGCCGCCGCCGCCAGGATGTCCGCCACCTCGGTGACCTCGCTGTTCATACCCCCATCATCCGATACGGCCGCGCCCGCTAATCTGACCCCCGACATCGAAGCACCATGAAGGGGCGGAAACAGTGGCGGACATCGAGTCGGCACGTACGGCATTCGACAAGTTCGACGTGGACGGGGACGGCTTCATCACGGCCGCCGAGTACAAGAGCGTCATGGCCCAGTTGGGCGACTTCAACGTGACCGAGACGGTCGCCGAGGCGCTCATCAAGCAGCGCGACGCCAACGGCGACGGCGTCCTGTCCTGGGACGAGTTCTGGGCCCACCTCGGCAGGGCCTGAGCCACGGCCGGGCGGGCGGCCCCGGACCATCGGGTGTACGACCATGCGTACGCCGTTGAGTTGCCGCCCGTCCGGACCCCGGTGACGCTCATGAGGTGACGCTCCCCGGTCCCCTCGGCACCCCGATCCGTCTGACGGCGGCCGTTCTCGCCGTTCTCGCCGTCCTCACCGTCGCCCTCCTCGGCGGCTCGCTCGCCCGGACGGGCACCGGTGAACTGGAGATCCCCGCCGCCGGCAGCATCACCCTGCTGCGGCTCCTCGTCCTCACCGCCCTCGCCGTCCAGATCGGCGAGATCGCGGGCGTCCGGATCGCCCGCGAAGGCCCGCTGCCCCGCCGCTGGTCACTGCCCGCGGCCACCGTCGGCTGCGCCGCCTCCGCCGGCCTCCTCGTCCTGCTCGCCGTGATCAGCGGACTCAAGCTGACCACCGTCTACGGGCTCCGCGAAGGCCGGCTGCTCCTCGTCACCGCCAACGCCCTCGCCCTGGCCGCCCTGTGCGCCGCCGGCCGCCGGCCCGCGCTCGCCCTCGGGCCGCTCGCCGTCGCCATCGGGGCCGAGGCCCTGCGCGCCCACCCCGAGGCGTACAGCCCGGCGGTCGGCGTCACCCTCACCGTCGTCCACCTGACGGCCGCCTCGCTCTGGTTCGGCACCCTGCTGTACGTCCTGCGCACCATGTGGCTGCGCGGCGGCGGCCGGGACGTCCTCCTGCGGTACGCCAGGATGGCCGCCTGGGTCTTCGCCGCCCTCGCCGTCACCGGCACCTGCTCCACCCTCCGCCGCCTCCCGCTCGACGGCGTCCTCACCACCGCCTACGGCAGGGTCCTGCTGGTGAAGCTCGCCCTCTTCGGCCTGGCCGCGCTGCTCGCCCTGACCGCCCGCCGCCGGATGCTGGCCGGCGGCGACGCCCAGCCCCCCGCCCGGGTCGAGCTGGGCGTCCTGGCGGCCGTCATGGTCGTCTCCGCGCTGCTCACCGTCGTACCGGACCCGCACTGGCTGCTGCCCTGAGGGAGCCGGCCCGAGGGGCGGTGCCGGGAGGCGGGGAGGAGAATGGGACGTGATCCCACCCACCCCCGACCCTCATGCTCACTGCCGCGCGGCTGATGCCTCGACTCCTGATGGCGGTGCTTCTGAGCGCAGCGATCAGCGTGGGACCGGTCGTCCCGACCCCTCTGGCCCCGCTGCTGCTGCGGGCCGCCGCCGCGTCCATCTCGCTGAGCCCGGCGTCGGGGCCGCCCGGTACGGACGTGGTGGTCACCGGCAGCGGGTTCGACGGCTGCGGCAAGGTGACGATCACCTTCGACGGCGGGCACGCGGTGGCGGGCACGGCGAACCTTCCCCTGATCTCTGGCGAGATCAGGGTCCCGCAGGACGCCACCCCCGGACCGCACACGATCGCGGCGCTGTGCAAGCCGCACGTCGACACCGGCGGCGACACCTTCTACGGCCAGGCCGTCTTCACCGTGACCGGCGTCGGGGGTGACGGCGACGGCGACACCGGTGGGACCACGGACGAGACCGCCGGCATCACGCTCGACCCGGGCACGGTGCGGCCGGGCGGGTCCTTCACCGTCGACGGCTCGGGGTTCGGCCGGTGTTCCACGGACGACGTCGAGCTGTACGTGGAGGACCAGCGGGTCCTCGACTACCGGATCGACGTCGGCGCGGAGACCGGCACCTTCAGCGAGCAGGTGACCGTCCCCGACGCCGCCGACCCCGGCACCTACACCGTCCGCGCCGTCTGTGTCGGCCCGGACGTCTTCGCGGAGGCCCCGCTGGTTGTCGAAGGCACGGCCCACGGCGAACCGGTGCTCACCCTCGACCTCGCCGAGAGCGCCCCGGGCGAGACGGTGCGGGCCGCCGGGACCGGGTTCGCCTGCCCGGCCGTCGACCTGCTGTGGGACGGCGACGAGCCGCCGCTGGGCACCGCCGAGACCCGGGAGGACCGCAGCTTCGACGCGGTCGAGATCACGGTCCCGGCCGACGCCGAGCCCGGCGCCCACACCGTACGGGCGCAGTGCGCCGAGGACCCGGAGCGGTACGACGAGGCGGCGTACGAGGTCACCGACCCCGCGACCACGCGCGGGACGACGACGGGCGGCACCGAGACCGGCGGGACGGAGACGGGCGGCACCGGTACGGGTGGGACGGAGACCGGGGGGACGGAGACGGGCGGTACCGGTACGGGCGGGACGGAGACCGGGGGCACCACGGGTGGCGGCGGCAGCGGTACGGGCATGCCCGTCGCCCTGGTCGTCGGGTCCACGGGCGGGATCGCCCTCGCGCTCGCCCTCGGGGCGCTCGCCTACTTCGGGCGGCTGCCCTACCGCGGCCCCCGCTGGGTCCGCACCCACGTACGGGCGACGCTGCGGCCCGCCGCCGGCCGCAGCGTGCTGACCGAGCACCGGGCGCCGGGGGAGCCGCCCAGCCACACCACCCGGCTCGATCCGCATCCGGATCCCGGCCGGCAGACCATCGAGGAGCAGGAGGAGGGGCGATGACCACGACCGCTCCGGCCCCGACGACCGTCCGCTCGTTCCTGCTCGGAGAGGGGGAGGACCTCGACGGTCCGCTGCGCGCCCACGGCACGACCGGGCCGCTGCTCGCCCCCGTACGCCGGCGCACGCCCGCCGCCGACCGGGCGGTCGAGCACGAGCTCGCCACCGTCGTCGACGACTTCCTCGGGCTCGACGCCCTCGACCTGGTCGCCGCCGGCTGGCGCGGCCACACGGCGCTGCGCTCGGCGGCCCGCCGCACCCGCGACCTGCCGGGCAGCGAGGAGGTCGTCGCGCTGGCCACGCACAGGGTCACCTCGTCCCACCGGCCGACCGTCGACGTCTACGTGGACGGCGCCAGGATCGGGACCCTGGAGGTGGGCCTGGACGTGGTCTTCTGGATCTCGGGCTTCGTCTGCGTGGTGCGGGACGCCCATCTGACCCGGGTCGAATCGGGGAACTGCGCGGTCGACGCGAGCCTCGCCGTGCAGGGCGAGATCATCACCGAGCGCCGGGGGAAGCCGCTCGACCTCCCCGGCGGCTTCGCCCCGCGCGGCCCGGTCCCGCTGCTGCGGGACGAACCGCAGCCGGCCCAGGGCGCCCCCACCGCCCCGGGCGCCCCGACCGTGCCGGGTGTCAGCACTCGATGATGTTCACCGCGAGACCGCCGCGCGCGGTCTCCTTGTACTTCACGCTCATGTCCGCGCCCGTCTCCTTCATGGTCTTGATGACCTTGTCGAGGGAGACCATGTGGCTGCCGTCGCCGCGCATCGACATCTTCGCCGCCGTGACGGCCTTGACCGCCGCCATGCCGTTGCGCTCGATGCACGGGATCTGGACCAGGCCGCCGACCGGGTCGCAGGTCAGGCCCAGGTTGTGCTCCATGCCGATCTCGGCCGCGTTCTCCACCTGCTCGGGGGAGCCGCCCAGGACCTCGGCGAGCGCGCCCGCCGCCATGGAGCAGGCGGAGCCGACCTCGCCCTGGCAGCCGACCTCGGCGCCGGAGATCGAGGCGTTCTCCTTGAAGAGCATGCCGATCGCGCCGGCGGCGAGCAGGAAGCGGACCACCCCGTCCTCGTCCGCGCCCGGCACGAAGTTCATGTAGTAGTGCAGGACGGCGGGGATGATGCCGGCCGCGCCGTTCGTCGGGGCGGTGACCACACGGCCGCCCGCCGCGTTCTCCTCGTTCACGGCCATCGCGTAGAGGGTGATCCACTCCATCGCGTGCGCGGCCGGGTCGCCCTCGGAGCGCAGCTTGCGGGCCGAGGTCGCGGCGCGGCGGCGGACCTTCAGGCCGCCCGGCAGGATGCCCTCGCGGGACATGCCGCGCGAGACGCACGCCTGCATGACCCGCCAGATCTCGAGCAGGCCCTCGCGGATCTCCGTCTCGGTGCGCCATGCCTTCTCGTTCTCCAGCATCAGCGAGGAGATCGACAGGCCGGTCTCCTTGGTGAGGCGGAGCAGCTCGTCGCCGGTGCGGAAGGGGTACGTCAGGACGGTGTCGTCCGGGATGATCGGGTTCTCGCCCGCGACCGCGTCGTCGTCCACGACGAAGCCGCCGCCGACCGAGTAGTACGTCTTCTCCAGGATCAGCGCGCCCGTGGCGTCGTAGGCGAAGACGGTCATGCCGTTGGCGTGGTACGGCAGCGCCTTGCGCCGGTGCAGGATCAGGTCGTCGTCGAAGGAGAAGGGGATCTCGTGCGCGCCGAGCAGGTTGATCCGGCCGCTCCGCTTGATCCGCTCGAACTCGTCGTCGGCGGTCTCCACGTTCACCGTGCGCGGCGAGTGGCCCTCCAGGCCGAGCAGGACCGCCTTCGGGGTGCCGTGGCCGTGGCCGGTGGCGCCCAGCGAGCCGTACAGCTCCGCCCGTATCGACGCGGTGTGGGCCAGCAGGCCCTCGTTCTTCAGGCGGCGGGCGAACATGCGGGCCGCGCGCATCGGGCCCACCGTGTGGGAGCTCGACGGACCGATGCCGATCGAGAACAGGTCGAAGACCGAGATGGCCACGGGGGACTCCTTGTGGGGGCGACGCCGTTGTCTGCCGGGGTGGTGCAGAACGAGCAGGAAGAGCGGGCAGTGCGGTAAAGGGGTGGGGCACCGCGCTCACTGTCCAGTGTGCGTGGTGCCCCGGAGCTTCATACCAACAAAAGGGTACGAAATTACTTCAGGCCGGGGTACAGCGGGTGCTTCTCGGCCAGAGCGGTCACCCGGGCACCCAGGGCCGCGGCGTCGAAGCCGGGCTTCAGGGTCTCGGCGATGATGTCGGCGACCTCGCGGAAGTCCTCGGCCTGGAAGCCGCGGGTGGCGAGGGCCGGCGTGCCGATGCGCAGGCCGGAGGTGACCATCGGCGGGCGCGGGTCGTTCGGAACGGCGTTCCGGTTGACCGTGATGCCGACCTCGTGGAGGCGGTCCTCGGCCTGCTGGCCGTCCAGCTCGCTGTCGCGCAGGTCGACCAGGAGCAGGTGCACGTCGGTGCCGCCGGACAGCACGGAGACGCCGTGCTCCTTGACGTCGTCCTGGACCAGGCGCTCGGCGATGATGCGGGCGCCGTCCAGGGTGCGCTGCTGGCGCTCCTTGAACTCCTCCGAGGCGGCGACCTTGAAGGAGACCGCCTTGGCCGCGATCACGTGCTCCAGCGGGCCGCCCTGGAAGCCGGGGAAGACGGAGGAGTTCAGCTTCTTCGCGAACTCCTTCTTCGCCAGGATGACGCCGCCGCGCGGGCCGCCGAGCGTCTTGTGCGTGGTGGAGGTCACCACGTCCGCGTACTCGACCGGGTTCGGGTGCAGACCGGCGGCGACCAGGCCCGCGAAGTGGGCCATGTCGACCCACAGGTATGCCTCGACCTCGTCGGCGATCCGGCGGAACTCGGCGAAGTCCAACTGGCGCGGGTAGGCGGACCAGCCCGCGATGATCACCTTGGGGCGGTGCTCCTTGGCGAGGGCCTCGACCTCGGCCATGTCGACCAGACCGGCCTCGTCCACGTGGTAGGCGACCACGTTGAACTGCTTGCCGGAGAAGTTCAGGCGCATGCCGTGGGTGAGGTGGCCGCCGTGGGCCAGGTCCAGGCCGAGGATCGTGTCGCCCGGCTGGGCGATCGCGAAGAGGGCGGCCTGGTTGGCGGAGGCGCCGGAGTGGGGCTGCACGTTGGCGTACTCGGCGCCGAACAGGTCCTTGATCCGGTCGATCGCGATCTGCTCGGCCACGTCGACGTGCTCGCAGCCGCCGTAGTAGCGGCGGCCCGGGTAGCCCTCGGCGTACTTGTTGGTGAGGACCGAGCCCTGGGCCTCCATGACCGCGACCGGAGCGAAGTTCTCCGAGGCGATCATCTCGAGGGTGGACTGCTGGCGGCGGAGCTCGGCGTCGACGGCGGCGGCGACGTCCGGGTCCAGCTCGTGGAGAGGGGTGTTCAGAAGCGACATGTTTCGATCCCTGGGGGGTCTCGGTTAGCCGGCGGTGAAGGCGGTGTACTCGTCGGCGGTGAGCAGGTCCTCCGGCTCGGCCTCGATGCGCACCTTGAACAGCCAGCCACCCTCGAACGGGGCGGAGTTCACCAGCGAGGGGTCGTCGACGACGTCCTGGTTGGCCTCCACGACCTCGCCGGTCACCGGGGCGTACAGGTCGCTGACGGACTTCGTGGACTCCAGCTCGCCACAGGACTCGCCCGCGGTGATCGTGTCACCGACGTTCGGGAGCTGCACGTAGACGACGTCGCCGAGGGCGTTCGCCGCGTGCTCGGTGATGCCGACCGTGGCGACGCCGTCCTCGACGGCCGACAGCCACTCGTGCTCCTTGCTGTAGCGAAGCTGCTGGGGGTTGCTCATGACCTGATTCTCCTGGATCGGGGGAGTGCTGATGAACGTGGGTCTTGCGAGGTGAGATGCAGAATGAGACGAATCGCTGAGGGAAACGTCACTTCTGGCCTATCCCTGTCAGTCGCCTGTCACTTCTGACGCTTGTAGAACGGCAGCGCCACGACCTCGTACGGCTCGTGGGTGCCCCGGATGTCCACGCCGACGCCCTCGGTGCCGGGCGCGGCGAAGGCGGCGTCCACGTAGGCCATGGCGATCGGCTTGCCCAGGGTCGGGGACGGCGCGCCGGACGTGATCTCACCGATCACCTCGCCGTTCGCCACGACGGACATGCCGGCGCGCGGGACCCGGCGGCCCTCGGCGATCAGACCGACCAGCTTGCGCGGCGGGGCGGTCTCGGCGCGCTCGGCGGCCTTCTCGAGCGCCTCGCGGCCGACGAAGCGGCCCTCGTTGGTGGTCTTCTCGAACTTCACGACCCGGCCGAGGCCCGCGTCGAACGGGGTGAGCGAGGTGGTCAGCTCGTGGCCGTACAGCGGCATGCCCGCCTCCAGGCGGAGCGTGTCACGGCAGGACAGGCCGCAGGGGATCAGGCCGACGCCCGCGCCCGCCTCGGTCAGCGCCTTCCACACGCCCTCGGCGTGCTCCGGCTTCAGGAACAGCTCGAAGCCGTCCTCGCCGGTGTAGCCGGTCCGGGCGATCAGCGCGGGCACGCCCGCGACGGTGCCGGGCAGACCCGCGTAGTACTTCAGACCGTCCAGGTCGGCGTCGGTGAGGGACTTCAGGATGCCGGGGGACTCCGGGCCCTGGACGGCGATCAGCGCGTACGCGTCGCGGTCGTCGCGGACCTCGGCGTCGAAGCCCTCGGAGCGCTCGGTGAGGGCGTCGAGGACGACCTGGGCGTTGGAGGCGTTGGCGACGACCATGTACTCCTGCTCCTGGAGCCGGTACACGATCAGGTCGTCGAGGATGCCGCCGTCCTCCTGGCAGATCATCGTGTAGCGGGCGCGGCCGTTGCCCACCGTGGAGATGTTGCCGACCAGCGCGTAGTCCAGGAGGTCCACGGCCTGCGGGCCGGAGACGGTGATCTCGCCCATGTGGGACAGGTCGAAGAGGCCCGCCCGGGTGCGGACGGCGTTGTGCTCGTCCCGCTCGCTGCCGTAGCGCAGTGGCATGTCCCAGCCGGCGAAGTCGGTCATGGTCGCGCCCAGCGAACGGTGCAGCGCGTCGAGGGCGGTCAGGCGGGGGGCAGTGCTCATGGGGTGGCTCCCGGGTCCCAGGGCGTGCGGGGCACGACGTGACATGACGGTGAGGACGATCCTCCCCATCTGTCATGGAACCTGAGAGGTTCACCGAGGGCATCCCCGGCTTGCACCTTGGGTGGGGCCGCGACACGGTGCGGCCCGCTTTTCAGATCTGCCTCATCCACGCGGTACGGGGCCTGAGAGATTCAAGGGAGGTTCTTGCTCCTTCGGCGCCCGGACGCGCGGCGCGACTGCGCCTGGCGACCGGGACTCTCCCGCGCGGATTCGAGCGGCCGATATGCGGTTGTGCGCGCTGCGGCGAGCGCGTGGCGCGCTCATCATTGCACGGCGGGTCCGCCGGGCAAATCGCTTGTGTCCCATTACCGTTTCTTTACACTTCGTGGGCAGGGTCCCGGCAGGCCCGACAGGGGGAGCAGACGATGACCATCCAGCGCACCGGCGCCTACGCGCCGCATACGGGGATACCTCTTCAGCGGGCGGCCGCGCGGGCCCGCGCCCGCGAGCGGGTCAGAAGCCGGCGCCGGGCCCGGCTGCTGCGCGACCTGCGCGAGCGCGGCGGCCGCAGCCCCCGCGTGCTGACCTTCGCCGCCGGCGACGTCGTGGTGGTCTCCGGACTGCCCGGCGCGGGCAAGTCGACGCTCATGAGCCGCGCCGCCGAGGGCCGCGCCATCGACTCCCAGCACACCCGCGAGCGCTGGGAGGCCCGGCTGCCCCGCTTCCTGCCGTACGCCCTGTGGCGCCCCCTCGCCCGCCTCGCGCACTACGCGGGCCTCCGCCGCGCCCTGCGCTCCGGCGCCGGGGTGATCGTCCACGACTGCGGCACCCAGTCCTGGGTCCGCGGCTGGCTCGCCCGCGAGGCCCGGCGGCGCGGCGCCGCCCTGCACCTGATCCTGCTCGACGTCGACCCCGACACCGCCCGCGCCGGCCAGCGCTCCCGCGGCCGCGGCGTCTCCGGCTACGCCTTCGCCCGGCACCGCCGCGCCGTCGGCCGCCTGGTGCGCACCGCCGAGAGCGGCGCCCTGCCGCCCGGCTGCGCCTCGGTCACCCTGCTCGACCGGGACGCCGCCGACGCCCTGCGCAGGATCGGATTCCGCGACGTGGCGTGAACCACTCCCGCTCCTCCGGCGTCCTTTTCGGTCACAGGGGCGGCGAGCCGCCATTAAGGTGCCTATGGCCTGTCCGGCGGACCAGGCCACCGCACCGTGTGCCGGAAGGGGACGACGAGAACCGTGGACGTGACGTGGCCGGGCAATGAGCTCGAGGAAGTACTGGCCGCCTCGCTCGGCAACCCCGCCGCCGGAGGCAGGCTGGTCGAGGTCCTCGGCCGCAGCCCCGTGTGGGTGCCCCTGCCCAACGGCGGCGGCCCCGACAGCCCCGACCTCGACCTGCCCACCCTGGAGATAGACGGCTCGGCCTACGTGCCCGTCTTCAGCTCCCGGGAACAGTTCCTCGCCTGCGTCGGCGAGCACATGTCGTACACCGTCGCCCCCGCCCGCGACTTCGCCCGCGGCCTGCCCCCGCAGCTCGGCATCGCCGTGAACCCCGGCGGCACCGTCGGCGTCCCGCTGCCCCCGCCCGCCGTCGCCGAGCTCTGCCGGACCGGCCGCACCCCGCTCGACGGGCCCGCCAGCGGCGGCCGCGTCCGCCTCTTCGAGCCCGACTGGCAGGACGACCCGGTCGACTTCCTCGCCGCCGCCTCCGCCGAGTTCGAGGCCGTCGGCACGGTCGCCACCGCCCGCCGCGCCCTCGCCAGCGTCGAGGGCACCGAACCCGCCCTCTTCGTCGGCGTCCAGCTCCTCCACGCCGAGGCCGACCTGAACACCCCGCTGGACGCCCTCGGCCGCGCCCTCGGCCGGGTCGAGGTCGCCTGGCCGGTCAACCTGATCCTGCTCGACGTGGCCCAGGACCCCGTCGCCGACTGGATGCTGGACAAGGTGCGCCCCTTCTTCCAGCGCGCCGCCGTGTGACGGTCCCCCTGTTTAAGCTGAACTGATTCAGAACCGAGCGACTTCGCAGACCGAGCGACGAGCAACGAGCAACCGAGCCGTACGGCCGTACGAACAAGAGGGGCGGGACCCAGGGTGAGCGCGTCAGGCACCGCTGCGACCGGACAGGTCGAGCACATGCTGCGCCAGGTGGCACCCGGACGCCACGACGCCTACGAACAACTGCTGCACGCCCTCGCCGGCTCCGAGGTCTGGATGCTGCTCTGGAACGGCGCCCCCGGATCCCCCGACGCCCAGTACGGCAACATGGAGATCGACGGCTACGGCTACGCCCCGTGCGTCACCTCCGCCCAGGAGCTCGCCGCCTCCGGCTGGAACCGCGCCCACGAGCTCGTCCCCGGCCTGGAGATCGCCCGCGCCCTCTACCCCGACCGCTGGGGCATCTGGCTCAACCCGCACGCCCCCGGCGGCGGCGTCGGCATCCCCTGGGCCGACCTGCGCCGCATCGCCACCGGCCTGGACCGGATGCCCGCCGGCCCCCTGCGGCTGTCCGAGCCCGCCCTGGAGATCCCGCAGTTCTACGCCCTGCTCACCCAGAACGCCCACCGCACCCCCGCCGTGCGCTCGCTGCGCCGCGCCTGGGTGCAGCCCGCGCTCGGCTCCCCGTACCTCGCCATCGGCCTCGACCTGTACGACTCCTCGCCGGCCTCCGTCGAGGCGGTCCGCGCGATGATGCACCAGACGGTCGGCGCCGTCCCCGACGGCCTGCCCGTCTCCACGGTGACGATGTCCGACCCCTACGACCCGGTCGCGATGTGGCTGGGCGCCCACGCCCGCCCGTTCTACGACCGCGAGGCGCACGCCGCCCCGTCTCACCAGCCGGGATACGGCTACCCGCCCGCGCGGCACCCCTGACCCACCCCGCGCCGCCGGCGACACGGCACGGAAACACCGCCGAAATCCCTTGCCAAACAGAGGTTTTGCCTCCGCTTCCCGGCGGACGCGCTGCGATGTCCCGCATCGGACCGTTTTGGCAACTGTCCGGGTCTCAGGTTGGTATCACCGCTATGCGGACTGTTCTCTGCCGCGTCACTCGCCAGTAGCGTTCGGCCGGTCAAGACCACACATGGCGACCCAGGGGTGGACCCATGCGAATATTCAAGTCCCGGGCGGCCCGGGCTTTGACGGCGACCCTCACGGTCGGCCTCATCGCCACGGGCTGCGCGAGCGAGCGGGGCAAGGACGGGGACAAGGGCGGGGCGAAGGACACCTTCGTCTTCGGCGCCCCCGGCGACCCGGCCTCCCTCGACCCGTCCCTCGCGGCCGACGGTGAGACCTTCCGGGTCACCCGCCAGGCCTTCGAAGCACTCCTTGAGCACGAGTCCGGAGGCAGCAAGCTCGTCGGCGGTCTCGCCGAGACCTGGTCGAGCAACCCCCAGGGCACGGTCTGGACGTTCAACCTGCGCAAGGGCGTCAAGTTCCACGACGGCGAGGCGTTCAACGCCGCCGCGGTCTGCGCGAACTACGACCACTGGTTCAACTGGAAGGGCACCTACCAGTCCAGCGCGATCTCCACCTACTGGCAGGACATCATGGGTGGCTTCGCGAAGAACGAGGACAAGGAAGCCCCCGCGCCCAACTACAAGTCCTGCACGGCCAAGGACGAGAACACGGCGGTCATCGAGGTCCTCAAGCCCTCGGCCAACCTGCCCGGCGGCTTCTCCCTCCAGGCCCTCGCGATCCACTCGCCGAAGGCGATCAAGGAGTACGAGAAGCAGGAGGCGACCGCCAAGGGCGACGCCATCACGTACCCCAAGTACAGCCAGGAGGCCGGCACGGTCGCCGGCACCGGCCCGTACAAGATCGCGAAGTGGAACAAGGGCAACAAGGAAGTCACCCTGACCCGCTTCGACGACTACTGGGGCGAGAAGGCCAAGGTGAAGAACCTGGTCATCCGCACCATCGACACCGAGGACGCCCGCCGCCAGGCGCTGCAGGCCGGTGACATCGACGGCTACGACCTGGTCGCGCCCGCCGACATCAAGACGCTCGAGGCCGCCGGCGCCCAGGTGCCGACCCGCGACGTCTTCAACCTGCTCTACCTCGGCATGACGCAGACCAAGAACCCGGCGCTGCAGAAGCCCGCGGTCCGCCAGGCCATCGCGCACGCCGTCGACCGCGAGAACATCGTCAAGACCCAGCTCCCCGAGGGCGGCAAGGTCGCGACCCAGTTCATGCCGCACACCGTCGCCGGCTACTCCGAGAACGTGAAGAAGTACCCCTTCGACACGGCCAAGGCCAAGCAACTCCTCGCCTCCGCCGGTGCCAGCAACCTCTCGATCGAGATGTGCTACCCGACCGAGGTCACCCGCCCGTACATGCCGGCGCCGCAGGACATCTTCGAGCTGATCAAGGCCGACCTGGAGAAGGCCGGCATCAAGGTCACCCCGAAGCCGCTGAAGTGGAACCCGGACTACCTGGACGCGGTCGAGGCCGGCTCCTGCGCCCTGCACATGCTCGGCTGGACCGGTGACTTCAACGACGGCTACAACTTCATCGGCACCTGGTTCGCCGAGCCCGACAAGCAGTGGGGCTTCAAGGACGACAAGGTCTTCAACGCCGTGAAGGCGGGCTCGCTCCAGGGCGACCCGGCCAAGCGCACCGACCTGTACAAGGCCGCCAACGAGGCCATCATGGAGTACCTGCCCGGTCTCCCGCTGACCTCCTCGCCGCCCGCCATCGCGTTCGGCAAGAACGTCAACCCGCCGAAGGTCTCCCCGCTGACGCAGGAGAACTTCGCCGAGGTCTCCTTCAAGTAACGCACCGCAAGCGGTCCGCCCGGCCACGTAGGCACGACACGTGGCCGGGCGGACCCGCATCCGACTCTCGTACGCAAGAAAGGGGCACGCGGGGTGTTGCGACTCGTCGTACGACGACTTCTCCAGCTCATACCCACCCTGCTCGGCCTGTCGGTTCTGCTCTTCGTCTGGCTGAACCGACTGCCCGGCGGACCCGCCTCAGCGATCCTGGGCGAGCGGGCGACCGAAGCCGACGTAGCGCGCATCAACCGGGCGCTGGGACTCGACCAGCCGCTCTACGTCCAGTACGGACGCTTCCTCAAGCGGCTCTTCGAACTCGACCTCGGCACCTCGGTGCAGACCGGACAGCCGGTCTGGGACGAGTTCGTGCTGCGCTTCCCCGCCACGGTGGAACTCAGCATCGCCGCCATGTTCATCGCCACCGCCGTCGGCATCCCCCTCGGCTACCTCGCCGCCCGCAAGCGCGGCGGCTGGCTCGACGTGGCCTCGGTCTCCGGCTCGCTGGTCGGCATCTGCATTCCCGTCTTCTTCCTGGCCCAACTGCTCAAGGGCGCCCTCGGCGGCGTCTTCGGCACCTACGGACGCCAGTCCACCGGCCTCGACGCGACCAGCGTCACCGGCTTCGCCGTCCTCGACGGCATCCTCACCGGCGAGTTCGACGCCGCCTGGGACGCCCTCATGCACCTGGTGCTGCCCGGCATCGCCCTGGCCACCATCCCGCTCGCGGTCATCGTGCGCATGACCCGCGCGAGCGTCCTGGAGGTCCTCGGCGAGGACTACGTCCGCACCGCCGAGTCCAAGGGACTCGAGCGCCGGGTCGTCCGCGGCCGGCACATCCTGCGCAACGCGATGCTGCCCGTCGTGACCGCCGTCGGCCTGCTCACCGGAAGCCTGCTCTCCGGCGCCGTCCTCACCGAGTCCGTCTTCTCCTTCGGCGGCATCGGCTCCTTCATCCGTACCGCCATCGACGCCCGCGACTACCCGGTGCTCGTCGGCTTCATCATGTTCATCGCGATGGTGTACGTCCTGATCAACCTGCTGGTCGATCTCATGTACAGCGTCATCGATCCGAGGGTGCGGGTGCACTGATGAGCCTGGTATCCACCAACACGTCGAAGATCGACCGTCTCGCCCAGCTCACGGCGAAGAGCGAGACCGCCAGCGGCGCCAGCCTGTGGCGCGAGGCCATGCGCCGGCTGCGCTCCAGCAAGATGGCGATCATCGGCGCCGTGATCATCGCGGCGTTCGTCCTGGTCGCGATCATCGGCCCCTGGATCGCCCCGCACGCGCCGACCGACCAGACCTGGCGCGGCGAAGTCTTCTCCAACCGGGGCCAGTTCGTCGGGGCGCGCGCCGAGAACTGGTTCGGCCTCGACCACCTCGGCCGCGACATGTTCTCCCGGATGCTGGTCGGCGCGCGCCAGACGCTGCTCGTCGGTGTCGTCTCCATGCTCATCGGCCTGCTCGTCGGCGCCCTGGTCGGCGCCGTGTCGGGCGCCGCCGCCACCCTCGGCGGCCCGATGGGACGACGCTTCGACAACGCGATCATGCGCGTCACCGACATCATGCTGGCGCTGCCCTCGCTGCTCCTCGCCGTCTCCATCGCCGCGGTCATGGGCCAGTCCCTCACCACCGTGATGATCGCCGTCGGCGTGGTGCAGATCCCGATCTTCGCCCGCCTGCTGCGCGGTTCGATGCTCGCCCAGGGCAGCAGCGACTACGTCCTCGCGGCCCGCTCCCTCGGCATCCGCAAGCGGCGCATCGTGCTCACCCAGATCCTGCCGAACTCGGTGAGCCCGGTGATCGTCCAGGCCACGCTCAGCCTCGCCACCGCCATCATCGAGGCCGCGGCGCTGTCGTACCTCGGCCTCGGCAACCCCGACCCGGCGGTCCCCGAGTGGGGCGTCATGCTCACCCAGGCTCAGCGCTTCTTCGACAACGAGCCCATGATGTCCGTGTATCCGGCGGTCGGCATCATCATCACCGCCCTCGGCTTCACCCTGCTCGGCGAGGCCATGCGCGAAGCGCTCGACCCGAAGCTGCGAGGTTGATGTCATGCCACTGCTCACCGTGGACGAACTCACCGTCACCTTCGGCGGCCGCGGCCGCAAGGACGTCCGGGCGGTCAACGGCGTCTCCTTCGGCGTCGACCGGGGCCAGGTCGTCGGCCTGGTCGGCGAGTCGGGCTGCGGCAAGTCCGTCACCTCGCTCGCCCTGATGGGACTCCTTCCGCACAAGGGCGTCACCCTCGGCGGGCGCGCCGACTTCGACGGTACGGACCTGCTGAAGCTCAGCACGTCCAGGATGCGCGACCTGCGCGGCCGGGACCTGGCGATGATCTTCCAGGACCCGCTGTCCTCGCTGAACCCGGTCATCCCCATCGGGGTCCAGGTCACCGAGATCCTCCAGCGCCACCGGGGCCTGAAGGGCGAGGCCGCCCGCAAGGAGGCCGCCCACCTGCTCGACCGGGTCGGCATCCCCGACCCGACGCGGCGCCTGAAGGAGTTCCCGCACCAGCTCTCCGGCGGCATGCGGCAGCGCGCCCTCATCGCCATGGCCGTGGCCTGCGCCCCGCGCCTGCTCATCGCCGACGAGCCGACCACCGCGCTCGACGTCACCATCCAGGCCCAGATCCTGGAGCTCCTCAAGGAGCTCGTGGACCAGGAGGGCACCGCCCTCCTGATGATCACCCACGACCTGGGTGTCGTCGCCGGCCTGTGCGACGAGGTGAACGTGCTCTACGCCGGCAAGGTCGTCGAGTCCGCCGCCCGGCGCGAGCTGTTCGCGCACCCCACCCACCCGTACACCCACGGGCTGCTCGGCTCCATCCCCCGGCTCGACGCGCCCCGCGGCGAACCGCTCCACCCGATCCGCGGGTCCATCAACGACCAGATCGCCTGGGCCGACGGCTGCGCCTTCGCCCCGCGCTGCGACCGGTACGAGATGGAGTGCCTCACCGGCACCCCCGAACTGACCGAACCACGCGAGGCCGGACACCGCGCCCGCTGCGTCAACCCGGTCCTGGCCACGACGGAGGTCCCGGCATGAGCCTGCTCGAACTCGACGGTGTGAAGGTCCACTTCCCCGTCAAGAAGGGCATCCTCTTCGACCGCACGGTCGGCCACGTCTACGCCGTCGACGGCGTGTCGCTGTCGGTCGAGGCCGGCCAGACCTACGGCCTGGTCGGCGAGTCGGGCTGCGGCAAGACGACCCTCGGTCGCGCGGTGCTGCGCCTGGTCGACGTCACGGACGGCTCGGTCGTCCTGGACGGTACGGACGTGGCCAAGCTCTCCGAGAAGGACCTGCGCTCCTTCCGCCGCCGGCTCCAGATGGTCTTCCAGGACCCGCTGGGCAGCCTCAACCCGCGGCAGAACATCGAGTCGATCCTGAGCGAGGGCATGGCCGCGCACGGGATCGGGGCGAACCAGGACGAGCGGCGGGAGAAGATCCGGGAGATCCTCGCCAAGGTGGGCCTGCCCACCAACGCGCTCTCCCGCTACCCGCACGAGTTCTCCGGCGGCCAGCGCCAGCGCATCGGCATCGCCCGCGCCCTGGTGCTCGAACCGGACGTCATCATCTGCGACGAGCCGGTCTCCGCCCTGGACGTCTCCATCCAGGCCCAGGTCATCAACCTGCTCGAAGAGCTCCAGGAGTCGATGGGCCTGACCTACCTGGTCATCGCCCACGACCTGGCCGTGGTCCGCCACATCTCGGACGTCATCGGCGTGATGTACCTCGGATCGCTGGTGGAGGAGGCCCCGAGCGACGCGCTGTACGCGGAGCCGATGCACCCCTACACCAAGGCCCTGATGTCCGCGGTCCCGGTCCCGGACCCGGAGGTCGAGGACCGCCGCGAACGCATCCTCCTCCACGGCGACCTCCCCTCCCCGGCCAACCCCCCGACCGGCTGCCGCTTCCACACCCGCTGCCCCTGGAAGCAGGAGTCGCGGTGCGCGACGGAGCGCCCCGAGCTGACGGACGTGGGCGGCGGCCACAAGGTGGCCTGCCACTTCGCGAAGGAGATCCACGACGGCACGATCCAGCGCACCGGCACGACGGACGCGGTGGTCATCCCGGCCCAGATCACCCCGGACCCGGCCGACGCGACCCCGCTGACCTCCCCGACGACCCCGGCGGCGGAACTGGCGGACGCGGTACCCGAGGGCTCGGCCGGGTCAGAGGGCTCGGACGGCTCGGAGGGCGCCGAGGGCTCGGCCGGCTCGGCCGGCTCGGCCGGCTCGGAGGAGTCGGCGAAGGCCGTCGAGCGCGACGAGCCCGCCGACGCCAGCGAGCCTGCCGACACCAGCGAGGCCGCCGACAGCGACAAGGCCGAAAAGCCTGACGAGGCCCCGACGGCCCCGGCGGCGAAGGGCGACGCGTCGCGGGCCTGACCGGCCCGTCTCCGAGGCCCCCGCAGCCGCTGGCTGCGGGGGCCTCGCCGTCGTACGGCGGGGGCCTCCGCACCGTGCGGCACGGCGCGCGGCCCACCCCCGCGCACCCTGGACAATGGCCCCGTGCTCCACGATCTGTTCAACCCGTCCGTCCAACACGCCCTCGACCTCGTCGGCATCTTCGTCTTCGCGATCTCCGGCGCCCTCCTCGCCGTCCGCAAGAACTTCGACGTCTTCGGCATCGCCGTCCTCGCCGAGGTCACGGCCCTCGGCGGCGGCCTCCTCCGCGACCTCATCATCGGCGCCGTCCCCCCGGCCGCCTTCACGGACCTCGGCTACTTCCTCATGCCGCTCGTCGCGACCGTGCTGGTCTTCTTCCTCCATCCGCAGGTCGAGCGCACCCAGGCCGCCGTCAACGTCTTCGACGCGGCGGGCCTCGGCCTGTTCTGCGTGACCGGCACCACCAAGGCGTACGACTACGGTCTCGGCCTCACCTCCTCCGCCGCGCTCGGCCTGGCCACGGCCGTCGGCGGCGGCGTCCTGCGGGACGTGCTCGCCAACGAGGTGCCGTCGCTGCTCCGCTGGGACCGCGACCTCTACGCCGTCCCCGCGATCGTGGGCGCCACGATGGTCGTGCTCAGCATCCGTTTCGACGTGCTCAACGCGTACACCAGCGCCGCCGCCGTCCTCACCGCCTTCCTCCTGCGGCTGCTCGCGATGCGCTACCACTGGCGGGCGCCGCGTGCCTGGAACCGGCGCTCCTCCACCAGCGAGGAGCCCGAAAAGCTACCGCTCAGTAGCTGAATCCTGTACCGTCGCCGCCATGAGCACGAGCAGCATCGAGACGGCGAACGGTACGACGGGCGACGCGACGAGCGAGTTCGACCGCGACACCGCCGTCACCCTCCGCGCCCCCGGCGTCTACGACGCCGAACTCTCCGCCGGCTGGACGATCATCCACGCCGTCAACGGCGGCTACCTCCTCGCCCTCCTCGGCCGCGCGCTCGGCGACCACCTGCCCCACCCGGACCCCTTCACCATCTCGGCGCACTACCTGACGCCTTCCGCGCCGGGCCCCGCGGTGATCCGCACGGAGACCGTCCGCACCGGACGCACCCTCTCCACCGGCCAGGCGTCCCTCTTCCAGTACGCCGAGGACGGCACCGAGGTCGAACGGATCCGCGTCCTCGCCTCGTACGGAGACCTCGACGCCCTCCCGGACGACGTCCGCACCTCCGCGACCCCGCCCGCGATCGCCCCGATCGACCAGTGCTTCGGCGCCTCCGACGGACCCACCCCGCAGATCCCCGGCTCCTCCGCCATCACCGAGCGGCTCGACATCCGCCTCGACCCGGCGACCGTCGGCTGGGCCGTCGGCGCGCCCTCCGGCAAGGGCGAGATGCGCGGCTGGTTCGGCCTGGCCGACGGCCGCGAGCCGGACCCGCTCTCCCTGCTCCTCACCGTCGACGCCCTGCCGCCGACCTCCTTCGAGTTGGGCCTGAAGGGCTGGACCCCCACCGTCGAGCTCACCACCCACGTCCGCTGCCGCCCGGCCCCCGGCCCGCTGCGGGTCTCCATCACCACCCGCAACCTCGCGGGCGGCTTCCTGGAGGAGGACGCCGAGGTCTGGGACAGCGCCGACCGCCTGGTCGCCCAGTCCCGCCAGTTGGCCCGCGCCCCGCGCGGCTGACCGGGCCGACCCCGGTGAGCGGGGCGTGAGAGAGTCCGGTGGGTGAAGTCCGACCGGCTGCTGTCCCTGCTCCTGCTCCTCCAGACCCGGGGGCTCGTGCCGGCGAGCGAGCTCGCCGAACGGCTCGACGTGTCGGTGCGCACCATCTACCGGGACGTCGAGGCCCTCTCGGCCTCCGGCGTCCCGGTCTACGCGGAGCGGGGACGGCACGGCGGCATCGCCCTGCTCCCGGGCTACCGCACCGACGTCACCGGCCTGACGGCCGACGAGTCCCGCGCCCTGTTCGTGCTCGCCGCCCAGGGTGCCCACAGCGCGCTCGGCCTCGACGCGGCGCTCGCGTCGGCGCTGCGCAAGGTGATGGCCGCGCTGCCCGCCCCGCACCGCCCGGCCGCCGAGCTGACCAGCCGCCGCATCCTCGTCGACCCGGACCGCTGGATGAGCGGGCCGCGCGCCGACGTCGACCTCGACGTCCTCCACCGGGCCGTGTTCGCCGACCGCCGGCTCGCCCTGACCTACCGCGGCAGCGGGGCCCCCGCCGCGAAGACGTACACCGTCGACCCGTACGGGCTCGTCGTGAAGGCCGGCGTCTGGTACCTCGTGGCCGACCGCGACGCCGAACCCCGGCTCTTCCGCGCCGAGCGCGTCCAGCGCGCCGAGCTCCTCGACGAGCCCGTCCGGCGCCGGCCCGGCGTCGAACTCGCCGACGTCTGGGACGTGCTGCGCACCCGCGTCGAGCAGCGTCCGGCGGATCTCGTCGTCACCGCCCGCGTCCACCGCGACCGCTACGACCGCTTCCTGCGCCTGCACGGCGACCGCCTCACCACCCCGCCCCCGCCGCGGGCCGCCGAGGAGTGGACCACCCTCGAACTGGCCTTCGCCGAGCTCGGCGAACTCCGGCCGCTCCTCGCCATGGGCGCCAGCCTGGAGGTCCTCACCCCACCGGCCGCCCGTGCCTACGTCGCCGAGGTCGCGAGGGAGACCGCCGCTCTCTATCAGGCCGCCGGCACCGGACCCGGGTCCCACGGCTGAAGCGGATCCGATCTCCCGACAGTGATCGGATCCAATATCCAATATCCAACATCCGATCCCTGATACCCAGAACCCGGTATCCACCCGGTGATCGGATCCGATATCCGATATCCGCTCGCCCCTCTCCGATGCCGAACCGGATACTGGATCCAGCCACCCGGCGGAGCCGCCCGAGCCGCCTCGTAGAATCGTTCCCACCATGGCTTACCTCGACCACGCCGCGACCACGCCCATGCTCCCCGAGGCGATCGAGGCGATGACCGCCCAGCTCGCCGTCACGGGCAACGCCTCCTCGCTGCACGCGGCCGGCCGTCGCGCCCGGCGGACTGTCGAGGAGGCCCGCGAGACGCTCGCGGGCGCGCTCGGGGCCCGGCCCAGCGAGGTCGTCTTCACCTCCGGCGGCACCGAGGCCGACAACCTCGCCGTGAAGGGCCTCTACTGGTCCCGCCGCGCCGCCGACCCGCGCCGCACCCGCGTCCTGGCCAGCCCCGTCGAGCACCACGCCGTCCTCGACGCCGTGGACTGGCTCGCCGGCCACGAGGGCGCCACCGTGGAGTACCTGCCGGTCGACCACTACGGCCGCGTGCACCCCGAGGCCCTGCGCGAGGCCGTCGCGCGCGACCCCGAGTCGGTCGCCCTCGCCACCGTCATGTGGGCCAACAACGAGATCGGCACCATCATGCCGATCCGCGAACTCGCCGACGTGGCGGCCGAGTTCGACGTCCCCCTGCACGCCGACGCGGTCCAGGCATTCGGTCAGATTCCGGTCGACTTCGCCGCCTCCGGACTCGCCGCCCTGACCGTCTCCGGCCACAAGATCGGCGGCCCCTACGGCATCGGCGCGCTCCTCCTCGGCCGCGAGCACACCCCCGTACCCGTCCTGCACGGCGGCGGCCAGGAGCGCCACGTCCGCTCCGGCACCCTCGACGCCCCCGCCATCGCCGCCTTCGCCGTCGCGGGCCGGCTCGCCGCCGAGGGCCGCGAGGAGTTCGCCCGCACCGTCGGCGGCCTGCGTGACGAGCTCGTCACCGCCGTCCGCGCCGCCGTCCCCGACGCCATCCTCGGCGGCGACCCGGTCGACCGGCTCCCCGCCAACGCCCACTTCACCTTCCCCGGCTGCGAGGGCGACTCCCTCCTGCTGCTCCTCGACGCCGCCGGCATCGAATGCTCCACCGGCTCCGCCTGCACGGCCGGCATCGCCCAGCCCAGTCACGTCCTGCTCGCCACCGGCACCGACCCCGACCTGGCCCGCGGCACCCTGCGCTTCACCCTCGGCCACACCTCCACCAAGGAGGACGTGGCGGCGGTCGCGGAGGCGATCGGCCCGGCCGTGGAGCGCGCCCGGACGGCCGGCCTCAGTTGACCGGGCCCGCCGGGCCGAGCTTCGCCCGCTCCCGCCGCACGAGCGCCATGTAGCGGTCCCAGTCCCAGTGCGGACCGGGATCCGTGTGGTCCGTCCCCGGCACCTCCACGTGCCCGATGACGTGCTCACGGTCCACGGGTATCCCGTGGCGGGCGCAGATGCCGGCCGTCAGGCGCGCCGACGCCCCGTACATCGCCGCCGTGAAGTCCTGCGGCCGGTCGACGAAGCCCTCGTGCTCGATGCCGATGCTCCGCTCGTTCATGTCCCGGTTCCCCGCGTGGAAGGCCACGTCGAGCTCCCGGATCATCTGCGCGACGTGCCCGTCCTTGCGCACGACGTAGTGCGTGGCGGCCCCGTGCCCCGGGTCCTTGAAAACCTTCACGGCGGAGGCGTAGCTGCCCTGCACGACATGGATCACCACCCGGTCGATGGTGAAGTCGTCCGGGCGGTCCGCCCGCCGCCAGTTCGCCCGCGAGGCCCCCGTCCACTCGGCGCCCTTGTGATCCAGCTCGCCCTCGACCCGCTCCTTCTCCGTCCCCGGCAGCCGCCACCAGAAGCGGGCCAGCTCCTCGCGCGCGAGCGCGACCGTGCCCACCACCGCGACCGTGCCGCCCACCAGGAACGCCCGCCGCCCCGCGCCGCGGCCGGTGCTCCGCCCCGCCGCCCCGCCCCTCGCCTTTTTCCCCATGTGAGCGAGAACGCTCACTCGCACGACCCCGGTTCCCGGCGCCCCGTACCCTGGTAGGGCTATGACTCAGACCCCGCCGCCGCGCACCCAGCCCCGACCCCTCCGGGTACTCGCCGCCATGTCCGGCGGAGTGGACTCCGCCGTCGCCGCCGCCCGCGCCGCCGAGGCCGGCCACGACGTCACCGGCGTGCACCTGGCCCTCTCCGCGAACCCGCAGTCCTTCCGTACCGGAGCGCGGGGCTGCTGCACGATCGAGGACTCGCGCGACGCCCGGCGGGCCGCCGACGTCATCGGCATCCCCTTCTACGTGTGGGATCTCGCCGAGCGCTTCCGCGAGGACGTCGTGGCGGACTTCGTCTCCGAGTACGAGGCGGGCCGCACGCCCAACCCGTGCCTGCGCTGCAACGAGAAGATCAAGTTCGCCGCCCTCCTCGACAAGGCGCTCGCCCTCGGCTTCGACGCCGTCTGCACCGGCCACTACGCGACCGTGGTGCTGCGCGAGGACGGCACCCGCGAGCTGCACCGGGCCTCCGACATGGCCAAGGACCAGTCGTACGTCCTCGGCGTCCTCGACGAGAAGCAGTTGGCGCACGCCATGTTCCCGCTCGGCGACACCCTCACCACCAAGGACGAGATCCGGGCCGAGGCGGAGCGCCGCGGCCTGGCCGTGGCGAAGAAGCCCGACAGCCACGACATCTGCTTCATCGCCGACGGCGACACCCAGGGCTTCCTCGCCTCCCACCTGGGCACGGCGGAGGGCGACATCGTCGACGAGTCCGGTACGAAGGTGGGCACCCACCAGGGCGCGTACGGCTTCACCATCGGCCAGCGCAAGGGCCTGCGCATCGGCCACCCCGCCCCGGACGGCAAGCCCCGCTACGTCCTCGACATCTCGCCGGTGAACAACACCGTCACCGTCGGCCCGGCCGAGGCCCTCGACGTCACCGGCCTCACCGCCATCAAGCCCCGCTGGTGCGGCACCGCCCCCGAGGGCCCCGGCCGCTACACCGCCCAGCTCCGCGCGCACGGCGGCGAGACGCCGGTCAGCGCGGTGATGGAGGCCGGCGAGCTGAAGGTCACCTTCGACGAGCCGGTGCGCGGGGTCGCCCCCGGCCAGGCGATCGTCCTCTACGACGGCACCCGCGTCGTCGGCTCGGCCACGATCGCCTCGACGATCCGCCGCGCGACGGCCCCGGCCGAGGCGTGAGACGTGAGGCGGGCGCGGCCGGCCTGAGGCGAGGCCGGGGCCCGAGGCGGGGCCCCGGCCCGAGGCGGGCCTGAGGCGAGGCCGGGGCCCGGACCGGTCTCACTCCCCGGCGGCTTCCTGCGCGTAGAAGTCCTCCAGGACCGGAGCGAGGACGTGCGGGGCCACCTCGTGGGTCTGGCCGGTGAGGGTGCGGTGCCGTCCGCGCGGGACGGCCGCCGCGATCGTACGGGCGGCCCGGCGCGTCGGGGCGGGGCTGGCGCCTCCGTCGACCACCAGCACGCGCGCGCGTACGCGGTCGAGCCCGTCCGCCCGCTCCGCGCCGTACGGCGGCTCGTACACCGACAACGGCCCGACCGGCACCCCGGCCGCCGCGGCGGCCAGCGCGAGGGCCCCGCCGGACGCCGTGCCGTGCACCGCCGCCGTACCGCCCGGGCCGCCCACCGCGTCGACGAGCGCCGCCAGGTCCTCGATCTCCCGCTCCACGCGGTCCGCGGCGGCGCGCCGGTCGTACGCGACGACCGAGAAGTGCCGGGCGAGCAGCCCGGCCAGCGGCCGTTCGCCCCCGGCCGCCCCCGGCGCCCCGCTCACCAGGATCACCGGCGGCCCCTCCCCGTACCGTTCGTAGGCGATCCGCGTCCCGTCCTGCGACCTGACCAGGCCCCGGGCCCGGCAGAGAGTGGTCTTCACCTCGTCCATGGAAGGGCAGACCGGCGCCGCCGCGGGAACTCATCGCTCGGCGGCCGAACTTCCCGGAAAAATCCCGCTGTCGGTGCGAGGGCCTACGGTGGAGCGCATGAACATCTGCGTCTTCCTGTCCGCCGCCGACCTCGACGAGCGGTACACGGCCCCGGCCCGGGACTTCGCGACCCGTCTCGGCAAGGGCGGCCACACGCTGGTCTGGGGCGGGTCCGACACCGGCCTGATGAAGGTCGTCGCGGACGGTGTCGAGGAGGCCGGCGGACGCCTGGTCGGCGTCTCGGTGGACTTCCTCGCCGCCAAGGCCCGCCCGGTCGCGGACGAGATGGTGTTCGCCAAGGACCTCGCCGAGCGCAAGGCCCTCCTCCTCGCCAGGTCCGACGCCGTCGTGATCATGGTCGGCGGCACCGGCACCCTCGACGAGGCCACCGAGATCCTGGAACTGAAGAAGCACGGCAAGCACACCAAGCCCGTCGTCCTCCTCAACGCGGCCGGCTTCTACGACGGCCTGAAGACCCAGTTCCGCCGCATGGAGGAAGAGGGCTTCCTGCCGGTCCCGCTCACCGACCTGGTCTTCTTCGCGGAGGACGCGGCGGAGGCGCTGGCCTACCTGGAGTCGTGGGTGCGAAGCTGACGATCTGCGCCCGCAATCGCGGATCGCACGCCCGTACGGCCGCCTGAGCAGGTTCGATGGTGGGAAGTCTTCGCGACTGCGTACGAGCGGACGCGGCTGCGCTAGCCTCCTCGCCCTGGAGCGACGAGGGGTCGCCGTCGAGAGCGGGGGAGCCGTGTCCCAAGCGGTGTGCCGGCAGCAGTCGTCCGGGCCGAGGACCGGTGCGGTCGGGGAGCTCAGACACAGCGGCGGGCCCTGGAGCCGCGCCTCCGCCACCGCCGCCGAACTCCGTACGAGCACCGAGACCAGCCGCTCCGCCCTCGGCCGCGGCCACGAGGGCCTCGCGGCCGGCGCGCCCGCCGCGGCCGGACTGACCGCCGTCGCCGCGCTCGCCGGCTTACGGACGTCCTGGGAGGAACGGCTCGCGGCCGTACGCGACGAGTGCGAGGCCCTGCGGGGCGCGCTGCTCACCGTGGCCAGGGAGATGGGCGAGACCGACAGCGCCGTCGGGAACTCCTTCGCGGGGCGAGGGCGGCGATGAGCGGGACCGCTCTCACCTGGCGGCAGCTCAGGGACCTCCGGCTCGCGGAGTTCGAGCAGGCGGGCGACGCCTGGCACCAGGTCTCCGGCCGCGCGGACGCCGACCGTGTACGGGTCGACCGCGCGATGTCCGCGAAGCTCCGCGAGACCCAGTGCAGCGAGTCGGCCGAGGCCGCCCTCGCCAGGCTCCGCCGCCTGAGCCGCAACTTCCAGTACCTGCACACGGAGTGCGGGCTCGCCCGCACGGCCCTCAACGGCCTGGCCGGCGATCTGGCCGAACCCCAGCGCCAGGTGAAACTGGCCCTGGAGGAGGCGCGAGCCCTGCGGTTCACCGTCCACGAGGACGGTTCCGTCGCCTACCCCGCCGCGCCCGTCCGGACCGCCTTCGGAGACCAGGAGGCGCCCGGCGGCCTGGCCCGCGTCCGGCTCCTGCGCGACCCTTCCCCCTTCGCCGACGCCACCCCGCTCGGGCCGCTCAACCCGCACGCCGAGAAGGCCCAGGACATCGCCGACCGCATCGGCCGGGCCGTCCTCGCGGCCGCCTCCATCGACGCCCGGTACGCCCGCACGCTGGACGCCCTGCGCGCGGCCGGGGGCCTCGACGTCACCGAGGCCACCCTGCGGGACGTCGCCCGGGACACCGCCGCCGTCCGCGACACCGCCGGCCACCACCTCGCCGCCGCCGTCCCGAAGGACGGCAGCCCCGCCGCACGCAAGGCATGGTGGGACGCCCTCCCCGAGGAGCAGCGCCGCGAGTACCTCGACATCGCCCCGGACCTGATCGGCAACCTGGACGGCATCCCCGCCGCCGTACGGGACGAGGCGAACCGGCGCTACCTGCCGCTGCTGATCGCCGAGTTGGAGCGGACGGGCGGCGGGGACGCGGAGACGAAGCTGGAGGCGCTCCGCAAGATCCAGGCCACCTTGGCCCGGCCAAGCGACCCGCCGATGCTCCTGCTCGGCATCGGAACGGAGGGCAACGGCCGCGCGATCGTGGCGTACGGGGACCCGGACACGTCGCGGAACGTGTCGGCGTACGTGCCGGGCCTGGGGACGAAGCTGGACGCCGGATTCGTCGACGACACCATGGTGCGGGCCCAGGACACGGCCAAGGGGGCGCGGTCCGTCGACCCGTCCAGCGCCGCGATCGTCTGGCTCGGCTACGACGCGCCCCAGCACGGTGACGTCATGCTCACGGGCGACGCCGAGCGCGGAGCCCCCGCGTACAACCGGTTCATGGCCGGACTCTCCGCCACGAACGCACACCCGGACCCACATGTGACCGCCATCGGCCACTCGTACGGGTCCCTCACCGTGGGCACGGCCGCGCGGCAGTCGGGCGGTATCCCCGGCGTGGACGACGTCATCCTGCTCGGCAGCCCGGGTGTGGGCGTGGACAGGGCCGAGGACCTCGGCGTGAGCAAGGAGCACGTCTTCGTCGGGGCGGCGGACAACGATCCGGTCACCCACCTCCCCTCCAAGACGGAATCCGCCGTCGGCATGCACCTCGGCGGATCCACCGGCGTCCTGGTCGCGAGGGACCTGCTCGACCGTGGGAACGACGACGTCTACTTCGGCAAGGACCCGGCGAGCGAGGCGTTCGGGGCGCGGCGCTTCGAGGTGGACGACGGTCCTCGCATGGTGGTGGAAGGGGGTCTTTTTCAGGCCCATTCGCAGTACTTCACGCCAGATGTGGACGCGGAGTCGGCCAACAACATCGCGCTGATCGTCGGCGGGAGTTCCCACAGGATCAGCAAGGAGGAACACCGATGAGGCGACCGGTCCGACAAGCTCGTGCCGCCCTCCTCGTCTTCCTGGCGGGCGTGGTGCTCGCGGGTTGCGGAACACCGAGAGACCGGGGAGCAAGGGGAGACATGAACATGCAGGCCGCGGCGGCCCGCGCCGACTCGCTGCTGGACGCGACCATCAAGGCTGTCGTACCGGAGATCCAGTGGACCCACCACACCTGGACCAGCGGCAGTTGTACGGTGACGCGTCGCCGAAAGGTGATGACGATCATCTCCGAGCAGAGGCGAGGCGCCTTCCTCGGAGTGGTCGAGCGCTTCTGGAAGAAGAGCGGGTACGACATCACCGGCGTCAACCGGGACCAGGAGATGCCGGCGATCTTCGCCAAGACGCCCGAGGGGTTCCAGCTCACCCTGACCGTCGGCTACGAGGGGCAGATCGTCTTCAGGGCCGACACCCCCTGCGTCGCCAAGTCCGCCGTCGCCGACCCCACCACCCCGCCCAACGGCCCCGCCCACCCCCTCGGCCGGATCCCCGCCCCGAACGTCCGTTCCGCCTTCTGGTCCGCCGCCGCGCCCCTTCCCTGAGAACATGAGTCCCATGGCTACTCATGTGATCACCGGAGCCGGTTCCGGCATCGGCGCCGCCGTCGCGCGGCGCCTGCACGCGCGCGGGGACGAGCTCGTGCTGCACGCGCGGGACGCGGGGCGGGCCAAGGAGCTCGCTGCCGAGTTTCCCGGGGCCCGCACGCTCGTGGGGGACCTCGCCGATCCGGACCGGCTGTCGTGGGCGTTCTCGCACCAGAGCCTGCCCGAGCGGGTCGACTCGCTGCTGCACATCGCGGGCGTCGTCGACCTCGGGCCGGTCGGTGAGCTCACCCCCAAGACCTGGCACCACCAGCTCAACGTCAACCTCGTCGCCCCCGCCGAGCTGACCCGGCACTTCCTGCCCCAACTGCGCGTCTCCAAGGGGCACGTCGTCTTCGTGAACTCGGGCGCCGGGCTCAACGCCCACGCCGAGTGGAGCGCCTACGCCGCCTCCAAGCACGGCCTGAAGGCGCTCGCCGACTCGCTGCGCCACGAGGAGCACGGCAACGGGGTGCGGGTCACGTCCGTGTACCCGGGGCGGACCGCGAGCCCCATGCAGGCGAAGGTGCACCAGCAGGAGGGCAAGGAGTACGACCCCGAGCGCTGGATCGACCCCGAGTCCGTGGCCACGACCATCGTCATGGCGATCGACCTGCCGCGCGACGCCGAGGTGAACGACCTGACGGTCCGGCCGGGGCGCTGACGACGCGATGACCACGGGGGCGGGCGGCAACGTCGTATCGGGCGGCACACAGGGGACCGTCGTCCAGGCCGGGCACATCGAGAACCTCGTCGTCCACCAGGCCCCGCCGCCGGCCGACGAGGTGACCGTCGCCCCGCCGTTCGGACGCCGAGGCACCCCGCTGCGCGGGCGCGGCGACCTGCTCGACCTGCTCCTCGGCGCCACCGGCACCCACGTCCTCTACGGGCTCGGCGGCGCCGGGAAGACCAGCCTCGCCCTGGAGGCCGCCGACCGCCTCACCCGCGACGGCGCGCCCGTGTGGTGGGTGGCCGCCCAGGACGCCGGTCGGCTCGCCGGCGGTCTGCGCGTGGTCGCCCGCCGCCTGGGGCTGCGCGAGGACGAGCTGGCCGCCGGGCAGACCGCCGACCTGCTGTGGGAACGCCTCGCCGCCCTGCCCGGCCGCTGGCTCCTCGTCCTCGACAACGCCGACGACCTCGCCCTCCTCGACGGGCCCGGCTCCCTCGCCGCCGGTACGGGCTGGGTCCGCGCCCCGGCCGGGGCGGGCGGGCTCGTCCTCGTCACCACCCGCGACGGCGACCCGGCCGCCTGGGGAACCGGGCCGGTCCTGCACCGGCTCGGCGCCCTGCCCGGTCCCGACGGCGCCCGCGTCCTCGCGGACCGGGCCACCCCCGAGGCCGGGTCCGCGTCCGACGCCGAGCGGCTCGCCGTACGGCTCGGGGGCCTGCCGCTCGCCCTCGACAGCGCCGGGCGCTACCTGGCCTCGGTCGCCGAGCGCCCCGCCTTCCTCCGTACGCCCGGCGAACCCGCCACGTACGCCGCGTACCTCGACGCCCTCGGTACGGGGGACGTCACCGTCGACGGGGACGGCACCCTCGCCCGTATCTGGGCGATGTCCCTCCACCTGCTCCGCGACCGCGGCCACGTCCACGCGGAGACCCTGCTCCGCCTCCTCGCCGGCTTCGCCGACGCGCCCGTACCGCTGCGGGTCTTCGCCCCCGAGCGGGTCGACATCCCGCCGGGGGAGCTGTGGACCTGCCTCCAGGCCCTGGACCGGCTCGGCCTCGCGTCCCTGCGGACCGACGGGGAGCCGGTGGTGACGCTGCATCCGCTGGTGCGGGACGCGTACCGGGGGGAGCGGGAGCGGTTGTCTGCGGCGTCGGCCCTCACTCTCGGGGTGCCGGAGGACCACGGGCGGATGTGGCCGGCGCTCGTGCCGCACCTGCTCGACGGACTCGGGCCCGGCACTCCGCCGGAGGTCTGGGAGGCGGCCGTGCTCGCCGTGCGCTCGCTGGCCACGCGCGGGCTGGTCCTGGAGGCTGCCGAGGCCGGACGGGCCGTACGGGACGGGGCCGTGGCCGACCTGACCGAGCGTCACCCCGTCGCCCGGCAGGCCCGCCTCGAAGAGGGCCGCGCCTTGTTGGGCCTCAGCCGCGGCCGGGACGCGTTCGCCGTTCTCGACGCGCTCGTCGAGGACTGCACGGACGCGCTCGGCGACCGGGACCCGTACACCCTCACGGTCCGGCACGAGCGGGCCGTCGCCCGCCGGCTGACGGGTGACTTCGAGGGCGCCCTCGCCGAGAACACCGAGGTCCTCATGGCCCGCATATTCGTCCTGAGGCCGAACCACGAGCTGACCCTCGTCACGCACCACAACCTCGCGATGGACCTCGCGGGCCTGGGCCGGATCGAGCAGGCCCTGGCCGAGATGGCGGTGGTGCTGGCCGCCGAGACCCGGACGCGTGGTCCGTGGCACCAGGACACCCTCGTCACCCGCGAGAGCCGCGCCTGCCTCCTGCGCGAACTCGGCGAACTGGACGAGGCCGGCGCGGAGCTGCGGACCGTGTTCGAGGCATGGCAGCGGCTCCTCGGGCCCGAGCACCCCTTCACCCTCGCCACCCGCTTCAACCTCGCCACCGTTCTGCCACCCGACCGCGCCCTCCCCGAACTCACCGCCGTCCTCGAAGCCCGCACCCGCGTCCTCGGCGCCGACCACCCCGTCACCCTCGCCACCCGCGAGGTCCTGGAGCACACGGCACGTACCCTGCCGGAGTGACCGACAACAGCGCCATCAGCCACGACAGCGAGAAGAACGACTTCCCTTGGGGCCCCGCCACCGGCGTCGGGTCCATGCCCGGTGGGGACGCCCGGGAGGCCGCCAAGACCGTCGCCGGGTCCTTCGAGGACTTCCCGTTCCTGGCGGAGCTGCCCGCGCGGGGGCCCGGGGCGGACATGATCGGGCGGACGATCGGGATGCTGGTCGAGCTGTACGCGCACGTGGAGCCCAGCGGCTGGCGGATCAGCGACCGGCCGGGGCGGGACACGCGGCGGGCGCGGTCGTGGATGGGGGAGGACCTGGACGCCCTGGAGGAGTTCACCCAGGGGTACGAGGGGCCGCTGAAGGTGCAGGCGGTGGGGCCGTGGACGCTCGCCGCGGGCCTCGAGCTGCGCGGCGGCGAGGCGGCCCTCGGGGACGCGGGTGCCTGCCGGGACCTGGCCGCCTCGCTCGCGGAGGGACTGCGCGGACATCTCGCCGAGCTCCGCAGGCGGGTCCCGGGCGCGCGGCCGGTGCTCCAGCTCGACGAGCCCTCGCTCACCGCCGTGCTGCGCGGCCAGGTCCGTACCGCCAGCGGCTACCGCACCCACCGGGCGGTGGACCGGCAGGTGGTGGAGAGCGCGCTGCGGGACGTGATCGCGGTCCACGACGGGCCGGTGGTGGTGCACTCGTGCGCCCCGGACGTGCCGTTCGCGCTGCTGCGCCGGGCCGGGGCCGCGGGCGTGTCGTTCGACTTCGGACTGCTCACCGAGCGTGACGAGGAGCCGATCGGGGAGGCCGTGGAGGCGGGGACCGTGCTCTTCGCCGGTGTGGTGCCGTCGACGGACCCGGCGTCGGGGGCATTGTCGGACCCGGGCGGTAGCGTCATGGGTGTCAGGACGCTGTGGCGCAGGCTGGGGCTGAATCCGGGGACTCTCGCCGAGTCCGTGGTGGTCACCCCGACCTGTGGTCTCGCGGGTGCCTCGCCGGCGTACGCCCGCAAGGCCCTCGCCCACTGCGCCCGGGCGGCACGATCGCTCGCGGACAACCCAGAGTGACGGCAAGGTGACCGGCTTTCAGGCTACGGGAGGACGAGGAACGGTGGCAGTCGAGCAGGGGGCCCCCGCCGAGGCGCGGGAGAAGCACGCCGAGCTGGCGGAGCAGGTCGAGGAGCACCGCTTCCGGTACTACGTGAAGGACCAGCCGGTCATCAGCGACGCGGAGTTCGACAAGCTCCTGAGATCCCTGGAGGCGCTGGAGGAGGAGTATCCGGATCTGCGGACGCCGGATTCGCCGACCCAGAAGGTCGCGGGGACGTACGAGACGGACTTCGCGTCCGTGGAGCACCGCGAGCGGATGCTGTCGCTGGACAACGCGTTCGACGACGCGGAGCTGGCGGCCTGGGCCGAGCGGGTCGCCAAGGACGTCGGCGCGAGCGACCACCACTTCCTGTGCGAGCTCAAGGTCGACGGCCTGGCGGTGAACCTCACGTACGAGCACGGGCGGCTGACCCGGGCGGCGACCCGCGGCGACGGCCGTACGGGTGAGGACATCACGCCGAACGTGCGGACGATCGCCGACGTCCCGGACCGGCTGCGCGGCGAGCGCATCCCGGATCTCGTGGAGATCCGCGGCGAGGTCTACTTCCCGATGGAGGCGTTCGAGGGGCTGAACGCGCGTCTGGTGGAGGCCGGTGACAAGCCCTTCGCCAACCCGCGGAACGCGGCGGCGGGTTCCCTGCGCCAGAAGGACCCCAAGGTGACGGCGACCCGCCCGCTGCACATGGTGGTGCACGGCATCGGCGCCCGGGAGGGCTTCGAGATCTCCCGGCTCTCGGAGGCGTACGCGCTGCTGCGGGAGTGGGGTCTGCCCACCGCCCGGCACAACAAGGTGGTGTCCGGTCTCGACGAGGTGCGCGCGTTCATCGCGTACTTCGGGGAGAACCGGCACTCGGTGGAGCACGAGATCGACGGCGTCGTCGTCAAGCTGGACGAGATCCCGCTCCAGGGCCGGCTCGGCTCCACGGCGCGCGCCCCGCGCTGGGCCATCGCGTGGAAGTACGCGCCGGAGGAGGTCAACACCAAGCTGCTCGACATCAAGGTCGGTGTCGGCCGCACCGGCCGTGTCACGCCGTACGCGCAGGTGGAGCCGGTGACGGTGGCCGGTTCGGAGGTCGAGTTCGCCACCCTGCACAACCAGGAGGTGGTGAAGGCCAAGGGCGTGCTCATCGGGGACACGGTCGTGCTGCGCAAGGCCGGTGACGTGATCCCGGAGATCCTGGGGCCGGTGGCGGACCTGCGGGACGGCAGCGAGCGGGAGTTCGTGATGCCGGCCGAGTGCCCGGAGTGCGGGACGCCGCTGAAGCCGATGAAGGAGGGGGACATCGATCTGCGCTGCCCCAACGCGCGGACGTGTCCGGCGCAGTTGCGGGAGCGGCTGTTCTATCTGGCGGGCCGGCAGAGCCTGGACATCGAGAACTTCGGCATGGTCGCGGCGGCGGCGCTCACCCGCCCGCTGGAGCCGGCGCAGCCGCCGCTGAAGGACGAGGGCGATCTGTTCGATCTGACGATCGAGCAGTTGCTGCCCATCAAGGCGTATGTCCTCGACCCGGACAGCGGGCTGCCCAAGCGGGACCCGAAGACGGGCGAGGAGAAGATCGTCTCGGTCTTCGCCAACCAGAAGGGCGAGCCGAAGAAGAACGCGCTGGCGATGCTGGCGAACATCGAGGCGGCCAAGACGCGTCCGCTGGCCCGGTTCCTCAACGGTCTGTCGATCCGCCATGTGGGTCCGGTCGCGGCCGAGGCGCTGGCCCGCGAGTTCCGCTCCCTGGAGCGGATCGAGCAGGCGACGGAGAAGGAGCTGGCGGACACCGAGGGGGTCGGCGCGATCATCGCGGCGGCGGTGAAGCAGTGGTTCTCCGAGGAGTGGCACCGGGAGATCGTGCGCAAGTGGCGTGCGGCCGGGGTGAGCTTCGAGGACGAGGGTGCCGGTGAGGAGCGGGGGCCGCGTCCGCTGGACGGTCTGACCGTGGTGGTGACGGGAACGCTCCAGAACTACACCAGGGATGGCGCAAAAGAGTCCCTGCAAGCCCTGGGTGCGAAGGTGACCGGTTCCGTTTCGAAGAAGACCGCCTTCGTCATTGTGGGTGACAACCCGGGCTCGAAGTACGACAAGGCCATGCAGCTAAAGGTTCCGGTTCTGAACGAGGAAGGGTTCGCGGTGCTGCTCGAACAGGGTCCCGAAGCCGCCGCGGAGGTCGCACTGCCGGTCGCCGGGTAACCCTCCGACGGGCCGCCGAGGCTCACCCGTTCGGCGCATACCAGATCGTTACGGGTGGCCTGGTCGCATTCGGGCAAGACATGGAGAGCGGTGCCCGTAGCAGCCCTCCTCGGCCTAGTGTGGTGACCGTGCGTCCGTCGCGCACGGCCGTGCGAGAGCCCTGCCGGCGCGCAGGAGCAGAACACGCGGTACGGCACGCGACGGGACGACGGCCCAGTGGCATGACGACGGCCCCGCGATGCGACGGCACCGCCGGCTGTGAGAGGGACGGGAATGAAACCGACCGAGAGTGCCGCCCCGGTCGCACGGCCCCAGGGCCGCGCGGCGTTCGTGGGCATCACCTCCGGGCTGCCCGGAGCTTTGGTGGGCATCGCCGCCGTCGTGCTCGCCGCCGGACTGTACCGGGCGCTGAGCACCGGCGAGGGACTCTTCCCCGGCGGAGCCGCCGGCTGGTCCCTCGCCGTCCTCACCGGCCTCATCGTCGGCCACCTGGTCGCGCTCGGCCGCGACCGCTGGTGGGGCGGCACCGGCTCCGGCGCCGCCCTCACCCTGGCCGTCCTGCTCCTCTACGGCTGGGTGGCCGCCTCCCTGGTGTCCCTCACCGTGGTCGTCCTCGTCGCCGCCGCCCGCCGCCACCGCTGGCGCCAGGGCCTGCTGCACGGCGCCGTGGACGTCATCGGCACCGGCGCCGCCGCCCTCGTCCTCGCCACCTTCGGGGACGTGCCGACCGTCGCGGCACCCTGGCGACCCCTCGACTGGGGGATCGCCGACGTACCGGAAGTGGCGCTCGCCGCCGTCGCCTATCTTGTGGCGACCCGGCTGCTGCTGTGGTACGCCCTCGCCCCCCAGGGCGGCGCGCTGCCCACCGTCGCCCGCACCGCCCTGGTCCGGCAGGGCCTCGTCGCCGTCGCCCTGCTCGGCATCGCGCCCCTGATCTGCGTCGTCGCCGCCTCCCGGCCCCCGCTGCTGCCGCTCTTCGCCGTGCCGCTGATCGCGCTCGACTCCACCCTGTGGATCGCCCGCGCCCGCGCCGAGGAGCAGCTTCGCGACCCGCTCACCGGACTGCCCAACCGGCAGTGGCTCCTGGAGCGCACCTGGACCGCCCTGGAGGAGGCCGAGGGCGAGGGCGTCCGCTCGGCCCTGGTCCTGATCGACCTCGACCGCTTCCGCTCGGTCAACGACACCCTCGGACACCTCGCCGGTGACCGGCTGCTCCTCCAGATCGCCGAACGGCTCCGCCTCGCCCTGCCCCGGGGCGCCGAGGCCGCCCGGCTCGGCGGCGACGAGTTCGCCGTCCTGCTGCCCACCGCCGACTCCACCACCAGCGCCCAGCGCGTCGCCCGCCACCTCGTCGCCGAGCTGTCCTCGCCGCTCGACCTCGACGGGCTCACCCTCGTCCTGGAGGCCAGCGCCGGCGTCGCCGTCTTCCCCGAGCACGCCCTCGACGCCGAGGGACTGCTGCGCCGCGCCGACGTCGCCATGTACCAGGCCAAGCGCGACCGCACCGGCGTCGAGGTCTACGAGTCCAAGCGCGACTCCAACACCCCCGACCGCCTCGGCCTCCTCGGCGACCTGCGGCGCGCCCTCGACGCCGGCGAGGTCGAGCTGCACTACCAGCCCAAGGTCCGCTTCGACGGCCAGGTCGCCGGCCTGGAGGCCCTGGTCCGCTGGGTCCACCCCGAGCGCGGCAAGGTCCCGCCGGACGAGTTCATCGCCATCGCCGAGTCCTCCGGCCTGATGCCCCACCTCACCGAGTACGTCCTGGAGACCGCCCTCGCCCAGGTGGCCCGCTGGCGCGCCCAGGGCCTCGACGTGCCCGTCGCCGTCAACGTCTCCCCGCGCGACGTCCACACCCCCGGCTTCGCCGGCGCCGTCGCCGCCCGCCTCGCCCGCCACGGCGTGCCGGCCGGCGCGCTCCAGCTCGAGATAACGGAGCACGTGCTCCTGGAGGACCCGCAGCGGGCCGCCGACACCATGGCCGGGCTCACCGGCCACGGCGTCAAGATGTCCCTCGACGACTTCGGCACCGGCTACTCCTCCCTGGTCCACCTGCGCCGCCTCCCGGTGAGCGAACTGAAGATCGACCGCTCCTTCGTCGCCCGGCTCGCCGTGGACACCGAGGACGCCGAGATCGTCCGCTGCACCGTCGACCTCGCCCACTCCCTCGGCCTCCTCGTCGTCGCCGAGGGCGTCGAGGACGACGAGACCTGGGAGCGGCTGCGCGACCTGGGCTGCGACGCCGTCCAGGGCTGGCTGGTCGCCGCCGCCATGCCGCCCGCCGAGACCACCGCCTGGCTGCTGGCCCGCGGCGAGCACGGCTGGCGCCGCCCCGCCGAGATCGCGGCGAACGCGGCGGCCGCGGCCGCCGCCGCGAACGCGACCGGCACCACAGCGGCCCCGGCGATCGTGGACGTCGAACAGCCCTCCGGCCACGTGGTCCCGTAGCCCCGTCCCCGCCCCCGTCCGAGCTTCGCCCCCGCCCCCGGGCCGCCCCCGGGCGGGCCCCGTCCCCGCCCCCGGGCCGCCCCCGGGGGCAAACCGTTTCACGGGCAGCGGTGCGGGCCCCATAGGATTGGGCCAACACCAACAAACTCACCCCGTGAGGATCCGCATGCCTGGCATCACGCGCGAGGAGGTCGCACACCTCGCACGGCTGGCGCGTCTGGAGCTGAAGGCCGAAGAACTCGACCACTTCGCCGGTCAGCTCGACGACATCATCGGCGCGGTCGCCCGCGTCTCCGAGGTCGCCGACCAAGACGTACCGCCGACCTCCCACCCGCTGCCGCTGACCAATGTCATGCGCGCGGACGAGGTCCGTCCGTCGCTCACCCCCGAGCAGGCGCTCTCCGGCGCCCCGGCCCAGGAGCAGCAGCGTTTCAAGGTGCCGCAGATCCTGGGGGAGGACTAAGAACGTCATGACGGACAACAGCACCATCATCAAGCTCACCGCCGCCGAGATCGCGGCGAAGATCGCCTCCGGCGAGCTCACCGCCGTCGAGGTGACCGAGGCCCACCTCGCCCGCATCGAGGCCGTCGACGAGAAGGTCCACGCCTTCCTGTACGTCGACCGCGAGGGCGCCCTCGCCCAGGCCCGTGCCGTGGACGAGAAGCGGGCCCGCGGCGAGAAGCTGGGCCCGCTCGCCGGTGTGCCGCTGGCGCTCAAGGACATCTTCACCACCGTGGGCGTGCCCACGACGGTCGGTTCGAAGATGCTCGAGGGCTGGATCCCGCCGTACGACGCCACCCTGGTCAAGAAGCTCAAGGCGGCCGACGTGGTCATCCTGGGCAAGACCAACATGGACGAGTTCGCGATGGGCTCCTCCACGGAGAACAGCGCCTACGGTCCCACCGGCAACCCCTGGGACCTGACCCGTATCCCCGGCGGCTCCGGCGGCGGCTCCTCGGCCGCCCTCGCCGCGTACGAGGCCCCGCTGGCCATCGGCACGGACACCGGCGGTTCCATCCGCCAGCCGGCCGCCGTCACCGGCACCGTCGGCGTCAAGCCGACCTACGGTGCGGTCTCCCGCTACGGCATGGTGGCGTTCTCCTCCTCCCTCGACCAGGGCGGCCCCTGCGCCCGTACGGTCCTCGACGCGGCGCTGCTGCACGAGGCCATCGCCGGGCACGACCCGCTCGACTCGACCTCCATCGACCTGCCGGTCCCGCCGGTGGTCGAGGCGGCCCGCAACGGCTCGGTCGCCGGCATGCGCGTCGGCGTCGTCAAGCAGTTCCGCGGCGAGGGCTACCAGGCCGGCGTGATGCAGCGCTTCGACGAGTCCGTCGAGCTGCTGAAGTCGCTGGGCGCCGAGATCGTCGAGGTGGACTGCCCGTCCTTCGACCTCGCGCTCTCCGCGTACTACCTGATCGCTCCGTCGGAGTGCTCCTCCAACCTGGCCCGCTTCGACGGCCTGCGCTACGGCCTGCGCAGCGGCGACGACGGCACCCGGTCCGCCGAGGACGTCACCGCGCTCACCCGCGAGGCCGGCTTCGGCCCCGAGGTCAAGCGCCGCATCATCCTCGGCACGTACGCCCTGAGCTCCGGCTACTACGACGCGTGGTTCGGCTCGGCCCAGAAGGTCCGCACCCTCATCACCCGCGAGTTCGAGAAGGCGTTCGAGCAGGTCGACGTGATCGTCTCCCCGACGACCCCGACCACCGCCTTCCCGATCGGCGAGCGCGCCGACGACCCGATGGCGATGTACCTCGCGGACCTGTGCACCATCCCGACCAACCTGGCCGGCAACGCCGCCATGTCGCTGCCCTGCGGCCTGGCGCCGGAGGACGGTCTCCCGGTCGGTCTGCAGATCATCGCCCCCGCCCTGAAGGACGACCGCCTCTACAAGGTCGGTGCCGCCGTCGAGGCCGCCTTCGTGGAAAGGTGGGGGCACCCGCTGATCGAGGAGGCTCCGTCGCTGTGAACGCCATGGCCAAGAAGGCGAAGAACTTCAAGAAGTCGAAGACCGGCGTGTACGTGTCGCTGGCCACCACCGCGTTCGGCGCGGTCAGCGTCGCCAAGCAGGCCAAGCTGGCCCGCAGCGACGGTGACATGCTGCGTCTGGTCGACGCCGCCGTGTCCGCCGCCGCCATCGTCACCGGCCTCGCGATCCTGTACCGCGAGCTGAAGCGCCTCGGCGACGACGACGTCCTGCTGGGCTGAGAGGGAAAGTTCCACCGTGACTGTCACTGAACTGCTGTCGTACGAAGCGGCGCTCGCCGAGTACGACCCCGTCATGGGCCTGGAGGTCCATGTCGAGCTCGGCACCAAGACGAAGATGTTCTGCGGCTGCTCCACCGAGCTCGGCCAGGACGCCAACACGCAGACCTGCCCGACCTGCCTCGGCCTGCCGGGCTCGCTCCCGGTCGTCAACGCGGTCGGCGTCGAGTCCGCCATCAAGATCGGCCTCGCGCTGCACTGCGAGATCGCCGAGTGGTGCCGCTTCGCCCGGAAGAACTACTTCTATCCGGACATGCCGAAGAACTTCCAGACCTCGCAGTACGACGAGCCGATCGCCTTCAACGGCTATCTGGACGTCCAGCTCGAGGACGGCGAGGTCTTCCGCGTGGAGATCGAGCGCGCCCACATGGAGGAGGACACCGGCAAGTCCACCCACATCGGTGGCGCGACCGGCCGCATCCACGGCGCCTCGCACTCGCTGCTCGACTACAACCGGGCCGGCATCCCGCTCATCGAGATCGTCACCAAGCCGATCGTCGGCGCGGGCGAGCGCGCGCCCGAGGTCGCCAAGGCGTACGTGGCCGAGCTGCGCGAGCTGATCCGTGCCCTGGGCGTCTCCGAGGCGCGCATGGACAAGGGCCAGATGCGCTGCGACGTGAACCTGTCGCTGATGCCGAAGGGGTCCACCACCTTCGGTACGCGCTCGGAGACGAAGAACGTGAACTCGCTCCGTTCCGTGGAGCGGGCGGCGCGCTTCGAGATCCAGCGCCACGCGGCGGTCCTGGAGGCCGGCGGCACGATCGTGCAGGAGACCCGTCACTTCCACGAGGACGACGGCACGACCACCTCCGGCCGCATCAAGGACAACGCCGAGGACTACCGCTACTTCCCGGAGCCGGACCTGGTGCCGGTGGCCCCCTCCCGCGAGTGGGTCGAGGAGCTGCGCAAGGGTCTTCCGGAGCTGCCGCGGGTGCGCCGCAACCGGCTGCGCGAGGAGTGGGGCGTGTCCGAGGTGGACATGCAGGCCATCCTCAACGCGGGTGCGGTCGACCCGATCGTCGCCACCATCGAGGCGGGCGCGGACGCCGCGGCGGCGCGCAAGTGGTGGATGGGCGAGCTGGCCCGTAACGCCAACGAGCAGGGCGTCTCCCTGGAGGAGCTCCCGATCACCCCGGCGGACGTCGCCCGCGTGTCGGCCCTGGTCGCCTCCGGCGACCTGAACGACAAGCTGGCCCGTCAGGTCATCGAGGGCGTCCTCGCCGGCGAGGGCACCCCGGACGAGGTCGTCGAGAAGCGCGGTCTGAAGGTCGTCTCCGACGACGGCGCGCTCGGCGCGGCGGTCGACGAGGCCATCGCGGGCAACGCGGCCATCGCCGACAAGATCCGCGGCGGCAAGGTCGCCGCGGTCGGCGCCCTGGTCGGCGCGGTCATGAAGGCCACCCGCGGCCAGGCCGACGCGGCGAAGGTCAAGGACCTGATCCTGGAGAAGCTGGGCGTCAGCGAGGGCTGACGTCGGGTTTCGTACGCGTACCACCATGCGGCACTACGAGCGCGACCCGCTCGCCGAGCTGGCCGAGCTTCAGCGGCAGGCGTGGAAGCGGAGCTTCGGCCAGAACGCCGGCCGCG
>NZ_JBEXQW010000018.1:0-144580 GCF_040612775.1 Streptomyces sp. NPDC006339
TCCTATCTGGTTAGCTCGCCACCCTGTCAAGGTGGAGGTCGCGGGTTCAAGTCCCGTCAGGATCGCAAGCGAAGAAGGCCCGCACCGTTCGGTGCGGGCCTTCTTGCGTTCCCCCGCCCGAGGGACCAAGGTCCCACCAAGGGGTGACCAATGGCGCGTTGGTGAACTCCCCGCGAGTGGCAGGCTGTTGGTTGGCAAGAGTCGTGCCGTGTGACGGGTGTCACTGAATCGGTTTCAGAAACAACCACACTTACACCCTCCCTACATGACCCCGATTTAATATGTGCAATTGCACCGACCGGACGCACTCGGGCACGGACACAAAAAAGATCGCGCCGGACCCGGCGGAGTCCAGCGCGATCGATGACGCGCCACCTGTTGGGGCAGGTGCGCGCCGGCAGAGCTTGGGGTGGGCGGACCGGGTTGGGGGACCCGGCGGGATGCCCGGTGTTACGGGGTGTTGCGTACCTCGCGCGTGCCTCAGGCCTCGCTGCGCTGCTGCGGAATGCCCGCCAGCAGGGCGCGGACCTCAGCCTCGCGGTACCGGCGGTGCCCACCCAGGGTGCGGATGGACGTGAGCTTTCCGGCCTTCGCCCAACGGGTCACCGTCTTCGGGTCCACGCGGAACATCGTGGCAACCTCGGCAGGGGTCAGCAGCGGCTCGGCATCAGGGGTGCGAGCGGTCATGAGCGGCCTCCTCGGGAGAACCGAACCTTCTCGGTTCTTTCCTCTAAATTCTGCACCTTGACCCGCCTTGCCCGAAATGGCAGAAGCGGGCCGAGTCGGTTATAGGACGAACGGCTTGTCCTCGGCACTACAACTACACCATCCGTCCAGCCACGTCGGCCAAACCGATGGAATTGCCCTCGCAGGTGTTCATCAGCGGCGGAAGTCGATGGACCATGCCATAACGGACAGTCACGCCACTGTGACGATCAGTCACAGAGCGATCAGGAGTCCTCAGACCCCCCATAGAGTGCAATGCTGAGCGTTCCGCCCAATCTTGGACGGAAGGAACCCTCCCCGGACTCCTTGTCCTATTTTGGCACGAGGGTGGGTGATGGGCGCAAGGGTGCGTTAAGTGCTGTCCGTCACGCTTGAGCCAAAGGCCCGGATCGGGACCTACGTCCCGCCACACCCGCACCGACGTCCCCACCAGAGCACACCAAAGACCCGAACAGGTGTCCAGCGATGAAGATCATTTACATCAGACCGAGATGTCCTGTCGATGGTCAGTTGGCGAACTGCAGGTCACGCACCGCCCGCCACCGCTCCGCCAGCCGCCCGTAGGCCGCCTGCGCCACCTCCCCGTCGCCGTCCCGCAGCGCCGCGATCCCCTCCGCCACGTCCGCGGCCGAGCGGTCCGCCGCCAGCGCCTCCGGCGCGAGCGCGTGCACCAGACCGCCGTAGTCCAGCTCCACCAGCGCCCGCGGATGGAACTCCTCCAGCCAGCGCCCCACGCCGACCAGGCTCTCGATCATCGGCCCCTCCGCGATCGCCCCGCGCAGCGCCTTCAGGGAGCGCGCCAGCCGCCGCCGCGCCTGCGCCATCGGCGTCCGGTAGCGCAGCACCACCCCGCCGGGGCCGCCCGGACCGTCGCCCGGCCCGTCACCCGGACCGCCGGGGCCGCCCGGCTCGTACTCGCGCTCCTCGTCCGAGAAGAGCACGAACCAGCTCAGCGGCACCCGCCACACCGCGCTGCGGATCCACGGTCGCGCGTCCGGGTTCCGCTCCAGCCACCGCTCGTGGTCCGCCGCCACCTGCTCCCGCACCACCGGCGGCAGCATCGCGTCCAGGACCGGCGCCGGCAGCGTCCCGCCCACCAGCTCCTCCATCGCCAGCCAGCCCCGCAGCCGGGTCCGCCACGGACAGACCAGGACCACCCCGTCCACCGACGCCACGAACGCGTCCCCGCTCTCGTGCACCGGCACCGGCACCGGCGGGACCGGCAGCAAGTCGGCGAGCGAGCGCCGCAGTTCGTCCTGCGCGCCCGGGGTGTCCGTACGGCGCGCGTAACGGGCCCAGTGCTCCCGCTCCGCGGCCGGGAACGCGGCCAGCGGCTCGTACACACGCAGATAGGAGGCGTAGGGAACCAGCACCGAGGACGCGACCGACATGTCGCAAATCCTTCCACGCGGGTACTCCTGCCGGGGGTGATCCTCGGCACTGCGTCCCTGCTACGGCCAGGTAGGACTTAATCTTCTGCCGTTCCGGTCCCGCCCCCACCCGCAGGGGGGACCTTCGCCGCCTCGTTTTGGGAGTCACCACCGTGACCGATGTGACCGGCGTTCCTGACGTACTGCACACCCTGTTCCACTCGGAGCAGGGGGGCCACGAGCAGATCGTGCTGTGCCAGGACCGCGCCACGGGCCTCAAGGCCGTCATCGCCCTCCACAACACCGCCCTGGGCCCGGCCCTCGGCGGCACCCGCTTCTACCCGTACGCCACCGAGGCCGAGGCGATCGCCGACGCGCTCAACCTGTCCCGCGGCATGTCGTACAAGAACGCCATGGCCGGGCTCGACCACGGCGGCGGCAAGGCCGTCATCATCGGCGACCCCGAGCAGATCAAGACCGAGGAGCTCCTCCTCGCCTACGGCCGCTTCGTGGCCTCCCTCGGCGGCCGCTACGTCACCGCCTGCGACGTCGGCACCTACGTGGCCGACATGGACGTCGTGGCCCGCACCAACCGGTGGACCACCGGCCGCTCCCCCGAGAACGGCGGCGCCGGCGACTCCTCCGTCCTGACCGCCTTCGGCGTCTTCCAGGGCATGCGCGCCTCCGCGCAGCACCTGTGGGGCGACCCCACGCTGCGCGGCCGCAAGGTCGGCGTCGCGGGCGTCGGCAAGGTCGGCCACTACCTGGTCGAGCACCTGATCGCCGACGGCGCCGAGGTCGTGATCACCGACGTCCGCGAGGAGTCGGTGCGCCGGATCACCGAGAAGTTCCCGCAGGTCACCGTCGCGGCCGACACCGCGGCCCTGATCCGCACCGAGGGCCTGGACGTCTACGCGCCCTGCGCGCTGGGCGGCGCCCTCAGCGAGGAGACGGTGCCGTTCCTGACCGCGAGCATCGTCTGCGGCGCGGCCAACAACCAGCTCGCCCACCCCGGCATCGAGAAGGACCTCGTGGAGCGCGGCATCCTCTACGCGCCCGACTACGTGGTCAACGCCGGTGGCGTGATCCAGGTCGCCGACGAGCTGCACGGCTTCGACTTCGACCGGTGCAAGGCCAAGGCCACGAAGATCTTCGACACCACTCTGGAGATCTTCGCACGTGCGAAGGCGGACGGCATTCCGCCGGCCGCGGCGTCCGACCGGATCGCCGAGCAGCGCATGGCCGAGGCGCGCCGGGCCTGATCTTGACAGGTCCGGCCCGTCGCCGGCGGGCGATTCGCGAGACTTCGCTCACGCCGATCGGCGGGTCGGACCTCCAGAAGAGGTTAAAATCGCGATTGACCAGCGAGGACAGGGCACCTCGATGGTTCTGTACCGGGGTATGTGATGCGCGCGGCGTACCGTAGACCGACGGAAACAGGTACCGTTGAAGCCCTACGGACCGGTCTCTCTCCCGAGAGCCCGTTCCGAATCATGAACGCGTGTCAAGACTCTGGGGCCGTCGAGCCCCGTCACCGAGGGGGTCGAGCCATGGGGCGCGGCCGGGCAAAGGCCAAGCAGACCAAGGTCGCCCGCCAGCTGAAGTACAGCAGCGGCGGGACCGACCTTGCGCGTCTGGCCCACGAGCTGGGCGCTTCGACGACTTCGAGCCAGCCGCCGAATGGCGAGCCGTTCGAGGACGACGACGAGGAAGACGACCCGTACGCGCAGTACGCGGATCTTTACAACACGGACGACGAGGACGAGGACGACGAGTCCGGTCCGGCGTCCACTCAGCGTCGCGCTTGACCTTCTGAACATCGAAACCCGGTCCGGGCACCCCGGACCGGGTTTCTGCGCTGTCCGGAGTGGGCCGGGACCGCCGTACCGCGCAAGCCGAAGAGCACCCTTGAACGTTCAAGGGTGCTCTTCGGCTTGCGTCGCGTGCGGTCGCCGCTACTTCGCGTAGTCGCCGATCAGCTCGGCACCGGTGGCCCGGTCGCCGCGCTCGGTGATCTCGCCGGCGACCCAGGACTCGACGCCCCGGTCGGCGAGCGTGGTCAGGGCCACGTCCACGGAGTCGGCCGGGACCACGGCCATCATGCCGACGCCCATGTTCAGGGTCTTCTCCAGCTCCAGGCGCTCCACCTGCCCGGCCCTGCCGACCAGGTCGAAGACCGCGCCCGGGGCCCAGGTCGAGCGGTCCACCACGGCGTGCAGGCCGTCCGGGATCACCCGCGCCAGGTTGGCGGCGAGGCCGCCGCCCGTGATGTGGCTGAAGGCGTGCACGTCGGTGGTCCGGGTGAGCGCCAGGCAGTCGAGCGAGTAGATCTTGGTGGGCTCCAGGAGCTCCTCGCCGAGGGTCCGGCCGAACTCCTCGACCTGCTGGTCGAGCGTCATGCCGGCGCGGTCGAAGACCACGTGCCGGACGAGCGAGTACCCGTTGGAGTGAAGACCGGAGGACGCCATGGCGATGACCGCGTCACCCGTACGGATGCGATCCGCGCCGAGCAGCCGGTCGTGCTCCACGACACCCGTGCCCGCGCCGGCGACGTCGAAGTCGTCCGGGCCGAGCAGGCCCGGGTGCTCCGCGGTCTCGCCGCCGACCAGGGCGCAGCCGGCCAGGACGCAGCCCTCGGCGATGCCCTTGACGATGGCGGCGACCCGCTCGGGGTGGACCTTGCCGACGCAGATGTAGTCGGTCATGAAGAGCGGCTCGGCGCCGCAGACGACGATGTCGTCCATGACCATCGCGACCAGGTCGTGGCCGATCGTGTCGTACACGCCCATCTGGCGGGCGATGTCGACCTTCGTGCCGACACCGTCCGTGGCGGAGGCGAGCAGGGGACGCTCGTAGCGCTTGAGGGCGGAGGCGTCGAAGAGGCCGGCGAAGCCGCCGAGGCCGCCGAGGACCTCGGGGCGCTGCGTCTTCTTCACCCACTCCTTCATGAGCTCGACTGCGCGGTCGCCCGCCTCGATGTCGACGCCCGCACTCGCGTAGCTGGCACCAGTGGTCTGAGACATGGGTTCAGAGCTTTCGTGTCGTACTGCGGGTGTGCAGCGGGGTGTTACGGGCGGCGCAGCGCGTCGGCGGCCGCGGTGGCGGCGGGGCCGGCGGCCAGCTCGGTCTCCAGGAGCTGCTTGCCGAGCAGCTCGGGGTCCGGAAGCTCCATCGGGTACTCGCCGTCGAAGCAGGCACGGCAGAGGTTGGGCTTGGCGATGGTGGTGGCCTCGATCATCCCGTCGAGGGAGATGTACGAGAGCGAGTCCGCACCGAGCGAGGTGCCGATCTCCTGGACCGACATGCCGTTGGCGATCAGCTCCGCGCGGGTGGCGAAGTCGATGCCGAAGAAACAGGGCCACTTCACCGGCGGCGAGGAGATCCGGATGTGAACCTCGGCGGCGCCGGCCTCGCGGAGCATCCGGACCAGCGCGCGCTGGGTGTTGCCGCGGACGATCGAGTCGTCGACGACCACCAGGCGCTTGCCCTTGATGACTTCCTTGAGAGGGTTGAGCTTCAGCCGGATGCCCAACTGGCGGATGGTCTGCGAGGGCTGGATGAAGGTCCGGCCGACGTACGCGTTCTTCACCAGGCCGGCGCCGAACGGGATGCCGGACGCCTCCGCGTAGCCGATGGCGGCCGGGGTGCCGGACTCCGGCGTCGCTATCACCAGGTCGGCCTCGACCGGGGCCTCCTTGGCGAGCCGGCGGCCCATCTCCACGCGGGAGAGGTACACGTTCCGGCCGGCGATGTCGGTGTCGGGACGCGCCAGGTACACGTACTCGAAGACACAGCCCTTGGGCTTCGCTTCTGCGAATCGCGAGGTGCGGATGCCGTTCTCGTCGATCGCGATCAGCTCGCCCGGCTCGACCTCGCGGACGAAGGTCGCGCCGCAGATGTCGAGGGCGGCGGACTCGGAGGCCACCACCCAGCCGCGCTCGAGCCGGCCGAGGACCAGCGGGCGGATGCCCTGCGGGTCACGGGCCGCGTAGAGCGTGTGTTCGTCCATGAAGACGAGGGAGAAGGCGCCCCGGACCTCGGGGAGGATCTTCGCGGCCGCCTGCTCGATGGTGAGCGGCGTGCCGTCCTCGGCCACCTGGCCCGCGAGCAGCGCGGTCACCAGGTCGGTGTCGTTGGTGGCGGCGACCCGGGTGGAGCGGCCCTCCCGTTTGGGAAGGTCGGCGACCATCTCGGCGAGCTGCGCCGTGTTCACCAGGTTGCCGTTGTGGCCGAGCGCGATCGAGCCGCGGGCGGTGGCCCGGAACGTCGGCTGCGCGTTCTCCCACACGGAGGCCCCGGTGGTCGAGTAGCGGGCGTGACCGACCGCGATATGACCCTGGAGGGAACCGAGAGAGGTCTCGTCGAAGACCTGGGACACGAGGCCCATGTCCTTGAAGACGAGGATCTGGGAGCCGTTGCTGACCGCGATTCCCGCGGATTCCTGACCCCGATGCTGGAGGGCGTAGAGCCCGAAGTACGTGAGCTTTGCGACCTCTTCGCCCGGAGCCCAGACACCGAAGACGCCACACGCGTCCTGGGGGCCTTTCTCGCCGGGGAGCAGATCGTGATTGAGTCGACCGTCACCACGTGGCACGTCTCCGAGTGTAGGCGAGATCGACCACCGGTCCGAATTCGTCCGGGAGCGTGATAGGGCGCTGTGCGATCGCACGAACTGATCGTCCGGTCCTTGTCGGAGCCCACAAAGCAGGCGGGGTAAGGGCGGGGGCCGGGTGGCGTGATCAGAGCGCACGCTCGTACGGCACGGGCCGAACGGTCGGGATGTGACGGAGTCCACGCAGCGGGACGCCCGTTGACAGCCGGAGGCGGACTCGGCCACGCTTTCGATCATGCAGCCCATCGGTGACCTCGACCCTTCGGTCACGCTCGTCGAGCGCCGGCACGTGGACCTGGCCCGTGTCGCGAGCGCCGTCTGTCGCCGCGCCTGAGCGCTTCCTTCCGCAGGCCGTAGGGCCCTGCCGGAGAGCGGGCCGCGAAGCCCCGCCGTCCGGCCGTGCCGTACCGCCGCGCCCTCTCACCGCCGCCTCACCGCCGCGCTCGCGGACCTTCCGCCTTCGGGCCGTTCCGCGTTGCCGCCGCGTCCCTCCAGGAGACCCGTATGTCCACACCCCTGTCCCGGCGCGCCCTCGGCGGCGCCGCCGTCGGAACCGCCGCCGCTGCCGCCCTCGCCGCCACGGTCCCCGCCGCACAGGCGACAGCCTCCGCACCCGGGACGGCCGCGCGGGAACGGCCGTTCCGTGCCGCGCCCGGCCGCCACTCCGCACGCCCGAACATCCTCTTCATCCTCGGCGACGACCTCGGCTGGGCCGATCTCTCCTCCTACGGCTCCCCGCACATCCGCACCCCGCACCTGGACCGGCTGGCCCGCCAGGGCGTCCGCTTCACCGACGCCTACGCCGGTTCCGCCACCTGCTCGCCCACCCGCTTCAGCCTCTACACCGGCCGCTACCCGGGCCGCACCAAGGGCGGTCTCGCCGAACCCATAGCGGACCGGTCCGTGGGCCTGGAGCCCACCCACCCCACGCTCGCCTCACTGCTCCGCGACGCCGGCTACGCCACCGCCCTCATCGGCAAGTGGCACTGCGGGTACCTTCCCGACTACTCCCCCACCCGCTCCGGCTGGGACGAGTTCTTCGGCAACTTCGGCGGAGCGCTCGAGTACTACTCCAAGCTCGGCCTCGGCGGCGAGTACGACCTCTACGAGGGCGACGCCGCGTACAAGGACCTGCGCTACTACACCCGGATCCTCACCGAGCGGGCGAGCGAGTACGTGGGCCGCGACCACGGCCGGCCCTTCCTGCTGAACCTCAACTTCACCACGCCCCACTGGCCCTGGATCGCCGACGGCGACGAGGAGACCAGTGCGGAGATCGTCCGGCGGATCAAGGCCGGTGACCGCTCCGCGCTCTGGCACCAGGACGGCGGCTCCCTGGAGAAGTACAAGGAGATGGTCGAGGACCTCGACCGCTCCGTCGGCACGGTCCTCGCCGCACTGGAGCGCGCCGGCCGCGCACGCGACACCCTCGTCTTCTTCGGCAGCGACAACGGCGGCGAACGCTTCTCCTACAACTGGCCGCTCGCCGGCAACAAGGGCTCCCTCCAGGAGGGCGGCATCCGCGTCCCGTCGATCCTGCGCTGGCCCGCCCGGATCGACGGCGGCCAGGTCAGCGACCTGCCCGTCTTCTCCCCCGACTGGACGGCCACCCTCCTGGAGATCGGCGGCGCCCGTCCCCACCCGGCCTATCCGCTCGACGGCACCAGCCTCGCCGGCCACCTCCTGCGCGGCGAGGCCGTGCCCGAGCGCGACCTCTTCTGGCGGGTGCGCGGGGAGCGGGCGCTGCGTCGCGGCGACTGGAAGTACTACCGCGGCAAGAGCGGTCGCGACCAGCTCTTCCGGCTCACCGAGGACGCCCGCGAACAGGCCGACCGGGCCCCGTACGAGCGGGCGCGGCTCGCCGAGCTGAAGGCCGCCTGGGAGAGGACGGACGCCGGGCTCCTCCCGTACGGGAGCTAGGCCGGGGTCCGGCGGCCCCGGCTAACCCTCGACGGTCTCCGCGCGGGCGGTGAAGCCCTGGCCGTCCGCGCCGGTGACCGTGAGGGTGCGGTGGTCGAGACGGTAGGTGACGGGGCCGTCGAGGACCTCGTACAGCTTGGTCTCCAGCTCCATCTGCGGGCCCGCGCAGATCATCCGGGTCGTCGAGACCGCCCCCAGGGTGATCGTCTTCCCGGAGATCTTCGCCGGGGCGGAGACCCGGTTGCAGCCGAGGCTGCCGCTGAGCCGGCCGTCCTTGCCGAAGGCCAGCTTCGCCTTGCCCTCCGAGCCCGTCGGCAGCGACGCCGAGACGTCCCCGGTGAGCAGCGCGTCCACCGTCCAGGCCGTGCCGACCAGCGGAGCGGCGGTCTCGGTGACCAGCTCCAGCGTCTTGCGGCCGTCGGGCGAGGCCAGCGTGAGCCCCTTCTCCTGGAGCTTTCCCGTCAGCTTGCCGGTGAAGGCCGTGAGCAGCGCCCGTTCGAAGCGGTCCCAGTCGGCGGGGCAGCCGATCATCGTGACCTCGTGTGTGGACACGGTCAGGGTGTCCCCGTTGACGGCGACCGCCGCACCGAAGCTGTTGCAGCCGGTGTTCCCCCGGGCGCGGCCGTTCTCCTCGATCTCCAGGCGGGCGCCCGGCGGAGCCACCGAGCGGGTGCCGTCGACGGTGACGGCGGCGATCGTCCAGTGGCCGCCGGCGACGGGCAGGTCGGGCTTGTCCGGGTCCCCTCCCGCCCCGGGGCCGGCGCCCGGCTCCGTACCGCAGGCGGTGAGGAGCGCGAGGGCGGAGACGGTCAGGGCGGCGGCGAGTGTGCGCGGCTTCTGCATGCCGATGGGACGGACCCTGTGCCCGTACGGTTCCTCGGCCGGCCTCCGTACGGTTCCTCGGCCCTCATCCGTACGGTTCCTCGGCCGGCCTTCACCGTACGGTTCCTCGGCCGGCCTCCGTACGGTTCCTCAGCTCATCAGCGGCAGCAGGCCCGCCAGATCGGCCCGCTCCCCGCTGGCGCTCACCCGCGCCGCGTCCCGCTCCGCCGCCCAGCCGGTCCGCCCGGTCGCCAGCCGGATCCAGGTGAGCGGGTCCGTCTCGACGACGTTGGGCGGGGTGCCCCGGGTGTGCCGGGGGCCCTCGACGCACTGCACCACCGCGAACGGCGGGATCCGCACCTCGACCGCGCCGCCGGGGGCCTTCGCCGCGAGGGCGTCGGCGAGCAGCCGGGTGCAGGCGGCGAGCGCCTGCCGGTCCAGGGGGATGTCCAGGCCGGCGGCCCGGTTCAGGTCGTCGGTGTGGACGACCAGTTCGACGGTGCGGGTGACGAGGAAGTCGCCGAGGCGCATGGGGCCGATCCACAGGTCGAGCACCCGCTCGTCGTCGTGCGCGGCGAGGGCCTGCGCGAGCCGGGTTCCGGCCCGCTCGTACAGCTCGGGAAGCGGCGCCCCGGTCAGCGTCTCGCGGGCCGCGTCGGCGATCTTCGCGGAGAGCGCGACCGTGGTGAAGGGCCACTGGTGCGGCAGGATCTCGCCCTTGGCGGCCGGCGGGCGGTCGAGGGAGCCCGCCAGGGAGTCGGCGACCCACGCGATGTGCGCGGCCAGATCGGCCACCGTCCACTCTCCCAGGCCCGACGGCCGGGCGAGTCGATCGGGCGCGAGGCCGCGGACGGCGTCGGCGACGTGTCCGAACTGGGCGAGCACGGCGGCCCGGATCTTGGCGGAGTCGTAGCTGCGGGTGCGCTTCTTGGCCGGTGGCATGGGCAGAGGCTAGCCCCGAGACTGGAGGAAGGGGGGAACGCCCCTCACGAAAGGCAGTGACGGGACCATGACCCATCACGAGCACCCCGACGCCGCTCTGGTGCGCCGGGGCTACGAAGCGTTCTCCCGAGGAGACATGGAGACCCTGCGGTCCCTCATGACCTCGGACTGCACCCACCACTCGCCGGGGTCCGGCCCGATGTCCGGGCACTTCAAGGGCGCGGACAACGTCCTCGCCCACTTCGGGCGTCTCATGGAGCTCACCGGCGGCACGTTCCGGGTCGAGGTGGACGGCGTCTACCCGGACGGCCGGGGACACGTCATGGCGACCCACAAGTGGCACGCCGACCTCGGCGACCGCGGCATCGAGATGCGCGGCGGTCTCTTCTTCACCATCGTCGGGGGCAAGGTCACCGACGTCGACGAGTGCGTCGAGGACATCGAGGAGGCCGACGCCTTCTGGGCGCAGGCCGGCTGAACGAGGGACGGCCCCCGGTCCGAGGACCGGGGGCCGCCGCACGTACGCCTCGGGGGCCGGCGGCTAGGCCAGCAGACCCGGGATCGTCGCCTCGTGCACCGCGCGCAGCTCCTCCAGGGAGACGCTGAACTCGCCCTGCACGTCGACCGAGTCGCCGTCGACGACACCGATCCGGGTCGCCGGCAGACCCCGCGCACCGCACATGTCGGTGAAGCGGAGCTCCTCGCTGCGCGGGACGGCGACGACCGCGCGGCCGGCCGACTCGCTGAAGAGGAAGGTGAACGCGTCCAGGCCCTCGGGCACGACCAGGCGCGCGCCGTTGCCGCCGCGCAGGCAGGACTCGACGACCGCCTGGACCAGGCCGCCGTCGGACAGGTCGTGCGCCGCGTCGATCATGCCGTCGCGGGAGGCCGCGATCAGGATCTCGCCGAGCAGCTTCTCCCGGTCGAGGTCCACGGCCGGCGGCATGCCGCCGAGGTGCTGGTGGATCACCTCGGACCAGGCCGAACCGCCGAACTCCTCCTTGGTGTCGCCGAGCAGGTAGAGGAGCTGGCCCTCTTCCGCGAAGGCGATCGGGGTGCGGCGGTTGACGTCGTCGATCACACCGAGGACGGCCACGACGGGCGTCGGGTGGATGGCCACGTCACCGGTCTGGTTGTACAGCGACACGTTGCCGCCGGTGACCGGGGTGCCGAGCTGGAGGCAGCCGTCCGCGAGACCGCGGGTGGCCTCGGCGAACTGCCACATCACGGCCGGGTCCTCGGGCGAACCGAAGTTCAGGCAGTCCGAGATCGCCAGCGGCTTGGCGCCGGAGGCGGCGACGTTGCGGTACGCCTCCGCCAGCGCGAGCTGCGCGCCCGTGTACGGGTCGAGCTTGGCGTAGCGGCCGTTGCCGTCGGTCGCCATGGCCACGCCCAGGTTCGACTCCTCGTCGATCCGGATCATGCCGGCGTCCTCGGGCTGGGCGAGCACGGTGTTGCCCTGCACGAAGCGGTCGTACTGGTCCGTGATCCACGCCTTGGACGCCTGGTTCGGGGAGCCGACCAGCTTCAGGACCTGGTCCTTCAGCTCGGCGCCGTTCTGCGGGCGGGGCAGCCTGCCGGCGTCGTCGGCCTGCAGCGCGTCCTGCCACGCGGGACGCTCGTACGGGCGGTGGTAGGTCGGGCCCTCGTGGGCGACGGTGCCCGGGGGCACGTCCACGATGAGCTCGCCGTGCCAGAAGATCTCCAGGTGGTCGCCGTCCGTGACCTCACCGATGACGGTGGCGGTGACGTCCCACTTCTCGCAGATCTCCATGAAGCGGTCGACGTGCTGCGGCTCGACGATCGCGCACATGCGCTCCTGCGACTCGCTCATGAGGATCTCCTCCGGCGAGAGCGTCGCGTCGCGCAGCGGCACGGTGTCCAGCTCGACCCGCATGCCGCCCGAGCCGGCGCTCGCCAGCTCGCTCGTCGCGCAGGAGAGTCCGGCGCCACCCAGGTCCTGGATGCCGGCGACCAGCTTCTCCTTGAAGATCTCCAGGGTGCACTCGATGAGGAGCTTCTCCTGGAACGGGTCGCCGACCTGGACGGCGGGGCGCTTGGTCGGCTTCGTGTCGTCGAAGGTCTCCGAGGCCAGCACGGACACGCCGCCGATGCCGTCGCCGCCGGTGCGGGCGCCGTAGAGGATCACCTTGTTGCCGGGGCCGGACGCCTTGGCGAGGTGGATGTCCTCGTGCTTCATCACGCCGATGCAGCCGGCGTTGACCAGCGGGTTGCCCTGGTAGCAGGAGTCGAAGACGACCTCGCCGCCGATGTTCGGCAGGCCCAGGCAGTTGCCGTAGCCGCCGATGCCGGCGACGACGCCGGGCAGCACGCGCTTGGTGTCGGGGTGGTCGGCGGCGCCGAAGCGCAGCGGGTCGACCACGGCGACCGGGCGGGCGCCCATGGCGAGGATGTCGCGGACGATGCCGCCGACGCCGGTGGCCGCGCCCTGGTAGGGCTCGATGTAGCTGGGGTGGTTGTGCGACTCGACCTTGAAGGTGACCGCGTACCCCTGGCCGACGTCGACGACGCCCGCGTTCTCGCCGATGCCGACGAGCATGGCGTCGTTCTGCGGGGCCTTCTCGCCGAACTGCTTCAGGTGGACCTTGCTGCTCTTGTAGGAGCAGTGCTCGGACCACATGACGGAGTACATGGCGAGCTCGGCGCCGGTGGGACGGCGGCCGAGGATCTCGCGGATGCGCGCGTACTCGTCCTCCTTGAGGCCGAGTTCCTTCCAGGGCTGCTCGACGTCGGGCGTCTCGGTCGCGTGCTTGACGGTGTCGAGGGTCACGCTCGGTCGCTCCTTCGCGCGATCGTGGTGCTGTGGTCTCGCGCGGGGCGCTCAGTCGCTCCCTCGGCTGTTCCGATGTCCAGAGTCATCAGGCGTTGACCAGCTTCTTGAGGATCGAGGTGAAGAAACCGAGGCCGTCGGTCTTGCCCGTGCCGACCAGCGGCTCGACCGCGTGCTCGGGGTGCGGCATGAGGCCCACGACGTTGCCCGCGGCGTTGGTGATGCCCGCGATGTCGCGCAGGGAGCCGTTGGGGTTCACGTCCAGGTAGCGGAAGGCCACCCGCCCCTCGGCCTCCAGCTCGTCGAGCACGCGCTCGTCGGCGACGTAGCGGCCGTCCATGTTCTTGAGCGGGACCTCGATCTCCTGGCCCCGGGTGTAGTCCGAGGTCCAGGCGGTCTCCGCGTTCTCCACCCGCAGCTTCTGGTCGCGGCAGATGAAGTGGAGGTGGTTGTTGCGCAGCATGGCGCCCGGCAGCAGATGGGCCTCGGTGAGGATCTGGAAGCCGTTGCAGATGCCGAGGACGGGCATGCCCGCCTTCGCCTGCTCGATGATCGTCTCCATCACCGGCGAGAAGCGGGAGATGGCTCCGGCCCGCAGGTAGTCGCCGTAGGAGAAGCCGCCCGCGAGGACCACCGCGTCGACCTGCTTGAGGTCCTTGTCGCGGTGCCAGAGCGAGACGGGCTCGGCGCCCGCGAGGCGGGCGGCGCGCAGCGCGTCCTGGTCGTCGAGCGTCCCGGGGAACGTGACGACGCCGATGCGTGCGGTCACGACGAGGCCCCGGCGGTCTCCGTGGACTCGACCTTGACGGTGAAGTCCTCGATCACGGTGTTGGCAAGGAAGGTTTCGGCCATCTCATGGATGCGGGCGAGGGCGGCGTCGTCGACCGGTCCCTCCACCTCCAGCTCGAAGCGCTTCCCCTGGCGGACGTCGGAGATCCCTTGGAAACCGAGGCGGGGCAGTGCACGCTGCACCGCCTGTCCCTGCGGGTCGAGGATCTCCGGCTTGAGCATGACGTCGACTACGACGCGTGCCACTGGCACTCCCGGTGGTGTGTTGCGTGGGCGGTTCCCTCAGCGTACCTGCCTCCAAAATCTACGCGAGTAGAAATCTGAAGGATCCTACAAAGACGACGGGGTGACGGGCAGCCGAATTCCAGCGAAATTAGGCGGGACACGCGGAGACAATTGCCTGGGCTTCCCCATGCGATACCCCGCGCTGTACAAAGGAATGCAGAACGACGCAGTATGCGCCAGGGGTGGCCGCGATGACGGCATCACCGCACGTCAGAGTGGTGATGGCACCGTTCGGGACACGGCGATCCCCAGGAAAGGACCGATATCCGTGGCCCAGCGTGTGGTAGTCACCCTCTTCGACGACATCGACGGCGGAGAAGCGGCGGAAACGGTCGCGTTCGGCCTGGACGGGAAGATGTACGAGATCGACCTGAATCCCGCCAATGCAAAGAAACTGCGCACCGCCCTCGCGCCCTACCTCGCCGCCGGCCGCAGGCTGAGCGCGCGCGACGGCGCTGCGGCCCCGGCCTCCCGGAGCGACTACAAGCACACGGCGCTCGCCCCCGACCCGGCCGCCGTCCGCGCCTGGGCCCAGTCCAACAAGATGGACGTGCCGGCCCGCGGCCGGATCCCCAAGCGGGTCTACGAGGCGTTCCAGGCCGCGAGCTGACCCGGGCCCGGGGAGGGGATCCGATACGGATTTGCGCTCCACCCCCCATGATCCGCTAGAGTCTGGATCACGCCGAGGGGCGAGGCCGCAAGGCCGGACCTCACGCAGCGTGCGGGTGTAGTTCAGTAGTAGAACAGCCCCCTTCCAGGGGGAAGCCGCAGTGTGCGATCCCTGTCACCCGCTCTGCATCACGGTTACCGAGCACTCCGGTGCGTTTGGTAGAGTGGTGCTCGCACCGCCCGGTGAAAGCCGGTCGGGAGCAATGCGGACGTGGCTCAGTTGGTAGAGCATCACCTTGCCAAGGTGAGGGTCGCGAGTTCGAATCTCGTCGTCCGCTCAGGGAGCGAAGGCCCCGGTTCTCAGGAACCGGGGCCTTCGTCGTTCCCACGTCCGGGGTGTTCCCGCGCCCGGGGTGTTCCTACGGCCGGGGTGTTCCCGGGCCGGGCATGACATTTGTCAGCCGGGCCGGTGACAGCGCGCACTGCCGAAGGCCGGGGACCGGCGGAAGCCTGGACCCATGACACCAGCGATCGAGGCGGACACCCTCCACCGGACCTACTCCGGCGGCTTCGAGGCCGTCGGCGGGATCTCCTTCACCGTGCCCCGGGGCGAGATCTTCGCGCTCCTCGGCACCAACGGCGCCGGCAAGACCTCCACCGTCGAACTCCTGGAGGGCCTCGCCGCCCCGACCGGCGGCACCGCCCGCGTCCTCGGCCACGACCCGTACCGGGAACGCGCCGCCGTCCGCCCCCGCATCGGGGTCATGCTCCAGGACGGCGGCTTCCCCTCCGACCTGACCGTGGCCGAAACCGTACGGATGTGGGCCGGCTGCACCAGCGGCGCCCGCCCCGTCGGCGAGGCCCTGGAGACCGTCGGCCTCACCGACCGCGCCCGCGTCCGGATCAAGCAGCTCTCCGGCGGCGAACGGCGCCGGCTCGACCTCGCGCTCGCCCTCCTCGGCCGCCCCGAGGTCCTCTTCCTCGACGAACCCACCACCGGCCTCGACGCCGAGGGCCGCCGCGACACCTGGGAACTCGTCCGCCGGCTGCGCGACGAGGGCACCACCGTCCTCCTCACCACCCACTACCTGGAAGAGGCCGAGACCCTCGCCGACCGACTGGCGATCATGCACCGCGGCCGGATCGTCACCTCCGGCACCCCGGCCGAGGTCACCGCCGCCCGACCCGCCCGGATCCGCTTCCGGCTCCCCGAGGGCGTCGGCCACGAGCGGCTGCCGCTCGGCCTGAAGGCCGCCGCGTACGGCCGCCGCGTGGAGATCCGCACGTACGAGCTCCAGGAGACCCTCGGCGAGCTGCTCACCTGGGCCGCCACCCACGGCGTACGGCTCGAAGAGCTCGACGCCCGCTCCGCCTCGCTGGAGGAGGCGTTCCTGGAGATCGCCTCCCGCGCCGACGACGACTTCGCCGAGCACCCCGGCGGCGGCCTCGGCAGCGCCCTCGCCCGCACCCCCACCGCCCTGGAAGAGGCCCGATGAACGCCACCGCCGCGCGCCTGACCGCCCTCGGACGGGCCGAGCTCACCCTCCTGACCCGCAACCGGAACAACCTCTTCGTCGCCCTGCTCATGCCGGTGCTCATGGTCTTCCTGCTGCGCACCTCCCTCGCCGGCATGGACGAGGGCGGCCTCCCGATCGGCGTCGCCGAGGCCACCATGGTCGGCGGCACCGGAATGGTCCTCTGCCTCGTCGTCTACATGAACCTGGTCGCCACCTACGTCGCCCGCCGCGAGGAACTCGTGCTCAAGCGGCTGCGCACCGGCGAGGCCCGCGACACCGAGATCCTGGCCGGCGGCGCCCTGCCGGCCGCGGTCATCGCGCTCGCGCAGTGCGCGGTCCTGACCGCCCTCGGCCCGGCCGCCCTGGGCGCGGCCGCCCCGCGCCGCCCGGATCTGCTGCTCCTCGGCGCGCTGGCCGGGATCGTGCTGCTGGCCGCGCTGGCCGCCGTCACCACCGTGATCACCCGCTCCGTGGAGAGCGCCGGCCTGACCACCCTGCCCTTCTTCCTGGTCTCCGCGATGGGCTCGGGCCTGATGGTGCCCGTCGAGTCCCTGCCGGACGCGGTCGCCTCCGTCTGCTCGCTGCTCCCGCTCAGCGGTCCGATGGAGCTCGTCCGGGCCGGCTGGCTGGGGACGGGCGGGGAGGCCGGGGCGGCCGGCGTCGGCGGAAAGGAACTGCTGGGCGCGGGGCTCACCACGGTGGCCTGGATCGTGCTGAGCGTGTTTGCTGTCCGGAAGTGGTTCCGCTGGGAGCCGCGGCGCTAGGGGACCGGGACCGATACCGAGACCGGTGAACGGGAGAACGGGGGTCGGCCGTGTCCAGGCTGACGGGGTGGTGGAGCGGCCGCAGCAGCGCGGCCAAGGTCGAGCTGTACACGCGGTGGACCTTCCACCTCTTCCCGCTGCTCGAGGTCGGCGGGGTCGCGTTCGTGCCCTTCGCGAGCAACGCCGAGGGGAAGATCGGCATCGCCCCGGCCACGGTGATCGCCCTGCTGGTCGTCGCGCACGCCGTCCTGTGCGCGGTGCTCGCCTCCCGCGCCCTCGACTGGCAGCTCGACCGGCGGGAGCGTCCCGTGCGGCTCGCGGCCGTGCTGCTCGGGGTGACCGCGCTCGGGGCGGTGACGCTCATCGCGCTGCAGTCCGCGGGCACGCTGCGGGACGCGGGCATCGCCGGCGCCGTCGTCGTCGGCACGGCGGCCTTCACGCTCGGTTCGGTGGCCGTGTGCCTGCGCTCGGCGCGGCGGATGGCCGGCACCGTGCTGCTCGCCTCGCTCACGGCCGGCCTCGCGGCGCTCGTACTCGGCCTGGACTGGCCGCAGGTCCTCGCGTACACCCTCGGTGTGCCGGTGAGCGGCGGCGCCATGGTCTTCGCCTGCGGGTTCTCCGGCTGGCTGCTGCGGATCGTGTGGGAGCTGGAGCGGTCCCGCGACCTCGGGGCCCGGCTCGCGGTCGCCGAGGAGCGGCTCCGGTTCGGGCGCGACCTGCACGACGTCATGGGCCGCAACCTGTCGGTGATCGCGCTCAAGAGCGAGCTGGCGGTGCAGCTCGCCCGGCGCGGTCGCCCCGAGGACGCGGTGGCCCAGATGACCGAGGTGCAGCGGATCGCCCAGGAGTCCCAGCGCGAGGTGCGGGACGTGGTCCGCGGCTACCGCGAGGCGGACCTCAGGGTGGAACTGGAGGGCGCGCGGGGCGTGCTGGCGGCGGCGGGCATCGCCTGCGCCATGGATCCGGCCGCGGTCGAGCTGCCCGGCGAGGTGCAGTCGGCGCTCGGCTGGGTGGTCCGCGAGGCCACCACGAACGTCCTGCGGCACGGTGACGCGCGGCAGTGCCGGATCGCGCTGCGGACGCGGGGCGGTGCGGTGCTGCTCGTCGTCGAGAACGACGGCGTACGGGAGGCGGCGGACGGCACCGGGTCGGCGCGGCGGCCCGGCTCGGGCCTCGCGGGGCTGCGGGAACGGCTGTCGGCGGTGGACGGCACGCTGGAGGCCGGCCCGGCGAAGGACGGCTGGTTCCGGGTGACGGCCCGGGTTCCGCTGCCGGCGGGGCCCGGGGCCGGGGTCGGGGTCGGGGGCGCACCCGTCCCGGGGACCGGGGGGCGTTCGGGGGACTCGGGGCGCTCCGGGCGCTCTGGGCGCTCCGGGCGTTCGGAGATTGCGAAGAGCGCGAAGAGCGCGAAGAACGCCGAGAACTCGAGGAAGGAGACGGCGTCGTGACCGCGCGCGTACGCGTTCTGCTCGCCGACGACGAGCATCTGATCCGGGGCGCGCTCGCCGCCCTGCTCTCCCTGGAGGACGACCTCGTGGTCGTCGCCGAGGCCGCGTCCGGGCCCGAGGCGCTCGCCATGGCGCTCGCCCACGAGCCGGACGTCGCGGTCCTCGATCTCCAGATGCCGGGCGCCGACGGTGTGAGAGTGGCCACATCCCTGCGGGAGCAACTGCCCGGCTGCCGAACCATGATCGTGACGAGTCACGGCCGCCCGGGGCACCTGAAGCGGGCCCTCGCCGCCGGTGTCCGCGGCTTCGTCCCGAAGACCGTCAGCGCCCAGCGGCTGGCCGAGCTGATCCGTAGCGTGCACGCCGGAAACCGTTATGTGGACCCGGAGTTGGCGGCCGACGCCATCGCCGCCGGGGACTCCCCGCTGACCGCCCGCGAGGCCGAGGTCCTCGAACTCGCCGCCGACGGGGCCCCCGTCACGGAGATCGCCAGACGGGCCTCGCTCTCCCCCGGAACCGTCCGCAACTACCTCTCCTCCGCCGCCGCGAAACTGGGAGCCGAGAACCGGCACACGGCAGTGCGTCTCGCGCGGTCGAAAGGTTGGGTATAGTTAGCTGCGCGCTACGGCGCAGGCGGACGTGGCTCAGTTGGTAGAGCATCACCTTGCCAAGGTGAGGGTCGCGAGTTCGAATCTCGTCGTCCGCTCCATGAAGAAGCCCCCGGTCGATCCGACCGGGGGCTTTCTCGTGCCCGCCTCAGCTCCAGGTGTTGCCGGTGAGACGCTCGTACGCCTCGATGTACTTGCCGCGGGTGGCCTCGACGACCTCCTGCGGGAGGGCCGGCGGCGGCTGCTCGCTCTTGCGGTCCCAGCCGGAGGCCGGCGAGGTCAGCCAGTCGCGCACGAACTGCTTGTCGTACGAGGGCTGGGCCCGGCCCGGCTGCCACTGGTCGGCCGGCCAGAAGCGGGACGAGTCCGGGGTGAGGACCTCGTCGGCGAGCACCAGCGCCTCCCCGTCGAAGCCGAACTCGAACTTGGTGTCGGCCAGGATGATCCCGCGCTCGCGCGCGATGTCCCGGGCCCGGCTGTAGACGGCGAGGGTGGTCTGGCGCAGCCGTGCGGCGGTCTCCGCGCCGACCTGGCGGGCGACCTCCTCGTACGACACGTTCTCGTCGTGGTCGCCGACGGCGGCCTTGGTCGCCGGGGTGAAGATCGGGGCGGGCAGCTCGGAGCCGTCGGCCAGGCCCTCCGGGAGCGCGAGGCCGCAGACCGTGCGGGACTCCTCGTACTCGACCAGGCCGGAGCCGGTGAGGTAGCCGCGGGCCACGCACTCGACCGGCACCATGTTCAGCGACTTGCAGATCAGGGTGCGGCCCGCCCAGTCGGCGGGGGCGCCGGCCGGGAGGTCGGTGGACAGGACGTGGTGGGGGGCCAGATCGGCGAGCCGGTCGAACCACCACAGCGAGAGCTGGGTGAGGACCCGGCCCTTGTCGGGGATCTCGGTCGGCAGCACCCAGTCGTACGCGGACATGCGGTCACTCGCCACCATGACGAGGTTGCCGGTCTCGTCGCGGTACAGGTCGCGAACCTTGCCCGTGTGGAGATGGGTCAGGCCCGGGACCTGGACGGGTTCGGGCTTTTCTACGAATCCGGACACGGTTCCTCCGCGTAGGTTGATCCAGGAGCGTGTCCGATTGTCTCGCACACCCGGCCGGGTCCGGCCGCCGGGCCCGGTGAACCCCTGGTCAGTCCCTCTTACAGATCCGGTCGAGCAGGTTCGCGGTGGCGCGCTGGACGCGGGTGTCCACATGGCCCGGCCGGTCGAGCGCCGGCGACCAGGCGAAGGTGCCCGAGGCGAAGACCCAGGCGCCCGACGGCGCGCGGTAGAGGCTCGTCTCCTGGTGGCGCCGCGCGCCCTCGCCGTCCCGGTACGGGGAGTGGGCGAGCAGGATGCGGCTCTGGTGCTCGGGGAGCGCGGTGCGCGGGAAGTAGCGGTCCGCCTCGCCCGCGACCAGGCCCGGGAGCTCGTCGCCCTCGCCCGCGCCGGTGGCCTCCCACAGCCAGTGGTTCGCGTTCCGCACGACCAGCGGGTGCGGTTCGGGCACCCGCCCCGCGTACTGGATGCCGAGCAACTGCTGCTCGGGCCGGTCGACCTCCCGCCACAGCGCCGGGCGGCCGGGGCCGCGGCGCTTGCGGCAGGTCAGGAGCCGGTCCGGGGCGCCGGACGGCGAGGGCCCCAGCTCCACCTGCCAGTACAGGGTGTTGGCGGACAGGAAGACCAGCGAGGTGCCCTGGTCGCGGGCGAGCTCGACCGTACGGCGCATGGGCACCGACCAGTACTCGTCGTGGCCCGGGAAGACCAGGCCCCGGTAGCGGCTGGGGTCGACCCGGCCCGCGTGCAGGTCGCGGGTCTCCGCGTACGCCAGGTCGTAGCCGTAGCGCTCGGCCCAGCGGATGAAGTCGTAGGCGTGCCCGACGTGCAGGGGCAGGCCGGCGCCCGCGTACGGGCGGTCGAAGGAGACGGTCACGGCCGCGTCCTCCTCGCCGAGCAGCCGGCCCTCCTCGTCCCAGGCGTGGTAGAGGCTGGCGCCGGTGCGGCCGTCCTCCGGATAGAGGTTGTACGCCTGCCAGGTCACGTCCGGCAGGACGAGCAGCAGGTCGGCCGGGTGGCTGTCGCGGACCGTGAACGGGATGTGGGAGCGATAGCCGCCGACGGTGGTGAGGACGGCGACGTACGCGCCGATCGACCAGTACGAGGGGACCTGAAGCCGCCAGGACTGCCACCAGTGGTGGCAGGAGACGGTGCGGTCGGCGGTGAGCGGGGCCGGCTGGACGATTCCGGACAGCCGGGGGCTGGTGGTGATCTTGGCGGCGCCGTCGCCGCCGTAGTGCCCGATGCGATAGACGTCGACCGAGAACTGCTGCGGCGGGTCCACGGTGATGTGGAAATCGATCGCCTCGCCGGGCGCGACGGCCCCGGTGGACACGAAGCCCTTGATCTGGCCGTGCACGTCGTCGGCGGTGCGGGGGCCGCCGCCACCGCCGCGGGCCAGGGTCTCGTCCGCGTACCAGGGGACGAGCTGGCCGGTGCCGTCGAAGTAGTTCTCCGAGCCGCGCAGCCAGGGCAGGGGGCCCTGGCCGAAGGGATCCGAGACGGCATGCGCGAGCGCGCCCGACTCCCACCGCCTGATCTGCTCCGCCCCCATGCTGCGCCCCTCCCTCGACTCCCCCGGTCGTCGCCCTCGTCGGTCCGGTGTCCTGCCTCTGTCAGTGCCGGTCTCCAGCACATCACATAACGCACGCACTCCGTCACCGTTCGTCGCGAATTGACGAGAGTGGAACCTCGCCCTCCGGCTCAGACGAGCCGGACGGGCTTCTCCGGGCGGACTCCGGTCCTGGCCAGCCAGGCCCGCAGGGGCTTCGGGTCGCCGTCCTCGACGAGGGCGAGCACGACCGCGGTCAGATCCGTGCTCCGCTCGCCCCGGACGAACAGCGCCGGCCCGTCCAGCCAGTCGAGCCCCGGCGCCGCCTCCGCCGTGTCCACGGCGGCGCAGCACACCATGGCCGCCACATGATCGGCGAGCAGATCCCGCCCACTGCGGGGCGGCTGCAACGGGAACAGCTCCAACGGCCCGTCGGGCCCCTCCGCCGCGGGCACGGCGGGCCGCCGCCCCTCCTCCTCCCGCGCCGCCTGCGCCGCGAGCGCGGCGGCCAGCACATCGGCGGCCCCACCGCCCCCCTCGGAGCCCCCCTGCGGCGGCCCGGCCAGATGCGCCATGACCCGCGCGAGCGTCGGCCCGTCGGGCGCGGCGACGAAGTCGGTGGACGTGGGGGTGGGGGCGGGCGTGGGGGCGGGGGTGGGAGAGGCGGCGGGGGCCGGGCCGCCGGAGGCGGGCGCGGGCGCGGGCGGCGCGGTCGGGGCCGGCTCGTCCGCCGGCTCGGGAAGGCCGGTCAGGGGGGTTTGGGGGGTTTGGGGGGTCAGGGGGGTTTGGGAGGTCAGGGGGTTCGAGGGCGGCGGGGGGCTCGCGCCCAGGCGGTCGAGGACCTGGTGGAGGCGGGCCGCGTCGGTGCGCCAGGTGCGGTCGACGACCTCGTCCGCGTAGTCGCTCCACTCGACCGGCGCCCAGTCCGGGCCCGCTCCGGAGGGGGCGCCGTGGAAGAGCTGGGCGGCGAGGAGGGAGGTGGCCTCGTCGACCGCGCCCGGCTCCTCCAGGAGGTCGCAGGCGGGGCGCTCGCCGAGGCGGGAGGTGAAGCCGTCCGCCAGCCGGTCGCGACGGGACAGCTCCGTGAGCGCGGAGACCACGCCGGCGTCGAGGCGGGAGGGCCAGCGGCCCATCCGCCAGGCGGGCAGCGCGACCCGGGTCAGCAGGCGGTCCCAGCCCGCGTAGGCGAGGCCGACCTGCTCCTGGGCGACGATCCGCACGCCGTAGTCGACGGTCTGGGCCCGCTCGGAACCGGCCGCGGCGACACCCCGCTCCATCTCGGCGGCATGCCCGCGGCAGCTCCTGAGCATCACCCGGGCCAGCCGGCCGACGCCCAGCGCGCCCAGCCTGCGCAGCGGGTCGAGGCCCGGGCGCCGGGGCGCGGCCACCGCCGCGTCGAGGCCCCGGACGAAGCGGCGCGCGGCGGCTATGTCGGGGTGCGCGGCCGGCCCCGTACCGGCGACGACCGGCGCGAGCACCGCCCGCAGCTCGGCGACCCGCATCCACCACAGGAAGGGCGAACCGATGACGAGGACGGGCGCGTCGCCGGGCGCGCTCCCCTGGTGCCGGCGGCCGTGCGCCGGGTGGGAGCGGTCCTCCAGCCAACTGTCGCAGTCCGGGGTGAGGGCTATCGCGGAGGGCGCGGGAACGCCGAGCCGGTCGGCGAGGTCGCGCACCAGCCGGTACAGATCGGGCGCGGCGCTCTCGGCGAGCTCCACCGTCGGCGTCACGGCCGGCCGGGACCGGGCGACGACCAGGGCGACGGCCGCCGCCACGAGCAGGACGACCACGGCGAGCGCGGTCACCACCCAGCGGGCGGTGTCCCAGCCCGGGCCGGTGAAACGGCCGGTGACACCACCGGCGTACAGCACGACGGCGACGGCGGCGGGGAGCACCGCGAGGCCGAGGGCCCTGCCGCGGACGCGGAGCACGGCGAGGGCCCGGGCACGCGCGGCGCGCGCGCCGAGCTCCTCGCCGGCCGCGGAACCGATACCGGACACGCCGTACATCACCCCCTCCTGCCCTCGTCGGGACTGCCCGTGGCGGTGTTGCTCACTCCCCCACTGTGGCACCCGCCACTGACATCGCAATGTCGGTAGGGCCAAGTGCCGGAACATCGGCGGAACGCCTTCGCCGCACCCTAGTTGGGCGTTCGGCGGGCGTCATCCGGATGGCCGAGCCGTCACTCGATGGAATGGCTTTGGGCAAAGGTGATGACGTCGGCGCGGCCGTGCGGTTCACTGCGCGGCCGCGCCTCCGGGCGCCGGGACCTCAGCCCCGCGCGTCCTTCGCGGCCTTCTCCGCGATGTCCGTACGGTGCTGGGAACCGTCAAGGCGGATTCGGCCGACCGCCGCGTAGGCGCGCTCGCGGGCCTCGGTCAGGTCCGATCCGGTGGCGGTGACCGAGAGGACCCGGCCGCCCGCGCTCAGGACCGCGTCGCCGTCCCGCCTGGTGCCCGCGTGCAGGACGTACGCGTGCGGGGCGTCCTTCTCGGCGACCTCGGCCAGGCCCTCGATGGGGTCGCCGGTGCGCGGGGTGCCCGGGTAGTTGTGGGAGGCGACGACCACGGTGACGGCGGCCTCGTCGCGCCAGGCGAGCGGCGGCTGGTCGGCGAGGGTGCCCTTGGCCGCGTTCAGCAGGACGCCCGCGAGCGGGGTCCTGAGCCGGGCGAGCACGACCTGCGTCTCGGGGTCGCCGAAGCGGGCGTTGAACTCGATGACCCGCACTCCGCGGCCGGTGATCGCCAGACCCGCGTACAGCAGGCCGGAGAACGGGGTGCCGCGGCGGCGCAGTTCGTCCACGGTGGGCTGCAGGACGGTCGCGAGGACCTCCTCGACCAGCCCGGGATCGGCCCAGGGCAGCGGCGAGTAGGCGCCCATGCCGCCGGTGTTCGGGCCCTGGTCGCCGTCGAGCGCGCGCTTGAAGTCCTGCGCGGGCTGGAGCGGCAGGACGGTGGTGCCGTCGGTGATGGCGAAGAGGGAGACCTCGGGGCCGTCGAGGTACTCCTCGATGACCACGCGGTCGCAGGCGAGGGCGTGCGCCCGGGCCTGCTCGACGTCCTCGGTGACCACGACGCCCTTGCCGGCCGCGAGACCGTCGTCCTTGACGACGTACGGAGCGCCGAAGGCGTCGAGCGCCTCGTCGATCTCCTCGGGGGTGGTGCAGACGTAGCTGCGGGCGGTGGGCACGCCGGCGCCGGCCATCACGTCCTTGGCGAAAGCCTTGGAGCCCTCGAGGCGCGCCGCCTCCGCGGAGGGGCCGAAGACGGGGATGCCGGCCGCGCGGACGGCGTCGGCGACGCCCGCGACGAGCGGGGCCTCCGGGCCGACGACGACCAGGTCGGCACCGAGCCGGGTCGCGAGCGCGGCGACGGCTGCGCCGTCGAGCTGGTCGACGGGATGGAGCTCGGCGACCTCCGCGATTCCGGCGTTGCCGGGCGCGCAGTGCAGAGCGGTGACGTCGGGATCGAGCGAGAGGGAGCGGCACAGGGCGTGTTCGCGGGCGCCGCCGCCGATGACGAGGACCTTCACGCCAGCCAGGGTAGCCCGCGCGACCTCGTGGTCTTTGTGCGGGCCGCCGACCGGGACGCCCCTACTCGTTCGTGTATTCCTCCAGGACCGTGGCGCCGAGCTCGCGCACGATCAGCTCGTGACCGGAGAGCGCGGAGTCGACGAGGTCCGGATCGTCCTCCTCCGGCATGTCGTCCTCGGGCGCCACCGGCGGCGGCGCCTGCGGGGCGGGCGCCGGGACCGGAGCGGCCGCCGTCGCCTGCGAGGCGGCGGCGGACGCGGCCTGGGGACGGTGCTGCTGTACGGGGCCGGGGGCGGGGGCCGCCGCCTGGTACGGGGCCTGCGGGGCGGGCGCCGGCGCGGGAGCGGCGGGCTGCTGGTAGGCGGGGGCGGCCGGGCGGCCCCCGAAGCCGCCGGCGGCGGGCGGCGGGGCGGAGCCGCCCGAGGGGTCGACGATCGCCTCGACCCGCCAGTGCACGTTGAACTGCTCGGCGAGGGCCGCCTTGAGCACGTCCTCGCTGCCGCTGCTCGCGAAGTTGTCGCGGGCGCCCGCGTTGAGGAAGCCGAGCTGGAGGGTGGTGCCGTCGAAGCCGGCCACCTGCGCGTTCTGCGAGAGCAGGATCCAGGTGAAGCGGCGCCGGTTCTTGACCGCCTCCAGGATCGACGGCCACATGTTGCGCACCTGGGCGGCACCGGCGGCCATGTTCCCGGCGGGGGCCTGCGCGGCTCCGGCGGGGGCCGGGGACTGGGCGGCGGGGGCCGGGGGCTGGGGCTGCGACGGGGCCGGGGACGCGGACGCTCCGGGCCAGGCGCCGGGGGCACCACCGCCGGGCGCGCCGCCGCCGGGGCGGGCGGCCCCGGGCCAGGCGCCGGGCCGGGGGGCGTCCGCGGGGGGCGCGGGGGCTGCCGGGGTGGGGGCTGCCGGGGCGGGGGCCTGCTGCACGGGCTGGGCGGCGGCCTGGGGCTGGGCGGGCGGCTGCACCGGTGCGGGCGCCGGGACGTGGGCGTCGGCACCGGGCACGTACCCCATCTGGGGCGCCGGGGACGTGGTCGTGAAGACGGGCGCGGGCGCGGCGGCGGCCCCGCGCTCCAGCCGGTCGAGGCGGGCCTGCACCGACCGCTCGTCGTCGAAGGCGGCGGGCAGCAGCACGCGGGCGCAGATCAGCTCCAACTGGAGCCGCGGCGAGGTCGCGCCACGCATCTCGGTCAGTCCGGCGTTGACCAGGTCGGCGGCCCGGCTGAGCTCGGCGGCGCCGAACACGGACGCCTGCGCCTGCATACGCTCGATGACGTCGACGGGCGCGTCGACCAGGCCCTTCTCGGCGGCGTCCGGCACGGCCGCCAGGATCACCAGGTCGCGCAGCCGCTCCAGGAGGTCGGCGACGAAGCGGCGCGGATCGTTGCCGCCCTCGATCACCCGGTCGACCACCTCGAAGGCCGCGGCCCCGTCCCCGGCCGCGAAGGCGTCCACCACCGAATCCAGCAGGGACCCGTCCGTATAGCCGAGCAGGGACGTCGCCATGGCATACGTCACACCGTCCTCGGCGGCACCGGCGAGCAACTGGTCCATGACCGACATCGAGTCACGCACGGACCCGGCGCCGGCCCGCACCACGAGCGGCAGCACCCCGTCCTCGACGGGGATGCCCTCGCGTCCGCAGACCTCGCCCAGGTACTCCCGCAGGGTGCCGGGCGGGACGAGACGGAAGGGGTAGTGGTGGGTGCGCGACCGGATGGTGCCGATGACCTTCTCGGGCTCGGTCGTCGCGAAGATGAACTTGAGGTGCTCCGGCGGCTCCTCGACCACCTTCAGCAGGGCGTTGAAGCCCGCCGAGGTGACCATGTGCGCCTCGTCGATGATGTAGATCTTGTACCGGCTCGACGCGGGCCCGAAGAACGCCTTCTCCCGCAGGTCACGGGCGTCGTCCACACCACCGTGCGAGGCCGCGTCGATCTCGATGACATCGATCGACCCCGGCCCGTTGCGCGCGAGGTCCCGACAGGACTGACACTCCCCGCAGGGAGTCGGGGTCGGCCCCTTCTCGCAGTTCAGACACCGGGCGAGGATCCGGGCGCTGGTCGTCTTTCCGCAGCCGCGGGGTCCGCTGAACAGGTACGCGTGGTTGACCCGGTTGTTGCGCAGCGCCTGCTGCAACGGGTCGGTGACATGCTCCTGCCCGATGACCTCGGCGAAGGACTCGGGACGGTAGCGGCGGTACAGCGCGAGAGACGACACGTATACGAGGTTATAGGCGCCCACCGACAACCCGGGAACAACCGGAAACCGGAGCCCGGCCCCCCACGGCCGGACCCGCGCCGGAACGCAAGCGCCCCTCACGCACCCGCCAGAGCCGACCTACCCTTGCTGCCTTCCGGCCCTGGGGGAGTTCAGTCAGATAGCGCCACGTGAGGGGCTGCGCCCAGCGTACCCGATCCGAACCCCTCCCCGACCACCCCCGCCGACCTGCGCCCTTCGACGATCCCCGCTCCGGATCACGTTCGCGAGCACCCTTCCCGGTCATGTAATGTTCTCCCCGGAGGATTCGCCTAGAGGCCTAGGGCGCACGCTTGGAAAGCGTGTTGGGGGCAACCCCTCACGAGTTCGAATCTCGTATCCTCCGCCAGCCCGAAGGGCCGGACCGTGAAAGCGGTCCGGCCCTTCGGCTTTTCCGTGGCCGTGGGGGGCTCGGAGTGTGCGGCGGGCGAGGGCCCGACGGGGAGCGGGGTTGTGACGTGCGTCATGGGGGGGTGGGACGGCGTGAGGGAAGCGCCAGGTTCGATCAAGGCGGTACGACTCCCGTACCTCTGGCCGATACCGGTGGTGTGGACCGTGGTGCTCGGGCTGTGGGGGCTGTCGCGGCAGAACAGTGTGTGGCGGGACGAGGCCGCGACCTGGCAGGTGGCGGAGCGGTCCACCGCCGAGATCGTGTGCCTGCTGGAGCACGTCGACGTCGTGCACGGGCTCTACTACCTCTTCATGCACGGCCTCTTCGAGTGCTTCGGGCCCGGCACCACCGTCCTGCGGCTGCCCTCCGTGCTGGCCACGGCGGTGGCAGCGGGCTGTGTGACCGTCATCGGGCGGCGACTGGCGGGACCGTGGGCGGGCCTCGGGGCGGGCCTCGCGTTAGGGCTGCTGCCGGCCGTGCAGTTCTACCTGCAGGAGGGACGCCCGTACGCCCTGGTCGCGGCCGGGGCCGGCGTCTCGACGCTGCTCCTCGTGAGCCTGCTCCAGGGCGGGAAGCGCCGGAACGCGCGATGGGCGGCGTACGGCGGGATGGTCCTCCTGTGCGGGCTGCTGAACTGGCTGTCGCTGCTGATCCTGCCGGCGCATCTGGTGACCCTGCTCCGGACCCGCCCCGGGCGGAGAGTGTGGATCGGCTGGACGGCGGCCTCGGCCGCCGCCACGGCGGGCGTGCTTCCGCTGATCCTCTTCAGCCGCGGCCAGTCCGGCCAGGTCTCCTGGATCCCGCCGCTGACCTGGCACATGATGATCGGCCCCGCGATCCTGCTGGCGATCGGCGGCCTCGGGGCCCTGCTCGACCGGCCCCGGGCGGACCGGCGGCCGACCCTCGCCGCCGTGGCGCTCCCCCTGCTCGCGGTGCCGCAACTCGGCCTGATCGGGCTGTCCCTGGTCCAGCCGCTCTTCCTGGACCGGTACGTACTGTTCAGCCTGCTCGGTCTGGCCCTGCTGATCGGCTCGATCCTGGCCGCGGCGGTACAGGCGGTCCGGCCGCGCTTCCCCGGGGCGGCGCGCTGGATCCTGCCCGTGGCGATCGCCGTGGCGATGGTGGCGCTGCTGCCCCAGTCCCTGGCCAAGAGGTCCCCGGCCAGCCGCGTGGACGACGTCCTGGCGGTGGCCGAGGAAATACGGCGGCTGGGCGGCCCCGGGGACGCCGTGGTCTACATACCGGCCGCCCGGCGGGACACCCGCATGGTCTCCCCCGGCGCCTTCACCGGCCTGCGGGACATCGCGCTGGCCGAGACCCCCGAGGCGTCCGGCACCCTCAAGGGCGTCGAGGACAGCCCCGAGCGGATACGGGCCGCGATGCTGTCCCAGCGGCGGATCCTGCTCGTGACCGACGCGCGGAAGGTGGCCAGGCCGGTGTCGGCGGAACGGGACCGCGTGAAGCTCTCCGTACTGGAGGAGCACTTCGCCCCGGTCACGGACGCGCAGGTGCGCGGGCGCCGGGTGACGGTGTACGAGCGGCGGGCGGGAGCGGTGGTGGCGCGCTGACGCCGGCGCGATGAGTCAAGTGCGGGAGGGAGGGGCGGAGGGACGGGATGGGGGTGTCAGTCGATGTCGTCGCTGGCCAGGCGCAGCGCCAGCTCCTGGAGGATCGGCTCGGTGCCCGGCTCCGCGCCCGAGGCGTCATGGGCGTCGGCCACGGCCTCGAAGGCCAGGATGAAGCCGTTCACCAGCGCGCTCACCGGTTCGGAGAGCTGGGTCAGGACGGAAAGCCCGATCTCCTCCGCGGTCGCCCCCGCCGGCACGGCGAACTGCCCCGGGATCACCTCGCCCAGAAGATCCGAGACGAGGCTTTCGTCGACCCCGCCGCGCAACGCCGTCAGAGCGGCGATGGCCTTGAGTTTGATCTCGTTCTCGGTCACGTGCCGAGCGTAGGAGCCCGGGCGAGCGTGCGGGCGGAAATCGCGCGACACGCGCCGCCGGGGGGGCGGGCCCTGACGGGTCGGCGGACGGATCGGCGGACGGTCGGCGGACGGATCGACCGGCCGGTGGACGACCGACGCCCCGCCGACGAGTGGTCGGCGGGGCGTTCGGTCTGCCTCCGTGTGAGCCGGCCGTCAGCGGCGGCTCGCGTACGAGTCGCGGCGCGGCTGGAGCTCGTCCGCCGACTCAAGTCCGGTCGGCTCAAGGGCGAACGCGGGCCTGGGCTCGGGCCTGGGCTCGGGCCTGGGCTCGGGCCTGGGCTCGGGCCTGGGCTCGGGCTTGGGCGCGCCCACACGCACGCCCACCGTCTCGCCGTTCGACAGCGCGGCCCGCTCGTCCACCCGGCGCCGCAGCAGCAGCGTGGCGGCGGCCGCGGCGAGGCCGGCGGTGAGGGCCGCCCACCAGAGGACGGCGGGGCCGAGGCCCGTGTAGAGGGTGACGCCGAGGGTGAGGGCGCCGAAGCGGGCCACGCCCCAGGTCCAGCCGAAGGCGCCCTGGTAGCGGCCGCGGGCGTGGGGCGGGGCCAGGTCGGCGACGACGGCGGCGGCGATGCCGGCGACGATCACCTCGCCCAGGGACCAGACGACGACCGAGACGGTGAAGCCCACGACCCCGTCCGCCAGACCCGTGAGCGCGACGCCGACGGCGATGAGCGCGCTGCCCGCCGCCTGCACGCGCAGCCGCGGCAGGCGGGCCAGGCGGACGGTCGCGAAGGGCTGGAGGGCGACCACCAGGATCGCGTTGACGGCCGCCATCGCGCCGTACACGGCGGGCGAGAGACCGCTGTCGCGGATCGCCAGCGGCAGGGCGACCTCCGTGAGGGAGTAGACGAAGAGCTGGACGCCGAGGAGGGGCAGGAGCACGACCGCGAGCCGGTCGCGCAGGACGACTCCGTAACCGATGCCGTCGTCCCCGGCCGGCCGCGGGGCTCGCGGCGGTTCGGTCAGGCGGGTGGCCACCACCACCGCGTACAGCAGCATCGATCCCGCGTCGACGGCGAACAGCAGCCAGTAGCCGTGGGCGGCGAGGAAGCCGCCGAGGACGCCGGCGACCGCCGTGCCGATGTTGACGCCCCAGCCGAAGAGGGCGTACGCGCGCTGCCGGCGTTCGGCGTCGACGACATCGGCCATCAGCGCGTACGCGGCGGGAGAGACGGTCATGCCGGTGGCGCTGATCAGGAGCGCGGCGGCGGCCATCGTCCACACACCGGGTGCGACGAACAGGGCGCCCTGCGCGGCCGCCGCGCCGACGAGGCCGATGAGCATCGTGGGGCGGCGGCCGATGCGGTCGGCGAGGATCCCGCCGAGGGCCGGACCGAGGAGGTTGCCGGCGCCGAGCGCGCCGAGGACGTACGTGGTGTCGGTGCCGGTGACACCGCGCGAGGCGAGGAAGAAGACGAGGAAGGGCGTGACCAGGTAGCCGAGCCGGTTGATCACCGTTCCCGCGAAGAGGGTCCAGACGACCGGCGGCAGCCCCCTGAACGACGACAGCGAGGACCGCGACGGGGACGGGGACGAGGAAGACGAAGAAGAGGAGGGAGGCATGGGAGGAGACTGCGCCTCTGGCCCGCACCCCCTCCAATCATTAAGCTCAGGCCGAATCCGTCACCGAGACGACCGGGACAGCAGGGGGCGCGCCATGGAGTCCGGGCTCAGTTTCTCCGCCGCCGACCTCGCCCAGACCCGTTTCGCCGTCTCGCCCATGTGGGAGGTCGTCACCAGCTTCCGGCTGCTCGTCACCGACGCCGAGCCTCCTCTGCACCGGAGTTGGGCCGCGCAGGTACGTCCCCGGGTCCGCCGCGCCGGGCTCCACCGGGGCCGGCTGGCCGCGCTGGTCCCCGCGCACGGCTACCTCGCCGACTTCCTCACGCCCACCCCCGCCGGGCCCTTCCCCACCCTCGACGACGAGCTCGACGCCATCCGGCGCACCCCGCCCGAGCAGATCGCCGACGACCTCGACACCCTCCGCACCGCAGCCGCCCAGGCCCCAGGCGCCCAGACCTCAGGCGGCCGGGCCCCAGGGGGCCGGGCCGACGCGGGCCCCGACTCCCTCGACCTCGAACGGCTCTGCGACGAGATCCGCGCCTACTGGGAGCTCGCCCTCGCCCCCTACTGGGCCCGCATCCGCGCCCTCCTGGAGGCCGATGTCTTCCACCGCGCCCGCCAGGTCGCCGAGCACGGTTCGGCGCGCGTGCTCAGCGAACTCCACGAGACCGTACGGTGGGACGACGGCACCCTGCGGCTCGTCCGGCGGGCCTGTGCGCTCACCCGCGACCAGGCGGGTTCCGGGCTGCTCCTCGTGCCCTCCGCGTTCGCCTGGCCGCGGGTCCTGACCCGTTCCGTGGCGCCGGATCCGCCCCAACTCGCGTATCCCGCACGCGGGATCGGCAACCTGTGGGAGCCCCGCACCACCACCTCGGCCACCGACGCCGTCGCCGCCGTCCTCGGCCGCTCGCGCGCCCTGCTCCTCGCCGAGCTCGACACGCCCGCGTCGACCACCCAACTCGCCGCCGTCTTCGGCCTGTCGGCGGCCGCGGTCTCCCAGCACCTCATCGCCCTCAGGAACGCGGGCCTGGTCAGCGCCCACCGCAGCGGCCGGTCCGTCCTCTACGCACGCACCGCCGTCGCGGACGCGCTGCTCTGCCCCCGCGAGGTGTACGCATGACCGGGACGACGGCCGGGACGGCCGGGGCAAGCGGGGCGAGCGGAACGACAGGGGCGGCGTCGGCAGGGGCGGCGTCGGCCGGGGCGACCTGGACCGAGCGGACTCTCGTACGCGACAGCGGGCCCGGCGGCGAGGGCGTACGGCTCTCGCTGCGCGACTGGGGCGGCGGCGGCACCGGCCGGTCGCTCCTCCTGCTGCACGGGCTCGCCGGGCACGCCGGCGAATGGGACGGCGTCGCCCGGCGCCTGCGGGCCGACGGGCACCGGGTCGTCGCCCTCGACCAGCGCGGACACGGCGCGAGCGAGCGCCACCCGAAGGACGTCTCCCGGGCCGCGTACGTCGCCGACATCCTCGCCGTGCTCGACCACCTCGGCCTCACGGACACGGTCCTCGTCGGGCAGTCGTACGGCGGGCACGCCGCCCTCCTCACGGCCGCCGCCACCGCCCACCGCGGACACCCGCCCCCCACCGCCCACCGCGGACGCCCGGCCGCCACCGGCCACCATCGCCGTCTCGCGGGTGCCGTGCTCGTCGAGGCGGGGCCCGGTGGAGCCGACCCGGCGGTGCTCGCCGGCGTCGGTGACTGGCTGCGGGCCTGGCCGGTGCCCTTTCCGTCCCGGGACGCGGCCGTCGCCCACCTCGGCGGCGGACCCGTAGGGGAAGGCTGGGCGGACGGGCTTGAGGAGCGGGACGGCGGCCTGTGGCCCCGATTCGACCCCGAGATCATGATCGCCTCGCTCGCCGAGAACGCCGGTCGCGCCCGGTGGGAGGAGTGGGCGGCGATCGACGTGCCCGTCCTCGCCGTCCTCGGGCAGAACGGGATCATCCCCGCCGAGGAGTACGACGAGATGAGCCGCCTGCTGCCCGGGCTCCGTGGCGCCTGCGTGCCCGGCACCGGGCACGACCTGCACCTGGAACGGCCCGGCGTCCTGTACGACCTGATCGACGGCTTCCTCTCCGAGACCCCTTGCGCTGGAGTGGACTTCAACACCTAGGGTGCGGCGCATGCGCTATCGGGTACTCGGCGGGACCGGGATCGAAGTCAGTACGTACTGCCTGGGCACGATGATGTTCGGGAAGGTGGGGAACCCCGACCACCAGGATTCCGTACGGATCATCCACACCGCCCTCGACCAGGGGATCAACTTCGTCGACACGGCCGACATGTACTCGGCCGGCGAGTCCGAGGAGATCGTCGGCAAGGCGCTGCGCGACGCGCGCCGCCGCGACGAGACCGTGCTCGCCACCAAGGTGTACTTCCCCTTCGGCGGCGAGGGCCCCAACCGGGGCGGTCTGTCCCGCCGTTGGATCACCCGGGCCGTGGAGAACAGCCTCAAGCGGCTCGGCACCGACTGGATCGACCTCTACCAGGTCCACCGGCCCGACCACCGCACCGACATCGAGGAGACCCTCGACGTCCTCGGCGACCTGGTCTCCCAGGGCAAGATCCGGGCCTTCGGCTGCTCGGCCTTCCCCGCCGAGGAGATCGTCGAGGCGCACACCGTCGCCGAGCGGCGCGGCCTGCGCCGCTTCCGCAGCGAGCAGCCCCCGTACTCGCTGCTCGCCCGCGGCATCGAGACCTCCGTCCTGCCGGTCGCCCGGCGGTACGGGATGGGAGTGCTCACCTGGGCGCCGCTGGCGGCCGGCTTCCTCACCGGCCGCTACCGCAAGGGGCAGGCCGTCGACCTGACCAGCGGGCGGGCCGCGCTCGCCCCGCACCGCTTCGACCCCGCCCTGCCGGAGAACCAGGCCAAGCTGGACGCCGTCGAGAAGCTGATCGCCGTCGCCGACGACATCGGCGCCACACTGCCCGAGCTGGCGATCGCCTTCGCCGCCACCCACCCGGCGGTCACGTCGGTGATCCTCGGGCCGCGCACGGGGGAGCAGTTGGAGGGGCTCCTGAAGGGCGCCTCCCTGGTCCTGACGGACGAGGTCCTCGACCGCATCGACGCGATCGTCCCGCCCGGCACGAACCTCTACCAGCCGGACGGCGTCTGGCGCCCGGCCGCCCTCACCGACCCTGCGCTGCGCCGCCGACCGGTGGGCGAGCGGGCGGCAGCGGACTGAGCGGACGCGGACGAGGACGAGGCCCCGGTCGCGCGGTCGCGGTCGCAAACGCAGACGCAGACGCAGACGCAGAAGCGGACTCAGACGAGTTCGTAAAGACCGCGACGGACTTCCTCACCGGGTGACACCATCCTTGACCCATGGGAGAGAAGACCGGAAAGACGACGGCAAGGGCGACCGGAGCGAAGAGAGCGATCGGGCCCGACGAGCGCAGGGCCCGCCTCGCCCTGCGCCACCGCCTGGCCCCCTCCGCGCGGGCGGCAACCGCGGAGGAGGTGGCCGGGGCGCTGGTGGCGCTGCACGCGACGGACGCGGCGACCGTCTTCCTGGCGGCGGCCGCGCGGCTAGCGCCGGGCGGCGACCCCGTCGCGGAGGTGGAGCGGGCCCTGTACGAGGACCGGACGCTGACCCGTATGCACGGCATGCGGCACACCGTCTTCGTCGTCCCCACCGGTCTCGCCGCCGCCGTCTACTCCTCCACCTCGGACGCGGCCGCCGCCCGCGAACGCGCCACGCTCCTGAAGCACTTGGCGGCGGGCAGCGACTTCGACGAGACCTGGCTCGCCGAGACCGAACGCCAGGTCCTCGCCGTCCTCGCGGAGCGCGGAGAGGCCACCGGAACCGAACTGGGCGCGGCCGTCCCGCGGTTGAGGTCGCACTACGTGTACGGCGTGGGCACCGCCCATGAGGGGCCGCAGTCGGTGTCCAGCCGGGTGCTGCGGGTGCTCGGCATGGAGGGGCGGATCGCCCGGGGCCGGCCGCAGGGCGGCTGGACGTCGAGCCGGTTCCGGTGGGCGCTGGTCCCGCCGCACGCGGAACTCCCGGCGGCGGAGGCGCAGTCGGAGCTGGTGCGGCACTGGCTCGCCGCCTACGGCCCGGCGACCGAGGCCGATCTGAAGTGGTGGACGGGCTGGAAGGTGACGGACGTCCGCCGTGCGCTGGCCGCCGTCGGCGCGGCCGAGGTGGTCCTCGACGAGGGGCCGGGCTTCGTGCTGCCGGACGACCTCGAGCCCGTACCGGCAGCGGCAGCGGCAGCGGACGCGGGCGAGCCGTGGGCGGCGCTGCTGCCCGCCCTCGACCCCACGGCGATGGGGTGGCAGGCCCGCGACTGGTACCTGGACCCTGCCCACCGTCCCGCGCTCTTCGACCGCAGTGGCAACATCGGACCGACCGTGTGGTGGAACGGCCGGATCGTTGGCGGCTGGGCACAGCGGCCGGACGGCGGGATCGTGTGGCGGCTGCTCGACGAGGGCGCCGGCGGCCGGGACGCCGTACGGGCCGTGGAGGCGGAGGCCGCCCGGCTGGCCGACTGGGTCGGCGAGGTCCGCGTCACGCCCCGCTTCCGTACGCCCCTGGAAAAGGAACTCTCCGCCGCATGACCGACCTCCCCCCGCGCGATGTCCTGGTGATCTCCGCCCAGCGCACCTCCACCGCCCTCCTCCTCACCGAGGCCGCCGCCCGGCGCGGCCTCGCGGCCCGCGTGCTCGACGGGCCGCCGGAGACGGTCGTACGCCCGGACGAGGCGCCCCACTGGTACGGCGGCCCGCTGCTCGCCGACAAGGTCGCGGAGCGGCTCGGGCTCGGGCTCCTGGAGCCGTCGGGCGGGTGGCTGGCGCAACTGCCGGAGGAGTTCACGGGGCGCCGCGTCACGCTGACGACGCTGGCGCGGGCCCGCCGGGAGCTCGCGCGGCCGGCGTTCGTGAAGCCGCCGGTCGACAAGTCCTTCGCGCCCGCCGTGTACGAGGACGGGGGCCGGCTGCCGGACGACCTGCCCGGGGACACGCCGGTGCTGGTCTCGGAGCCGGTGACGTTCGCGGCCGAGTACCGGCTGTTCGTCCTGGACGGGCGGGTGGTGGCGGGCAGCCGCTACCTCTCGTACGGGCGCCTCGACCCGGGCCCGGCCGCGCCGGACGCCCTCCGTTTCGGGGCGGAGCTGCTCGCGGCGGTGGGCGGCACGCTGCCGAGCGCGGTGGTCGTGGACGTCGGCCGGACGGAGGAGGCCGGGTGGGCGGTGGTGGAGGCGAACATGGCGTGGTTCGCGCACTGCTACGCGGCCGATCCGGCCGCCGTGCTCGACGTCGTCCTGCGGGCGGCGGGTCCGCGGGGGCGGGTCGGGGAGCGGGATCGTTCCTTCCTCCGGGTGGGATCGGCCTGAGTGTCGAGAATCGCGGACCCGCTCCGACGTCTCCTGTGAAAGAACCGGCACGGACCACTACGCCGGCGAGGACACCGGCACAGGAGGACGTCATGAAGTACCTGGTGATGGTGCAGGGCGCGCAGGCCGACTACGACGCGATGAACGGCAAGGGCAACGCGCACAGCCCCGCGTGGAGCGAGCAGGACCTCAGGGCGATGTTCGCCTACATGAACGCGATCAACGACGACCTGTCGGAGACGGGGGAGTTCATCGACGGGCAGGGACTCGTCGAGCCGGCCAGGACGCGGTTCGTGACCGCCGACGCCGACGGACGGCCGGTCGTCACGGACGGGCCGTACGGGGAGACGAAGGAGGTGCTCGCCGGGTACTGGGTGCTCGACTGCGCGAGCCTGGAGCGGGTGACCGAGATCGCGGCGCGGGTCGCGCAGTGCCCGCAGCCGGCCGGCGCCCCGGTCTACCCGGTGGTGATCCGCCCGATCGACGAGACGGGCGGCGCCGACCTGGGCGGGAGCGAGCTCGGTTGACCGACCCGGACGGCGGTCCGCGCGGAGAGCCGGACGGCGCCCCGCACGGCGGTCCGCAGGGCGACCCCTACGGCGGTCCGTACGGGAAGGAGCGCACCGTCCCGTACGGGAAGGAGCCCACCGTCGAGGGCCTGCTGCGGCGGCACGCGCCGCAGGTCCTCGGCGCGCTCGTACGCCGGTACGGGCACTTCGACGCGGCCGAGGACGCCGTGCAGGAGGCGCTGCTCGCGGCGGCCGCGCAGTGGCCGCGGGACGGGTTGCCGGGCAATCCGCGCGGCTGGCTCATCCGGGTGGCGTCCCGGCGTCTCATGGACGCGCTGCGGTCGGAGGAGGCGCGGGCGCGGCGGGAGGAGACGGCGCTGCGGCTCGCCCCGCGTGAGGTGCGGGCGGCGCCCGCCGAGGACGACACGCTCACGCTGCTGTTCCTGTGCTGCGACCCGGTGCTCCCGCCGGCCGCCCGGATCGCGCTGACGCTGCGCGCGGTGGGCGGTCTGTCGACGGCGGAGATCGCGCGGGCCTTCCTCGTGCCGGAGGCGACCGTCGCCCAGCGGATCAGCCGGGCGAAGGCGAAGCTGCGGGCGACGGGGGCCGACCACCCGTTCCACCCGCCCCGGCCGGAGGACCGGGACGCGCGCCTCGCCTCCGTGCTCCAGGTGCTCTACCTGATCTTCAACGAGGGGTACACGGCCACGTCCGGGCCCGCGCTCCACCGCGCCGACCTCGCCCGTGAGGCGATCCGGCTGACCCGGGCGGCCCGGCGCCTGCTGCCCCGGGAGGGCGCGGTGACGGGCCTGCTGGCGCTGATGCTGCTGACCGAGGCACGCAGCGCGGCCCGCACGGGGCCCGACGGCGAGCTGGTCCCCCTCGACGAGCAGGACCGCACGCTCTGGGACCGGGCGGCGATCGCCGAGGGCACCGCCCTGGTCGAGGAGGCCCTGACCGAGGGGCCGCCCGGCCCGTACCAGCTCCAGGCCGCGATCGCCGCCCTGCACGACGAGGCCACGGGCCCCGGCACCACCGACTGGCCCCAGATCCTCGCGCTCTACGACGTCCTCCTCACGAAGGTCCCCGACGACCCGATGGCGGAACTCGGCCGGGTGGTCGCCGTCGCGATGGTCGAGGGCCCGGAGGCGGGCCTCGCCGCCCTCACCGCCCTGGAGCCCCGCCTCCCCCACTCCCACCGGCTCCCCGCCGTCCGTGCCCACCTCCTCGAACGCACGGGCGCCCACGCGGCCGCCGCCGCGGCCTATCGCGCGGCCGCCCGCGCCACCCGGAGCCTCCCGGAACGCCGCTACCTCCAGACCCGCGCGGCGCGCCTCTCCGGGTGACGGTGACCGTGCTCCCCGGCGCGGTGGAACGTGCTCAGTGGGCGTGCGGGCCGCCCGTCAGATGGGGGGTGCCCTGGGGGATGAGGGCGGGGGCGAGGAGGGCCGTGAGGGCGGCCGTGGTGGCGAGGAGGGTGAAGGCGCCGGTGAAGGTGGTGGGGTCGGGGCCTTCGAGGGCGGGGGCGGCGAGGGTGGAGACGGCGGCGACGCCGAGGGTGCCGCCGAGTTCGTGGCTGGTGTTGACGATGCCGGAGGCGAGACCGGCCTCGTGAGGGGCGGTCAGGCCGAGGGCGGTGGTGGTGGCGGTGACGAAGACCGCGCCGAGGCCCAGGGCGGCGACGGAGAGGGCCGGCAGGAGGGTGCTCCAGGGGCCGGCGTCGGCCGGGAGGAGGGCGAGGGGGAGCAGGGCGAGGGCGGTCACGGCCGCGCCGGCGGTGGCGAGGGGCCGGGGGCCGACGGTGCCGATCAGGCGGGAGGCGAGGTGGGCCCCGATGACGGTGGCGAGGGCGACCGGGAGGAAGAGGAGGCCGGTGCGCAGGGCGGAGAGGTGGTGGACGTGCTGGAGCAGGGCCGAGCCGAGGAAGAAGAAGGAGATCAGCAGGCCGGTGGCGACCAGCATGAGCAGGGCGCCCGCGACGACCGGGCGCCGGGTGAGCATGCGCGGGTCCATGAGCGGTGCGGCGGCGGCCTTCTCGACCGCCGCGAACAGCCCGTAGAGAACGAGCGCCGCGAGCAGCGGGAGCAGGGCGGCGGCGGAGGTCCAGCCGGTGTCGCCGGCGCGGACCAGGCCGTAGACGAGGGAGCCGGTCGCGGCGGTGACGAGCAGCGCGCCGGGGACGTCGAGCCGGGCGGGGCGGGGCGCCGTGGCGGGCAGGATCCGGGGCAGGGCGGCCAGCAGGGCCAGGCCGACGGGCACGTTGAGGAAGAAGATCCAGGACCAGCCGGGGCCGTCGGTGAGCGCGCCGCCGAGCAGGACTCCGACCGCGGATCCGGTGCCGCCGACGGCGGCCCAGACGCCGAGCGCGCGGGGCCGTTCGGGGCCGTGGAAGAGCAGGGTGAGGAGCGCGAGCGCGGCCGGGGAGAGCAGCGCCGCGCCGACGCCCTGGGCGATCCGGCCGCCGATGAGCAGGCCCGCGTTCGGCGCGAGGCCGCAGAGCAGGGACGCGGCGGTGAAGAGGGCGAGGCCGGCGAGGAGCAGGCGGCGGGCGCCGAGGGCGTCGGAGAGCCGGCCGCCGAGGAGCATCAGGCCGCCGAAGCAGAGGGTGTACGCGGTGACGACCCAGGTCAGGGCGGTACGGCCCAGGTCGAGGTCCTCGTCGATGGCGGGCAGCGCCACGTTCACGACGGTGACGTCGAGAACCAGCATGAACTGCGCCGCGCAGAGCAGCGCGAGGGCCGTCCAGCGGCCGGGGAGAGCGGGACCGGGGGCAGGGCCTGGAGCGTGGCCGGGGGCATGGCTGGGGGAGGGGACGTGAGCGTCCGGGTGGGCCGTCATAACTGAACTGTACGGCACAGTACACATGAACTCAACGGTTCAGTTCAGTTACGCGGGTACGCTGGGGCCATGAAGGCCGACGTCACGAAGACCGCACCCACCGGGCCCCGCGCCGCCCGCAAACGCCAGGCCATCGTGCGGGCCGCCCGCGCCCTCTTCCTCCGCGAGGGCTTCGGGGTCGGCATGGACGCGATCGCCGCCGAGGCGGGCGTCTCGAAGGTGACCGTCTACAACCACTTCGGCAGCAAGGAGGCCCTCTTCACGGCCGTCGTGGCCGGCGCTCTCGACGAGCCCCTCGGCCGGCCCCTCGGCGAGCCGGGAGGCGGTGCCGACGACGGGAGCGGGGACGAGGAGATGAACGGCGGCCGAACCGGGGGCCGGACCGGGGGCCGGACCGGCGGCCGGACCGGGGGCCCCGACCTCGCCCGCCTCGCCGCGGCGACCGACCCGGCCGATCTCAAGGCCGCGCTCACCGAGACCGGCCGGGCCTGGCTCCTGGCCGTACGTGCCGACGAGGAGGGCCGCGCCCTGCGCACCCTCGTCGCCACCGAGGCCCACCGCTTCCCCGAACTGGGCCGCGCCTGGCGCGCGCACGGCCCGGCCGGCCACCACCCGGCCGTCGCCGACGCCCTGCGGACCCTCGCGGACCGGGGGCTCCTGGAGATTCCCGACCTGGAGGTCGCCGTCCTCCAGCTCTACTCGCTGCTGATCTTTCCGCAGATGGTCTTCGAGCAGCAGGGGGCGGAGCTCGGTGACGACCTGAGCGAGCGGCTCCTCGTCGACGGCGTGGAGATGTTCCTGCGCCGTTACGACGCGTCTCCGGGGTGATCCACCCCCGCCCTTCCCACAGACACACGCACCGTGGCCCCCGGCAGGACGACGCCGGGGGCCACGGTGTTGGCGGTCGAACTCCGCCCGGGGCGGGGTCAGTCGACCACGAGGCCCTTCAGACGCTTGGCGATCCTGGTGAGGCGCTCGCCCTGGTAGCGGGCGGCGGCGAGGACGTTCTCCGCCGGGGCGCCGTTGGCGCCGGGGTGGGCGGTGCCGTAGGGGTTGCCGCCCGCGGCGTACACGGTCTGGTCGGTGAAGCCGGGCGAGACGATGACCGAGCCCCAGTGGTGGAAGGTGTTGTAGAGGGCGAGCAGCGTCGACTCGTTGCCGCCGTGCGGGTTGTACGCGCTGGTGAAGGCGGTGGCGGGCTTGTCGGCCATCACGCCCTGGTTCCACAGGCCGCCGGAGGTGTCGATGAACTGCTTCAACTGGGCGGCGACGTTGCCGAAGCGGGTCGGCGAGCCGAGCGCGTACGCGTCCGCCCACTCCAGGTCGTCGAGGGTGGCGACCTCGACCGCGCCGGCGGTGGCGTCGACGTGGGCGCGCCAGGCCGGGTTGGAGTCGATGGCCGCGTCCGGGGCGAGCTCGGGCACCCGGCGGAGCCGGACCTCGGCGCCGGCCTTCTCGGCGCCCTCGGCGACGGCCTGGGCGAGCTGGTGGACGTTCCCCGTGGCCGAGTAGTAGATGACGGCGACCTTGACGGACATGACGAGCCCTCCCGAAAACCGGATTACTTTCCGCTTCAACGGTGGACAGGCTAAGCGGACATCTATCCGGTTAGCAAGGGGGGCGGGTATGCTCGGGTCAGGAGGGGGAGGCGCGAGAGGCGGGTGACGGCGGATGAGCGACACGAGGAAACGGCGGTCCGGGACCGGTGGCGACAGCGGTGACCAGCCGGTCGACGCGCCCGCACCGGCGCCCACGCCCCTGCTCAGCCTGCTGCCGACGGTCGGCGGCCCGGCCCCCGAGCGGGCCGACGCCGCCCGCAACCGCCGCAAGATCCTCGACGCCGCCGCCCGGATCGTCGCCGAGGACGGGCCCGAGGCCGTCACCATGAACCAGGTGGCCCACGCCAGCGGCATCGGCGTCGGCACGGTCTACCGCCGCTTCGGCGACGTCTCCCAGTTGCTGTGGGCGCTCCTCGACGACCGGGAGCGCCAGTTCCAGGAGGCGTACCTCAGCGGCCCGCCGCCGCTGGGCCCGGGCGCGCCGGCGGCGGAACGGCTGGACGCCTTCCTCGACGCGCTCGTCGACCGGGTCGTCGAGCAGCGCGAGATCCTCCTCGCCGCCCAGACCGCCGCGCCCACCGCGCGCTACACCAGCGGTGCGTACCTCGCGATGCACACCCACGTGACCCTGCTGATCTCCCACGCCCGCCCCACCACCAACGCCCCCCTCCTCGCCCACCTCCTCCTGGCCCCGTTCTCCCCGAGCCTGATGCACCACCTCTCCCAGGACCAGCACCTCTCGGCCGAGGACCTGAAGGCCGGCGTACGGCAGTTGCTCAGCCTCAAGCAGCGCCCCGAGAGCCCCTAGGCCGTACCCGGAGCGGCACCGACGGCGTCGACACCGGGACGTACGCCAGACCGTCGTACTCCTCCCCCGGCACCGTCGGCATGACGTTCCGGCGGTAGACCAGCCGCGCCACGTACGCGCCGTACGAGCGGGATCCCAGCGACTCCCGGTGCCAGGGCTCCTCGGCGCCCCGCAGGTCGCGGACGTGCTCGCCCCGGTCGGCGAGCAGGGCCTCCAGCGAACCGGGCGGCGGCGGGCCGACGCGGTTGACGGCGACCGGCGACGGGCGCTTCGTACGGGGTCCCCACGGCCCCGGCCACATCCGGCGCGCCCGGAAGGCGCCCTCGCCGAAGAAGAGGCCGAGCGCGTAGTACGCGGAGCCGTGCCGTTCCCGCAGCCGGCCGCCCATCCCGCCCTCCCGCACGGCCACATGGCCGTTGTGGGCCCACAGTGCGATGCCCGCGTCCGTGGCGGCGAGCAGTTCGTCGACCGCGTCCGCCATGTACCCGTCCCGTACGCCGAACACGTCCGGCCGCGGCCGCGTGACCACGTCCGCCGCCCGCGTCAGGATCCGCGCGTGGCGGACGTCCTCCGGGGCGGAGAGGCCGTCGGCCAGTGCCCGCGCGGCCTGCGTCAGCTCGGCCCGACGCTCCGGCAGGGCACCCGGATGCGCCTCCGCCAGCACCGCGAGCGCCCCCGCCCGGTCCCCGAAGTGCGCCACCGACGCCCCGCACCGCTGCGGGTCGATCCCCGCGAAGCCGACCTGTTCGGCCGGCGCCCGTCCGCGGTTGTAGGCCCTCAGCCACTCGAGCAGGTCCAGGACCTCGCGGGTGCGCCACGTCCAGAAACCGAGCCCGGCGAGGACGGCGGCCCCCTCCGCGGCCCCGCCCCGGCCCCGTACGTACGCGTCCACCGCGGGCGCGGCCGAGGCGCTCGCCTCCATCGCGAAGGTGCGGAAGCCGTGCTCCGTGACCAGGTACTCCACCAGCCGGTGCTTGAGGCGGAAGAACTCCGCCGTACCGTGCGTCGATTCGCCCAGACCGACCAGGCGGACGCCGGCCAGCGCCGCACCGAACTCACTCAGACCCCGTAAACCGTCCATCCCTCGAAACTACTCTGGACCCCGCCCCCGCCCGCCCCCAAGATCGGTGGGGTGAACACCTACCTCATCCTGCACGGGTTCCAGAACCACCGCCCGCCCGGTCACTGGCAGCACTGGCTCGCCGGGGAGCTGCGGGAGCGCGGGCACGAGGTGCGGTATCCGCAGTTGCCGGAGGCGGACGCGCCGAGGTTGGCGGAGTGGCTGGACGCGCTGGAGGAGCACGGGAAGCCGCCCGCGGGCGGAGAGGGCCGAGAAGGCGGGGACGGCGGGGAGTTCGTCGTGCTGGCGCACAGCCTGTCCGTGCTGCTGTGGCTGCGCGCGGGCGCGCGGCGGCCCGCGGCCGACCGGGTGCTGCTCGTCGCGCCGCCCTCGCCGGGCGTGACCGCGTCCATCCCCGAGATCGCCGCCTTCGCCGACGGCCTCGACCTGACCGAGCGCGGGCTGCGGGCCCGGCTGGTCTACGGGGACGGCGACCCGTACTGCCCCGAGGGCGCCGACACGCACTACGGCGTCCCGCTCGGGCTCGACATGGACCACGTCCCGGGCGGCGGGCACCTCAACCCCGAGCACGGCGGCTACGGGCCCTGGCCCTCCGTGCTCGCCTGGTGCGAAAACCCGGCGACGCGGGTGACCGGCGGCCACTAGCGTCGGCCGGATGAGCCCCGCGCCCCACCCCGACCACGTCCCCGACCGTTTCGCCGACCACGTCCCCGACCGTCTCCCCGACCACGTCCCCGACCGTTTCCCCGCCACCGCGCCGTACGACGAGGGCATGCTCGACGTCGGCGACGGCAACCGCGTCCACTGGTCCGCCTACGGCAACCCGGCCGGCCGGCCCGCGCTCGTCGTGCACGGCGGCCCCGGCTCCGGGTCCTCGCCGGGCGCGCCCCGGCTGTTCGACCCGGCGGTCTACCGGGTCGTCCTCTTCGACCAGCGCGGCTGCGGCCGCTCGACCCCGCACGCGAGCGCCCCGGCCACCGACATGACGGTGAACACCACCGCCCACCTGGTCGCCGACATGGAGCTGCTCCGCACCCACCTGGGCATCGACCGCTGGCTGCTGTACGGCGGGTCCTGGGGCTCCACGCTGATCCTGGCCTACGCGGAGGCGCACCCCGAGCGGGTCACCGAGATCGTCATCCCGTCCGTGACCACCACCCGCCGCTCCGAGACGGCCTGGCTGTACGAGGGGGTCGGCCGCTTCTTCCCGGAGGCGCACGAGCGGTTCCGGGCCGGCGTCGACCACGCGGAGGACCTGGTCGGGGCGTACGCGGCGCGGATGAACCACCCCGACCGCGCCGTACGCGAGAAAGCGGCGGCCGACTGGTGCGCCTGGGAGGACGCCGTCCTGTCGCCGGAGGGCCAGGGCACCCCGTACACCGACCGGGTCGACGACGCCCGCCTCGGCTTCGTCCGGATCTGCTCGCACTACTTCGCCCACGGCGCCTTCCTGGAGGAGGGCGCCCTGATCCGGGACGCCCACCGGCTCGCCGGGATCCCGGGCGTGCTGATCCACGGCCGGCTCGACATGGGCGGCCCGCTGATCACCGCCTGGGAGCTGTCCCGCGCCTGGCCGGACGCCGAACTGCACGTGGTGGAGAGCGCCGGCCACCTCGGCGGCGACGAGACGAGGCGTCTCATCATGGCCGCCCTCGCCCGCTTCGCACGGGAGGGCGCCGCGAAAGGGTGAGCCACCGGGCGACGCGCCCGCCCCGGCGGGATCATCGATACATGAGCCCCGAGATCCACCTCGCCCAGCAGCCGGAGGCCGACGCCCTCCTCGGCCGCTCCCCGCTCGCCGCCCTGGTCGGCATGCTGCTCGACCAGCAGGTCCCGATGGAGTGGGCGTTCTCCGGCCCGTACACGATCGCGACCCGCCTGGGCCGCGACGACCTCGACGCGCACGAGATCGCCTCCCAGGACCCGGAGGCGTTCGCCGCGCTGCTCTCCGAGAAACCGGCCGTGCACCGCTATCCGGGGTCGATGGCCCAGCGGGTGCAGCAGTTGTGCCGGTTCCTCGTGGACGAGTACGGCGGCGACGCCGAGGCCGTCTGGTCGGACGCGGCGACCGGGAAGGAGCTCCTCGCCCGGCTGGAGGCCCTCCCCGGCTTCGGGAAGCAGAAGGCGCAGATCTTCCTGGCGCTGCTCGGCAAGCGGTACGGGGTGCGGCCGGAGGGCTGGCGGGAGGCGGCGGGCGCGTACGGCGAGGAGAACTGCTACCGCTCGGCGGCCGACATCACCGGCCCCGAGTCCCTGGCGAAGGTCCGCGCCCACAAGCAGGAGATGAAGGCCGCCGCGAAGGCCGCCAAAGCCGAGAAAGCCGGCAAAACGACCAAGAATTGACAACGCCTGATGTCAATCCTGTTCAAGCCGACAGGAATTGTGCGAGATGTGTTCCCAGACGCGCCCGGCGATCGCTAACTTCCCCTCAACCTCGTACGTCTCGGGAAGGACTTCTGTGAACGCAACCCAGCGCAGAGCCGCCGCCGTTCTGGCCGCCGCCGCACTCGCCACCCCGCTGGTGCTCGCCGCGCCCGCCACCGCCACCCCCGACCCCGGGGCCGCGCAGGCCCGTGACGCCGCCAAGCTGGCGAGGAAGCTGGTCCGCGAGACGTCCGCGCAGGACGCCTACAAGCACCTGCAGAAGTTCCAGGCGATAGCCGACTCGGCCGGCGGTCACCGCGCGGCCGGCACCCTCGGGCACGACGCCTCGGCCGCGTACGTGTACGCGCAGCTCAAGAAGGCCGGCTACGCCGTCACCTACCAGAAGTTCGACTTCGTCTACACCGAGACCCTCGCCGAGAAGGTCGCCGTCCTCTCCCCCGCCCCGCGCGACCTCCCGATACGTGCGATGACCTACACCCCCTCGACCCCGGTCGGCGGCATCAAGGCCGATCTCGCCGCCGTCCCGGTCGACGCCGACGGCACCTCCGGCTGCGAGCCGGGCGACTTCGCCTCCGGCACCTTCACCGGCAAGGTCGCCCTGATCAAGCGCGGCGGCTGCTCCTTCGCCGTCAAGCAGCAGAACGCCGCCGCGGCCGGCGCCGCCGGCGCGATCGTCTTCAACAACGCCGACGGCATCCTCTCCGGCACCCTCAGCGACCCGGCCGCCGGCAAGATCCCGACCGGCGGCATCAGCCAGGCCGAGGGCGAGAAGCTGCTCGCCGACCTCGCCAAGGGCCCGGTGAACCTCTCCTTCGAGATCCGCCAGTTCCAGGAGAAGCGGACCACCAACAACGTCATCGCGGAGACCAAGGGCGGCAACGCCGCCAACACCGTGGTGCTCGGCTCCCACCTCGACTCCGTGACCGCCGGCCCCGGCATCAACGACAACGGCTCCGGCTCCGCCGGCCTCCTCCAGGCCGCCCTGGAGCTCGCCGCGTCGAAGGACAAGGTCCGCAACAAGGTCCGCTTCGCGTGGTGGTCCGCCGAGGAGAACGGCCTCGTCGGCTCCCGGCACTACGTGAACAACCTGTCGGAGCTCGGCAAGAAGGAGATCAAGCTCTACCTGAACTTCGACATGATCGCCTCGCCGAACTACGGGCTCTTCGTCTACGACGGCGACAACTCCGACGCCGTCGGCGAGGGCGCCGGCCCCGAGGGCTCCGCGCAGCTCGAGCGCGACATCAACGAGTTCCTCGACCGGCGCGGGCTCCCGCACGAGGGCACGGACTTCACCGGCCGCTCCGACTACGGCCCGTTCATCGCCGTCGGCATCCCCTCCGGCGGCACCTTCACCGGCGCCGAGGGCATCAAGACCGCCGGCCAGGCGGCGAAGTTCGGTGGTGAGGCGGGGGTCGCGTACGACGTGAACTACCACGCCAAGGGCGACGACATCCGCAACATCGACATGACCGCGTTCGACATCAACATCGACGTCATCGCCAACGCCGTCGGCACCTACGCCCACGACATCAGCTCCCTGAAGAAGCCGGTCGTGTCCGTCCCGACCACCGGCGACGCGGGTAGCGGCGGCGGCCTGCACGAGGACCACCACGAGGTCACCGAGTAGTCACCGCCTGCGGCGGGCCGTCCCGAAGACCGAGCGGGAGATCTCCCGGCCGAGCTGGGTGCCGATCGACCGCGCCAGGGACCTGAACAGACCACTGCCGACGACCTGTTCGGCGAGCGAGGGCTCCTCCTTCCGGCGGGGAGCCCTCTCCCGTTCCCGCACCTCGCCCGCCTCACCCGCCTCGCCCGCCTCGGCCCGCTTCTCGGCGGCCCGCCCGGCCGCCTCCTGCGCCGCGGCCCGCTCCGCCGCCTCCTCCGCCGCCCGCTGCTCGGCCGTCAGCCTCTCGTACGCCGACTCGCGGTCCACCGCCTCCGCGTACCGCCCGTACAGCGCCGAGCCCCGCACCGCCGCCGCCAGATCGGCCGCCGGGACCGGGCCCATCAGCGACTCCGGCGCCCGCAGCCGGGTCGCCGCCACCGGCGTCGGGGCGCCCTTCTCGCTCAGGACGGTGATCACCGCCTCGCCGGTGCCGAGCCCGGTCAGGACCTCCTCCAGGTCGTACGCCGACTTCGGGAAGGTCCGCACGGTCGCCTTCAGCGCCTTCGCGTCGTCCGGAGTGAACGCGCGCAGCGCGTGCTGGACCCGGTTGCCGAGCTGGGCGAGCACGTCCGCCGGCACGTCCTTCGGCGTCTGGGTCACGAAGAAGACCCCGACCCCCTTGGAACGGATGAGCCGCACCGTCTGCGTGATCGACTCCAGGAACGCCTTCGACGCCCCGCTGAAGAGCAGGTGCGCCTCGTCGAAGAAGAAGACCAGCTTGGGCTTGTCGAGGTCGCCGACCTCCGGCAGACCGCCGTACAGATCCGCGAGCAGCCACATCAGGAAGGTGGAGAAGAGCTGCGGCCTGTCCTGGACGGCCGGCAGCTCCAGTACGGAGACGATGCCGCGCCCGTCGGGCGCGGTGCGCAGGAACTCGGCCGTGTCGAACTCCGGCTCCCCGAAGAAGCCGCCCGCGCCCTGCTGCTCCAAGGCGGTGATCGCCCGCAGGATCACCCCGGCCGTCGCCGTCGACAGACCGCCGATCCCCTTCAGCTCGGGCTTGCCGGCATCCGAGACGAGGAAGGCCACCACCGCCCGCAGGTCCTTCAGATCGACCAGCTCCAGGCCCTTGCCGTCCGCGTAGTGGAAGATCAGGCCGAGCGACTCCTCCTGGGTCCGGTTGAGCCGGAGCACCTTCGACAGCAGCAAGGGGCCGAAGCCGGTGACGGTGGCCCGGATGGGGATGCCGGCGCCGTGGGCGGTCGCACCGGTGCCGGTGGGCCCGGTGCCGGTGCCGGTGGCCCCGCCGCCGGCGAGCCCGGTGTCGCCCAGCCCGTAGAACTCGCAGGGAAAGCCCTTCGCCGTCCACTCCTGGCCCACCTGCCCGGCCCGCTCGCGCACCTTCGGCCCGTCCTCGCCGGGCGCCGAGATGCCGGAGACGTCGCCCTTGATGTCGGCGAGGAAGACGGGCACGCCCTGCGCGGACAACTGCTCGGCGATCAACTGCAGCGTCTTGGTCTTGCCGGTGCCGGTCGCGCCGGCGACCAGACCGTGCCGGTTGAGCATCGGCAGCGGGACGCGGATCCGCGCGTCCGGGTGACAGGCGCCGTCCCAGAGCAGGGCCCCCAGATCGAGTGCCGGTCCGTCGAAGGCGTAACCCGCGGCGATCTCCGCCCAGGGCTCCGCCGCAGGGGCGGCCGACGGCTGCTCGCTCACACTCATGACGGACCCCTGTCCCGGTTGCGTACCGATTGACACCGGTTTGACCCAGCATCGCACCGGGCCCGCGTGGCTGCGCCGGGAGCCGCTTGACCGGTAGGCTTTCCGTGTGATCTTCAAGCGCATCGGAAACGGCCGGCCGTATCCCGACCACGGCCGGGAAAGCACCCGGCAGTGGGCGGACGTGGCACCGCGCCCGGTCCGCCTCGATCAGCTCGTGACGACCAAGGGCCAGCTCGACCTGGAGACCCTGCTCGCCGAGGACTCGACCTTCTACGGCGACCTCTTCGCGCACGTCGTGAAGTGGCAGGGCGATCTCTACCTGGAGGACGGACTGCACCGCGCGGTCCGTGCCGCGCTCCAGCAGCGCCAGGTGCTGCACGCCCGCGTGCTGGAACTCGACTGACTCCGGGGTCCGAAACCCCTCCGGGGCCTCCCGTGATCCTTTCGGGGCCCTTTCACGCCCATCCGGACGCGATCACATGATCATCCAGTAGGCATCGTCCACGGGCGGCATTACGCTGCGCTCATGAGCATGCTCACTCCCCCCGGAATGGGCGGAAAGTACCGCATCACGGGGGATGTCTACCCGCGCATGCGCCGCCCCCACCGCCGGCGCAGGATCGTCCTCGGGGCCGCGGCCGCCGTGCTCGTGCTCGGCGCGGCCGGCTGGGGAACGTTCCAGCTCGTCGACGTCTTCTCGGGCGGCGACGGGAAGACGACCACGGCCGCCGGCAGACGCGGCGACTGCAAGCCGGCCCCGAAGCCGACCGGGCAGCCCGCCGCCGCGCTCCCCAAGCCCGCCCAGATCACGGTGAACGTCTACAACGCGACCCCGCGCAGCGGCCTCGCGAAGTCGACCGCCGACGAGCTGAAGAAGCGGGGCTTCGTCATCGGGAAGGTCGGGAACGCCCCCGCCGCCTACGACAAGAAGGTCCCCGGCACCGGCCTGTGGCTCGGCGCCCCCGGGGCCTCCAAGGGCGCGTTCTCCGTCCTCGGTACGCAGCTCAAGGGCGCCACGACGAAGGTCGACGCCCGCACCACGGCGGACGTCGACCTGATCATCGGTACGGCCTTCAAGGCGCTCGACCCGAAGGCGGCGGCGGACGCGGCGCTGATCGCGCTCAACAAGCCGAAGCCGGTCCCGGCCCGCTGCTGAGCCCGGGAGGCCCGGAGGCCCGGAGATCGGGGGCCGGAAAGCGGGGGCGTACGGGGTGTGGTGGCCGCCGTGCCGGGCGGCCGCGGCGGAGGACTACTCCGCCGTGCCGTACATGCGGTCGCCCGCGTCGCCCAGGCCCGGCACGATGTAGCCGTGCTCGTTGAGCCGCTCGTCGACCGAGGCGGTCACGACCGTCACCGGCGTGCCCGCCAGCTCGCGCTCCATGATCGCGACGCCCTCCGGGGCGGCGAGCAGCACGACCGCGGTCACGTCGTCCGCACCGCGCTTGATCAGCTCCTGGATCGCCGCCACCAGCGTGCCGCCGGTCGCGAGCATCGGGTCCAGGACGTACACCTGGCGGCCGGACAGGTCCTCCGGCATCCGCGTGGCGTAGGTCGACGCCTCCAGCGTCTCCTCGTTGCGGATCATGCCGAGGAAGCCGACCTCGGCCGTCGGGAGCAGCCGCACCATGCCGTCGAGCATGCCGAGACCGGCCCGCAGGATCGGGACCACCAGCGGCCGCGGGTACGACAGCTTCACGCCGGTCGTCGGCGTGACGGGGGTCTCGATGTCGACCTGCTCGGTGCGCACGTCCCTGGTCGCCTCGTAGGCGAGCAACGTGACCAGCTCGTCGGCGAGCCGGCGGAAGGTCGGGGAGTCCGTGCGCTTGTCGCGCAGCGTGGTGAGCTTGTGGGCGACCAGCGGGTGATCGACGACGTGGAGACGCATGCCTCAACAGTAGCCGGGACTGGCGTCAACCCACGCCGTGGAGGGAAGGTGGGGACAGGACACAGGGACGACCCAGTCATGGGGTGGTGTGGCCTATGCCCGACGACCTGGACAAGACGCCCGGCGAGGTGACCTCGGCAGTCGAGGCGCCCCGCCAGGGCCGCGAGGAGCAGGAGACCGACGCGGAGCGCCGCAGGCGCCGCGCGCAGTTCCTGCGCGAACTGAACGAGGCCAAGGCGCTGCGCGACCGCGTCCAGCCGCGGCGCGCCCGGGCGGCCCGGATGCGGCAGGCGATGCGCATGCGGACCTTCCGGTGGTGACCCGCCGGTGGTGACCCGCCGGTGGTGACCCGCCGGTGGTGACCCGCCGGTGGTGACCCGCCGGTGGTGATCCTCCCGTGGTGACCCGCCGGTGGTGACCGGCGCCGTACGGCCGAGGGGCTCCGGCCCCCTCCCGGTTGTGCGCCCCCTGTGTGCGCCGGGGTCGCACGCCCGCCCGATCGCGGTGTCGTTCAGACTGATGCACGACGCAACAGCCGAAGACCTCTCCTGACGGCCGGGTTTCTGTCACGATGCCGATTGGGCGGGGCATCAGGAGCGCGCCGCCGGATCATCACACCTCTGATCAGTGGGAGAGTCAGGTGTACTTCGCCGCACTGCTCGCGCGCACCGAAGACGGGTGGGAAGCGAGCGATACAGAGCTCGACAATGTGGAGACGCTGGCGGACCTGGCCGATCTGGCCCGCGAGTCCGCAGCCGACGACGGGGACACGGTGATCGTCTTCATCGAGCAGGAGGAGGAGTGGTTCGGCGTCGTCCGCGTGGACGGTGAGGACGACCCCCGGATCTTCGTCTCCAACGCGGCCGCCGCGGCCCGTTCCTCGTACGGGGAGATCCTCACCTCGGAGCTCCTCGGCGACGACGACCGGGACGACGACCTGGACGAGCTGGTCGACCTGGACGGCACCGAGGACGGTGAGCCGGAGACGGTCGAGGACGAGGAGGACGACGTCGTGGCCGCGGCCGGCATCCCGCCGGCGGGACCGCTCGGCGACGGGCAGGTCCTGGCCGACCTCGGCCTGACCGAGAAGCAGCTCCTCGCCCTCCGGGCCGACGCCGACGCCCTCGGGGAGATCGCGGACGCGATCGGCGCCTCGGACATCCTGGAGACCGTGCGCTAGTGCCCCTCGCCGTACGGGGACCGGACCCGTCCGGTCCCACCCCCGATCCCTATCCCCATCCCGACCCCGACCCCGATCCCGGACCCGGACCCGATCCCGTACGGAATCACGCACCCGATCCCGTACGGGATCCCTGGCGGGAGCCGATGCGGCTGGCCCTCGCCGAGGCGGACGAGGCCGTGCCGGCCGGTGACGTACCGGTCGGCGCGGTCGTTCTCGGCCCGGACGGCACGGTCCTCGCCCGCGGCCACAACGAGCGGGAGGCGACCGGCGACCCCACCGCCCACGCCGAGGTGCTCGCCCTGCGCCGGGCCGCCGCCGCGACCGGCGCATGGCGGCTGACCGGCTGCACGCTCGTCGTGACCCTCGAGCCCTGCGTGATGTGCGCGGGCGCGCTCGTACAGGCGCGGGTCGAACGGGTGGTGTTCGGCGCCTTCGACGAGAAGGCGGGCGCGACCGGCTCCCTCTGGGACCTCGTCCGCGACCGCCGGCTCAACCACCGGCCCGAGGTGATCCACGGCGTCCTCGAAGAGGAGTGCTCCCGCCAGTTGACCCGCTTCTTCCGCGACCGCTGACACGATCGCTGACACGGGGGCTGTCACGCCGGCTGACACGACCGCTGACCTGCACGGCAATACGGATTTCAGTCCACGGGCACCTTTGGGCTAAGCTCTCTCTCGGTAGCGTGTCCGAGCGGCCGAAGGAGCTCGCCTCGAAAGCGAGTGTGGGGAAACTCACCGAGGGTTCAAATCCCTCCGCTACCGCTCAGAGAGAAGGCCCGGTGCGATGCACCGGGCCTTCTTCTGCGTCTGCCGGAGGGGTGTGGACGGTTGGACGGGGGGAGCGGCATCGGGGGGACAAGCCGCTCCCCCCGATGAGAACCGGTCCTGCCGGTCCTGCGCCGCGGTCAGGGGGGAAGCTCGCGGCGCGGACCCCGCAGTGAGGGCCGGTTCCACCGCCCCGCGGATTCCTGCCAGATCCGCCGGGCTCGCCCTCCATCCTGCTCGCCCGTCACCCTTACGGGGGGTGGCAAAAGACCCCGATCGCCGGGCCCTTGGTCCATAAAGGCTCGGTTAGACTCACGCGACCGGGGAGGGCCGAGGCGGGCCGGGGAGGGCAGAGGCATGGCGCAGGCGAAGAAGATCGCGCTCTACGCGGTCGTGGTCTTCGTGCTGTACACGATCATCACGTCCCCCGCCCGGGCGGCGGATCTCGTCCAGGTAGGGTTCGAGGGCATATCGAGCGCCGCTCAAGGCGTCGGCCAGTTCATGACCGAACTCGTCAACTAGGACGAAACGCGCCTAGGACGACCAGGACTTCCGGGAGTACCGCCGTGATCCGCCATCTGGTCCTCTTCAAGCTCAACGACGGCGTGCGGCGCGACGACCCCCGTGTGGTCGCCGGCGTGGAGGCGTTCCGCGCGCTCGGTTCGCAGATCCCGGAGCTGCGGTTCTGGGAGTGCGACTGGAACATCACGGACCGTCCGATCGCGTACGACTTCGCCATCAACTCGGCCGTCGAGGACAAGGACGCCCTCCAGCGCTACCTGGACCACCCGGCCCACCAGGCGGGCGTCGCCCAGTGGCGCGAGTTCGCCACGTGGGTGATCGCCGACTACGAGTTCCAGGGCTGAGCCCCCGGTCGACCCGGCTTCCGATCGGCTTCCACCCGGCTTCCGATCGGCTTCCGACCGACTTCGCCCCGGGGTCGCGCGCCATGAAAGCGCAGGCCCCGGGGTTTTTGCTGCCCAACTTCCCCCTCAACACGTAGTTATGCGGTGCTTGCACACAGTGGACATGTCTTGTGATGCTATGACCGCTTTTGACGGATGAGTCGACCGAAGTTGACGAGAAGGGGTGGCGTGAACGTGCCGGCCAGTACAGCGCCTCAGGTCCCGCCCCAGAACGAGGCCGGGACCACCCCGGACACGCCCCGCCCCCGCCCCCAGAGCACCCGCGGCGCCGACACCCGCGCCCTCACCCAGGTGCTCTTCGCCCAACTCAAGAACCTGGAGCCGGGCACCCCCGAGCACCACCGCGTGCGCGGGGCCCTGATCGAGGCCAACCTCCCCCTCGTGCGCTACGCCGCCGCCCGCTTCCGCAGCCGCAACGAGCCGATGGAGGACGTCGTCCAGGTCGGCACGATCGGCCTGATCAACGCCATCGACCGCTTCGACCCCGACCGGGGCGTGCAGTTCCCGACCTTCGCCATGCCGACCGTCGTGGGCGAGATCAAGCGCTACTTCCGCGACAACGTCCGCACCGTGCACGTCCCCCGCCGCCTCCACGAGTTGTGGGTGCAGGTCAACGGCGCCACCGAGGACCTGACCACCGCGCACGGCCGCTCGCCGACCACCGCCGAGATCGCCGAACGCCTCAAGATCGGCGAGGACGAGGTGCTGGCCTGCATCGAGGCCGGCCGCTCCTACCACGCCACCTCCCTGGAGGCGGCCCAGGAGGGCGACGGACTGCCCGGTCTGCTCGACCGGCTCGGCTACGAGGACCCCGCGCTCGCCGGCGTCGAGCACCGCGATCTCGTACGGCATCTGCTCGTCCAGCTTCCCGAGCGCGAGCAGCGGATCCTGATGCTCCGTTACTACAGCAACCTGACGCAGTCCCAGATCAGTCAGGAGCTCGGGGTCTCCCAGATGCACGTGTCAAGGCTCCTCGCCCGGAGCTTCGCCCGTCTGAGATCCGCAAATCGGATCGAGGCGTAACCGGATCGGGTAGACCGGTTCGGAGCAGTTTTCAGCCGTCCCAAATGCCGTACACCCCTTGTTTCCTGCGGATATTCACCCCCGCTGTGTCGACAAGTCACTACAGCGTGTTGCCGACATGTGACATTCTGCTGAGAGCGCGTTTGCCGCAGCCCCGCTGCCGGTATTCAGGTGGAGGCTGCGTTCCTCAGATGGTCGTGGCCGCCACGACCGTCCGCGACCTCAAGGGGGTGGCATGTCCGCAGATCAGGGCAGCTCGAAGGTGCTCACGCTCACGCCCATGCCCACGCAGACGACGGCGCCGACCGCCGCGGAGAACGCCGAAGGCCCGCACGGCACGGCGACCGCGACGGCCACGGCGACCGCCACCGTCTCCGCCACGGCCGCCGCCGCCGTCTCCGCCCGCGTCCCCGTCCCCGCCCCCACGGCGGACGCCGCCGCGCCGGAGGCCGGACCGGAGGACACGCTCGCCGCCGCCCCGCCGGCCGTCGTGCCCGAGGCCCTCGACACCCGCACCCTCTCCCGCTCCCTGTTCCTGCGCCTGCGCGCCCTGGACGACGAGGGCGCCGCCGCGGACAGCCCGGAGCGGACCTACGTCCGCGACACCCTCATCGAGCTCAACCTCCCCCTCGTGCGGTACGCGGCGGCCCGCTTCCGCTCCCGCAACGAGCCGATGGAGGACATCGTCCAGGTCGGCACCATCGGCCTGATCAAGGCGATCGACCGCTTCGACTGCGAACGCGGCGTGGAATTCCCGACGTTCGCGATGCCGACGGTCGTCGGCGAGATCAAACGCTTCTTCCGCGACACCTCGTGGTCGGTCCGCGTGCCGCGCCGACTCCAGGAGCTGCGCCTCGCCCTCACCAAGGCCAGCGACGAGCTCGCCCAGAAGCTCGACCGCTCCCCGACCGTGCCCGAACTGGCCGCGGTGCTGGGCGTGTCGGAGGAGGACGTGGTCGACGGGCTCGCCGTCGGCAACGCGTACACCGCCTCCTCGCTCGACTCCCCCTCCCCCGAGGACGACGGCGGCGAGGGCTCCCTCGCCGACCGCCTCGGCTACGAGGACACGGCCCTGGAGGGCGTCGAGTACCGCGAGTCGCTGAAGCCGCTGCTCGCCAAACTCCCGCCCCGGGAGCGGCAGATCATCATGCTCCGCTTCTTCGCCAACATGACCCAGTCGCAGATCGGCGAGGAGGTCGGCATCTCGCAGATGCACGTCTCCCGGCTGCTCACCCGCACCCTGGCCCAGCTCCGCGAGGGCCTGATCGCGGACTGAGTCGGGAGCGAATTCCCCCGTTTCGCTTCCTGGCTGACGCTACGTCAGCCACACTGGCGCCCATGTCCATGCGGCGAAGGAAGCGACCGGGACTCGTGGTGGTCGCGCTCTGCCTCGGCGGGGCGCTGACCGCGTGCGGAGCGGGTGACGACGGCGACGGCTACGCGGCGGTCGGCGCCGGCGCCGGGCAGAAGGGCGCCGTCCCACCCTCGGGATCGGTCACCCTGGTCCCCCTGGACCCCGCGGACCCCGGGCTGACCTCCAGCACCTCCCGCCCGTCACCGAGACCGACGACCGGCGACCGTGACGGCGGCGACCGTGACAGCGATCCGGGCGGTACGGCTCCGAGGCCGCCGGGCCCCGGCGGCGGTACGGCCACGGCCCCGCCCCCCGCGAGCGGCGGCACCACCCCGCCCCGTACCCCGGGAAGCCCCGCGAACCCGGCCGACCCCCACCCGACCGGCCCGCCCCGCCCGGGCACGACGACCCCGGCCCCCGGCCCCCCGTCGACGACACCACCGCCCACCCGCCCGCCGGCGCCCGCCCAGCTCACCCTCTCCGCGCCCGTTCTCACCGACACCGACCGCCGCTGGTGTGAGAACGTCACCGTCACCTTCCGCAACACCGGCGGCACGGCGGCCCGTTCGGGCACGGTCACCTTCACCACCCACGTCATCGGCGCGCTCGGCGTCCACTGGGCGACGCTCACGTCGAGCCAGCCCCTGCCGGCCCCCATCGAGGCCGGGACGACGCGGACGCAGACGTACAGGGTCTGCGTGGACTCCTGGCGGGTGCCGATCGGGATGCGCGTCGACACCCGGAAAGTCACGGCCGCATGGCAGTGACCGGGGAGAGCGTGCCGGGCGCGGCCAGCGTGGCGATCAGCAGCTCGGCGAACTCCTCCGGATGCTCGACACAGCCCACGTGCCCGCCCGGGAACGCGACCGTGGCGGCACCGGTCAGCTCCGCGAGCCGCCGGGCCGGACCGATCAGCGCCTCCTGACCGCCCGACTCGCGGCCGACGCCGAGGACCAGCTTCCCGGCGGCCGCGCGCAGCCCGTCGAGATCGGGGGCGGAGGAGGAGAAGGGGCACAGCACGTGCTCCAGGAAGACCGGCAGGTTGGCCGCCATGCGCGCTGCCATGGGCCGGATGGACGGCGGCAGCTCGGCGTCCTGCCGCTCGGGCCCCTGCCGGCGCCCGTCGGGCGTCTCGGCGAACCGGGCCATGGCGGGACCGAGTCCCTCGGTACGGAGGAGCTCGCGCACCTCGGCGAAGTGCTCCCGGTACGGGGCCGGGTCGGCGAGCAGCTCGACCAGGGGCGGCTCATGGGCGACGACCCGCGCGACGCGTTCCGGGTGACGGGCGAGGAGGTCGAGGGCGACGATGCCGCCGGAGCTGCTGCCGAAGACGTACGCGGGCTCATTGTCGGACACGACCGCGTCGAGGACGGCGAGGGCGTCCGCGCTCCACTCGGCGACCCGCTGGTCGCCGGCCGGCTCGTCGGGCGGCCCGTCGAGCGGGCTGCGGGACAGGCCGCGCTGGTCGTACGAGACCACGGTGTACCCGGCGGCGGCGAGCCGCCCCGCCATCCCCTCGAACAGCCCGGCGTCCCCGGCGCCACCGGGTATGAGGAGCAGGACGGGGCCGCTGCCGCGCGTCTCGTAATGGAGGGTGGCGCCCGGGACGGCGAGCCGGCCCGGCTTCACGGTGATCATGACGGGTTCCCCCAGTTCTCCAGGGTCGTGTGGAGCGCGTCGAGCGAGCGCGCCCAGGACGCGGCGACGGGGCGGGAGTGCGCGAAGCCGCCGCTCAGCTCGATGTGGATGTAGCCGTGGAAGGTGGCGCGCAGCAGGCGGCCGGCGTCGGTGAGGTCGGGTTCGTCGAGCCCGTAGCCGCGGAGCATCCCGTGGGTGAGCTCGACGGCCCGCCGGAAGACGGCGGTGTCGGCGACCTCGTCGAGCTCGATCCGCTGCTGGGTGGCCGCGTAGCGGCCGGGGTGGGCGAGCGCGTAGGCGCGGTAGGCGTCGGCGAAGGCGACCAGCGCCTCCCTGCCGGACCGGCCGGCCACGGCGGCACCGATGGCCTCGTTCATCTCGCCGGAGGCGAGGAGCGCGAGCCGCACGCGCAGGTCGCGGAGGTTTCTGATGTGCGAGTAGAGGCTCGCGTCCTTCACGCCGAAGCGGCGGGCGAGGGCCGAGACGGTGACCTTCTCGAATCCTTCCTCGTCGGCCAGCTCGGCGGCGGCACGGACGAGGAGGTCGGGGGTGATGCCGGCGCGGACCATGCGGGATCGGCTCCTTCCTAGGGGCTCTAGGTGAAAACCTAACACCCCTAGGAAGGCGGGCGAGCGGAATTACGGCCGGGGCGCGTCGGACACGTTGCCGTTGGAGCAGTTGTCGACGTCGTTGCCGGTCCACTCCCCGAGCGCGGGCACGACGGCCAGCTCCTGCAGACAGACGGCTCCCGCGGTGAAGTTCGAGTGGTCGGCGGCGTTCACTCCACCGCCGAAGTCGCCGCCCGGCTCGGGGGCGGCATGGGCGGGCGCGGCGAGGGCGAGGGCGCTGAGCGCGAGGGTGGCCGTGGCGGCCAGCTTCTTCATGGTCACGGCAGAGCCAACGATCCCGGGCCCGCCCTGTCACTCCGGGTGACCCGCCCGGAGGTGCCGGCGCAGCAGGACGTTCGCGTCCGTCTCGGCGCTCCAGTCGAAGCGGGCCCGGGCCGCGGCACGGGCTGCGGCGAGCTCGCCGCACTCGACACAGTGCGGCACGGGTACGGGCGGGCGGCTCAGGTCGTACGCCTTCCCCGCCCGCTCGTTCGCGGCGCGCACCCCCGCGCTCAGCCGCTCGGCCGGGGTCGCGGGCCGCACCTTCTCCGGGTCCGCCTGCCACTCCCGCCCCCCGCCGACCGGCCGCAGCATCGCGTACGGCCCGGCCTGCCCCCGGTACTCGCCGACCTTCCCGGCGACGAGGTCGTACAGGTACGCCCCCGGCTCGGCCCCGGACTTGGTGTGCCCTGCCATCCGTCGTTCCTCCCACGCTCACCCGTTCGGGCGATTACTCTCTGTGGTTCCAGCGTTGCTCAATGGGAGGTGTGGCCACAACGCCTGCCGCGTGCCAAGGGCCACTGTCACGAGGGGGACGAAGTGGCCCAGAAGAACGCGAGGGCGCAGACGGAGGCCGCGACGACGGCGGAGGTGTTCGGCGAACTCCTGAGGCACTACCGCGAGTCGGCCCGCCTGACCCAGAGCGCGCTGGCGAGCCGGATCCCGTGCGACCGCTCGATGGTGGCGCGGGTGGAGGCAGGGACGCGGGTGCCGACGTACGCGTTCGCGAGGACCTGCGACGAAGTGCTGGGAACGGGAGGGGTGTTAGCGAAGCTGTGGGGGAAGATCGACTGGTACCCGCAGGTCCAGCATCCGGACTGGTTCGGGCGCCGAGCGGAGATGGACGCCCAGACCGTGGCCCTGCGCGAGTACCAGGAGCAGTTGGTGCCCGGCCTGTTGCAGACGCCCGAGTACGCGCGGGCTCTCTTCTCCCGCGAAGTATCGGGCGCGGAACTGGACGACCGCGTGAAGGCGCGCCTGAGCCGCCAGCAGCGCTTCCTCACGGACGGCGGCCCGCTGTACGTGGTGGTGCTGGACGAGAGTTGTCTGCGGAACGTCCTGGGGAGCCCTGCCGTCATGCGGGACCAGTGCGCCCACCTGCTGGAGGTCGGGCGGCTCTCCAACATCCGCATTCACGTGGCACCGATCGGCCCCGACGGCATCGTCCGACCGAAGACGTCCATGTCGCTGATCACGCTCCCCGAGGGGGAGCACTGGGTGTACTCGGAATCGCTCGACGGCGGTCATTTCAGCGATGATCCAACCGTCATCAGCCGGCACAGCCGCACCTATGATGTGCTCCGAGCAGACGCTCTGTCAGCAGCCGAATCTGCCGCCTTGATCGGCGAGGCGATGAAGGGGTACGAGCACGATGCAGAGGATCGACCTGAGCTCGGCGGCCTGGATGAAGAGCAGCTACAGCGGAAGCGACGGCGGAAACTGCCTCGAAGTCGCCCCCGGATTCCCCGGCCTCGTCCCCGTACGTGACAGCAAGGCCCCGGAGGGCCCCGCCGTCGTCTTCGAGCGGGCGGCGTGGGAGACCTTCGTCCACAGCCTGTGACCGTACGGGCGGGCAGACCTCGGGGCGGGGGTTTCGTGGGGGCTTCTGGTCCGGCCGCCCTCTCTCCGAGCGTGGCCCCCTCCGCCCCCGCCTCAAGGGCGCTCCTTCGTCGCGTCGCTACGCGATTCCGCTGCGCTCCACCCTTGACCCGGTGACTCCGGGGTCCTTTTCACACTCGGAGGGCGGCCCGGGGGCGTGGCCACGCGGGGGACCGGGCATCGGCCGGGCGCCGTGGGCGGGGAGCGGGTCGGTGGGTGGGGGCTGGGCTCGTGGCGCGGGCCGGGGAGGATCTTTCCCGCCGTGAGGGGTGCGCGGCCGTGGAATGGGGCGGCCGAGGCCGGTTCGGCGGCCGACGGACGCCGTCCGGCCGAGCCTCATGCCCCGCTGGTCACGCCCGGTGGGCGGGACGGGCCGAGGGCGGTGCAAACCCCGCACTCCCGGTCGCCGGAATGCCTCTGGAGTCACACAACTCGCCTTCCGTCACACTCCGGCCCGCGAGTGACACCTTTGCACCGCCCGCAGTCCCAGTCGGCAGCCGGAGACGCCTCGCACGTCACAGAAGACAACTGACGTCCCACGACGGACCGGTGAGGGGCGGCTCGGCACCGCCGGGCGGTGCAAACGTCCCACTCGCGGTGCCGGAGGCACCTCCCCCGTCACAGCAGACCAATCCCGTCACACATCGGCCCGCGAGACGCACCTTTGCACCGCCCAACCCACACCGGCGGTGACCAGCGGGGCATGAACCCCAGCAGACCGACAGCCGACGGCCGCTGAACTCGCCCCGGCCGCCCCATTCCACGGCCGCGCACCCCCCACGACGAGAAGGTGCCCTCGGCCCCCGCCACAAACCGAGCCCCCACCCACACACCCGCACGCCGCCCACGGCGCCCGACCGCTGCCCGGCCTTCCGCCGGCCACGCCCCCCGGCCGCCCTCCGAGTGTGAAAAGGCCCCCGGAGTCACCGGGTCAAGGGTGGAGCGCAGCGGAATCGCGCAGCGACGCGACGAAGGAGCGCCCTTGAGGCGGTGGCGGAGGGGGCCACACTCGGAGAGAGGGCGGCCGCACCCCACGCCCCCACGAAACCCCCACCCCGACAAGCCAAGACCCGCACCCGAACCCGCACCCGAACCCGCACCCGAACCCGCACCCGAACCCGCACCCGAACCCGCACCCGAACCCGAACCCGAACCCCATCGCACCCCCATCCCCATCCGCCAACACGCGACCGGCCGCACCGGAGGCCCTGGTGGTAGGGCGTCCGGTCCGGCCGGTCACGGGTGGGCGAGGGGTCGGGGCGGTCAGCCCAGGGCGAGCCAGGCCACGCCCGCGAGGACGGCGATCGCGACGACGACGCCGACGATCAGGCCCACGCGGGGGCCGGAGGACTGGACCGCGGCCTGGTGCGGCTGCCGCTGCGGGGTGCCCTCGTCGACGAAGGCGCGGAACATCTGGGTGCTGCCGGCGGGGTCGTAGGAGCCCTCGGGGGTCTGTCCGCCGCCCTGGCCGTACGGTGCTTGGGGGTTGTGTGCCATGGGCCGGACCCTAGCGAAGTCCGGGTGGCGGTCCCAAGCCCCGCCCTCCCGCCCTGCCCCGTACCTGCACCTCCCCTCCCCCCTTTGCCGATTCTTTAGGACGCTTTGACCGATTTAGTTTGCCTGGAGCAACCATCCATCTCTATCGTTGCCCTAAGCAACAAGATGCCGAGATCCTTCCTGGAGCCTGGAGAAGTTCATGGAGACGAGGAGCCGGTACGAGGACCTGGCCCGCTCGGTGAGCGCGATCGGGGCCGTCAAGCGCGGGCTCGCCCGCGCGCTGCCCGTCGAGTGCCAGGGCGGGGCGGCGGCCGTCCTCGCCCTGGTCAAGCACCACGGCGACATGCGGACCAGCAGGCTGGCCGAGCTCATGGCCGTCGACATGTCCGTGTGCAGCCGCCATGTCGCCCACACCGTCGAGCACGGCTGGATCGAGCGGCTGCCCGACCCCGACGACAAGCGCTCCCGGATCCTGCGGCTCACCCCCGACGGCCTCGCCATGCTCGGCGAACTCGACCGGCGGGTGACCGACGCCTTCTCCCGCCACCTCGCGGAGTGGTCCGACGACGACGTCGAACTGCTCACCCACCTGCTCGTCCGCCTCCGCGACTCCTTCGGGGACTGCCGGGCCCACCACGCCTGAGACTCACGCAAAGGAAGCAAAGGAATTCATGGCAACCACCGCGCCTGACACGGGTGTACGGGAGGGCCGCACCGACACCGCCGGTGCCGACGCCTCCGGTGCCCCGATGACCCACCGGCAGATCATGGAGGCGCTGTCCGGGCTCCTGCTCGGCATGTTCGTCGCCATCCTGTCCTCGACGATCGTCTCCAACGCCCTCCCGCAGATCATCACCGACCTGGGCGGCGGCCAGTCCGCCTACACCTGGGTCGTCACCGCCGCCCTGCTGTCGATGACGGCGACCACCCCGCTCTGGGGCAAGCTGGCCGACCTCTTCTCCAAGAAGCTGCTCGTCCAGATAGCCCTGGTCATCTACGTCGCCGGGTCGATCGTCGCCGGTCTCTCGCAGAACACCGGCATGCTCATCGCCTGCCGCGTCGTCCAGGGCATCGGCGTCGGCGGTCTGACCGCCCTCTCCCAGATCATCCTGGCCGCCATGATCGCCCCGCGCGAGCGCGGCCGGTACAGCGGCTACCTCGGCGCGGTCTTCGCCGTCGCCACCGTCGGCGGCCCGCTGCTCGGCGGCGTCATCACCGACACCGACTGGCTCGGCTGGCGCTGGTGCTTCTACGTCGGCGTGCCCTTCGCGATCATCGCGCTGCTCGTCCTCCAGAAGACCCTCAAGCTCCCCGTCGTGAAGCGCCAGGTCAAGGTCGACTGGGCCGGCGCCCTCTTCATCAGCGCCGCCGTCTCCCTGCTCCTCATCTGGGTCACCTTCGCGGGCGACAAGTACGACTGGATGTCCTGGCAGACCGCCGCCATGGTGGGCGGCTCGATCGTCCTCGGCGCGTTCTTCGTCCTCGTCGAGTCCAAGGCGTCCGAGCCGATCATCCCGCTGCGGCTCTTCCGCAACCGCACGATCACCCTGGCCTCGCTGGCCTCGCTGTTCGTGGGTGTCGCGATGTTCGCCGGCACGGTCTTCTTCAGCCAGTACTTCCAGCTCGCCCGGGACGAGTCGCCGACGATGTCGGGCGTCCTCACCATCCCGATGATCGGCGGCCTGTTCGTCTCCTCGACCGTCTCCGGCATGGTCATCACCAAGACCGGCCGCTGGAAGGCATGGCTGGTCAGCGGCGGCGCCCTCGCCACCGGCGGCCTCGGCCTGCTCGGCACGATCCGTTACGACACGGAGTACTGGCACATCGGCGTCTTCATGGCGGTCCTCGGCCTCGGCCTCGGCATGATGATGCAGAACCTGGTGCTCTGCACCCAGAACCAGGTGGCCCCCTCCGACCTCGGCGCCGCCTCCTCCGTCGTCACCTTCTTCCGCTCCCTCGGCGGTGCGATCGGTGTCTCGGCGCTCGGCGCGGTCATGGCCCACCGGGTCACCGACTACGTCAAGGAGGGCCTGGCCGAGCTCGGCCCGAAGGCCGCGGGGGCCATGGGCCAGGGCGGCACCGGCGGCGGCATCCCGGACATGGACAAGCTGCCCGCCCCGATCCGTACGGTCATGGAGAGCGCGTACGGGCACGGTGTCGGCGACGTCTTCCTCTACTCGGCGCCGTTCGCGCTGCTGGCCTTCGTGGTGACGCTGTTCATCAAGGAGGTCGCGCTGAAGAGCAACACCGCGCAGACGGAGAAGGCGAAGTAACCGAACAAGGAACAAGGACTCCCGGCCGCGCTTCGAGCGGAGGCGCGGCCGGGTGGAGTACGGAGCGGCGGACAGGGGACGGTCCGCCGCTCCGTCATTGCTCGGTCGTCGCCTCCGTACGGCCGCGTTCCACCATGACCTCGATGCCCGCGATCAGGACCTCCAGCGCGTACGCGAAGTCGCGGTCCCAGATGTCGCTGACCTTGCCGTGCGAGGCGCGCTCGTCGAGGAGTTCCGCCATCGATTCGAGGTTCCCGATGAACTGCGGATCGTCCCGGAAGGCTTTGATCGCCTCGCCGTAGAAGTCGTCCTGCGACATCCCGGCCTCGTGGGCCTGGCGCTGGAACTGGGACTCGATCGTCCCGTACCCGTACACGAACTGGAAGACGGCCGACATCGCGCTCGGCTGCCGCTCGATCGGCAGCCCGGTGTCCCGGACCGCCTCGTGGATCTTGGAGCCGACGGCGATCGCGTGCGGGCCGATGTTCAGGTACTGGCCGGCGCACGGCGACATCCACGGGTGGCGCACCAGCATCCGGCGGTAGGCCAGGGCGAGCGCCTTGATCCGGTCCCGCCAGTCGCCGGCGGCGTCGACCTCGGCGAGGTCGATCTCCCCGTAGCAGGTGTCGATGGCGTACTCGATGATGTCGTCCTTGGTGTCCACGTACCAGTACAGGGACATCGCGGTGACGTTCAGCTCGGTCGCCAGCTTGCGCATCGAGAGCTTGGCCAGGCCCTCCTCGTCCAGCATCCGGATCGACGCGGCGACGATCCGCTCCCGGTCGAGCCCGGCCGGGCCGCCCCCGCTGCGGGCGGCCCGGTTGTCCCGGTTCTCCAGCCAGACGCTGGAACGCGCCGGGTTCTTGGCCCGATCGGCTGCCTTGACCATCGCGTTCCTTCCGTCCGTCAGTGGTCCGTGACCATGCTAGGCAGCCGGGGTCGGCTGGTCGGCCGATCCGGTGGTCCCGGCCGGCTCGCCGCCCTTGGTCCCGCCGCCCTTGGTCCCGCCGCCCTTGGTCCCGCCGCCCTTGGTCCCGGCACCGGCGTCGGCCCCGGCGTCCTGGGCCTCGGCGTCCTTGGCCTCGGCGCGCTCGGCCCGCTTCAGCAGGGCCGCCGCGACCAGACCGCCGGCGAAGACGGCGATCGCGCCGACCACCTGGCTGACCTGGAGGCCGGAGGCGAAGGCGTCGGAGATCGCCGCGCGCTCGCTCTCGCTGCCGGCCGCCGCGAGGGCCGCGGGCAGCGAGGTCGCGGTGACGGTGACGAGGGCGGCGAAGCGGGCGTTGAGGACGGCGCCGAGGACGGCGACACCGAGGCCGTTGCCGAACTCGGCGAGGGTGCCGTTGACGCCCGCGCCGACGCCGGCCTTCTCCGGCGGGATCGCGCTCATGATCGCGTTGGCCATGGCCGGGTTGGAGACGGCGAGACCGGTGCCCATGAGCACCAGGCCGAGCAGCATGCCCCAGTACGTGCCGTCGGTGCCGCCGCCGATCAGGGCGATCGAGCCGAGCCCGCCCGCCACCAGCGTCATGCCGACCGTGACGGTGAGCGGCGTGCCGAGCTTCATCACGATCCGCGGGCCGACACCGGTGAGGTTGAGCGCCACGACCGTCAGCGCGAGCGGCGCCATCCGCAGGCCGGCTTCCAGCGGCTCGTACCCGAGGACGAACTGGAGGTGCTGGGTGAGCAGGAAGAGCGAGCCGCCCATGCCGAACATGACCAGGATCGCGCCGGCGACCGCGCCCACGAACTTCTGGTTGCGGAAGAAGTGCATGTCGAGCATCGGATACGGGACGCGCAGCTCCCAGGCGGCGAAGGCGGCCAGCACGACGACGCCGATCGCGGCCGGGACCAGCACCTCGGCGGAGGTCCAGCCGTGCTCGGGGCCGGTGATGATCGCGTACACGGCGGCGGTCATGCCGATGGTGGAGAGCAGGGCGCCGACCAGGTCGGGGCGCTCGCCCTGCGGGTTCTTCGACTCGGGGACGAGCTTGAGGACGGCGATCAGGCCGATGAGCGCCACCGGGATGTTGATGAGGAAGATCATCCCCCACCAGAAGTGGTTGAGGATCGCGCCGCCGATCAGCGGGCCGGCGGCGAAGCCGAGCGAGCCGACGGTGGCCCACAGCGCGATGGCCTTGACCCGCTCGGAGTCGTCGAAGATCTGCATGACGACGGCGAGGGTCGTGGTCATCAGCAGCGCGCCGCCGACGCCCATGCCCGCGCGGGCGGCGATCAACTGCGCGGAGGACTCGGCGAGGCCGGCGGTCAGCGAGCCGATGCCGAACAGGGCGAGGCCGATGGCCAGCATCTTCTTGCGGCCGTAGCGGTCCGCCGCGTTGCCCGCGGTGAGCAGCAGGCCGGACTGGACCAGCGAATAGGCGTTGATCATCCACTGGATGTCGCTGGTGGAGGCGTGGAGTTCGGTGGTCAGCGAGGGGATGGCGACGCTGAGCACGGTGTTGTCGAGCAGCACGGTGAGCTGGGCGAGACAGATGACGCCGAGGATCAGCCAGCGCTGCGGGTGACCGCCGGTGGCCGTCATGGGCAACTCCTCTACGGTGTACGAGGCGCGAACTCGTACACCGTATAGGAATCTCTCTTACGCTGTATAGCGATAAGCCGTCCCCTCACGCGGAGGTCCGCCCGGCTACTCCCCCGGCTTGATCAGATAGCCGGCGCCACGGCGGGTGTGGATCATCGGGCTGCGGCCGGCGTCGATCTTCCGGCGCAGGTAGGAGATGTAGAGCTCGACGACATTGGCCTTGCCGCCGAAGTCGTACGACCACACGCGGTCCAGGATCTGCGCCTTGCTGAGCACCCGGCGCGGATTGCGCATGAGGAAGCGCAGCAGCTCGAACTCGGTGGCGGTGAGGTGGACGGACTCGCCGCCCCGGGTCACCTCGTGGCTGTCCTCGTCCAGGGTGAGGTCCCCGACCGTGAGCAGCGACTCGCCGCCGCGCGCCTGCGCGGCCCCCGACCGGCGGATGAGTCCGCGCAGCCGGGCCACGACCTCCTCCAGGCCGAAGGGCTTGGTGACGTGGTCGTCGCCGCCCGCCGTGAGTCCGGCGATCCGGTCCTCGACGGCGTCCTTCGCGGTCAGGAACAGCACCGGCACCTCGGGCAGCTCGCGCCGCAGCCGCCCGAGGACGGCGAGCCCGTCCATGTCCGGCAGCATCATGTCGAGCACGACGACATCGGGCCGGAACGCACGGGCCGTCCGCACCGCCCCGGCCCCGTCGCCCGCGCTGTGCACCTGCCAGCCCTCGTAGCGCAGGGCCGTCGACAGCAACTCGGCGAGGGATGCCTCGTCGTCGACGACGAGCACGCGGACGGCGGAGCCGTCGGGCCGGAACAGAGCGGTGCGCGAGCGGGGGGCGGGGGTGGTCGCTGTCATGACCGTCACGGTCCCGGGCCGCCCTGAGACACGTCTTTCGCTTGTCTGTGAATTCCCTGAGAAAGCCGGAAGCCGCCGCCGGCTTCGCGTCCTCAGAGGTGGAACAGCCGGGCGCCGTTGTCGTGGCAGACGGCCCGCAGCCAGTCGTCGCCGAGCCCGAGCCGTTCGAGGGCGTGGAGCTGGTGGACGTACGGATAGGGGATGTTGGGGAAGTCGGAACCGAGCAGGATCCGGTCGCCGAGCCCCTGCAGCCGCTTGAGCTCACCGGGCGGGAAGGGCGCGAGCCGCTCGCTGAAGTCGGTGAAGGCCATGGTGGTGTCGAGGTGGACGGCCTCGTACCGCTCGGCGAGGTCCAGGAAGTCCGCGTACTCGGGCATGCCCATGTGCGCGACGACCAGCCGCAGCCGGGGGTACCGGGCGAGCAGCCGTCCGACGTGCCCGGGTCCGGTGTACGCGCCGGGAGCCGGCCCGGATCCGCAGTGGATCACGATCGGGGTCCCCGCCTCGGCGAGGAGGCCCCACACCTCGTCGAGGAGCGGGTCGTTGGGGTCGAAGCCGCCGACCTGAAGGTGCACCTTGAAGACCCGGGCGCCGCGCTCCAGGGCCTGCCGGACGTAACCGGGGGCGCCGGGCTCGGGGAACAGGGTGGCGGTGTGCAGGCAGTCGGGCGTCCGGCCGGCGAAGTCGGCGGCCCAGTCGTTGAGCCAGGCCGCCATGGCCGGCTTGTGCGGGTAGAGCATCGAGGTGAAGGCCCGCACCCCGAACTCCCGGAGCAGCGCGACCCGGCGGTCCTCCTCCTCGCGGTAGGTGATGGGCCACTCGAGACCGGTGAGGGGCCCGACGGCGTCGAAGTAGGCCCACACCTTGTCGAGGACGCTGCGGGGCATGAAGTGGGTGTGGACGTCGACGAGCCCGGGGAGGCCGAGACGGCCGGCCCACTGCCGTACCTCAGTCGCGGTCATCGACCAGGTCCCGGTCGTGACGGCCTGCGCGGTCGAAGCCGTAGGTCCGCTCGACCTTGCCGATGTGGACGCGGTAGCTCTCGTACCAGTGCTCCCGGCCGTACCGCTTGGCGGCCATGTGCTCGGGGTGGTGCTGCCAGTGGGCGATCCCGTCGAGGTCGCGGAAGTAGGCGACGGTGATGCCGATGCCGCCGGGGGTGCGGGCCGCCTCGTAGCCCAGGAAGCCGGGGATGTCCCGGACGAGCTCGTTCAGCTTGGCGGCGGTCTCGGCGTAACCCTCGGGGGCGTCGGGCCGGATCGAGGTGAAGACAGCGGTGTAGTAAGGCGGTTCGAGGCCGCCCACGAGGTTCTGGGTCATGTGATCACCCTGCGGCGGGCCGGCGGGGGCTGTCCATGGATGCCGCCGGAAGGGATCCAAGACTTTACGGTTCAGCGCTTCGGCGGAGCTTCGGGCGGGCTTCGGCCGGGCTTCGGCCGTGCTTGGGCAGAGCTTCGGCAGGGCTTCGGCCATGCTCCGGCAGGGCTTCGGGCGGGCTTCGGCAGAGCTGTCTGCGCGGAGGAGCTGTGGGTCACCGCGTCGCCGCGCGGCGCCTCAGAAGAGCTGCTCCTGCCCGTGCCCGTCCTCGCAGCTCACCGGCACGGTGAGGGCCTGGTCCGGTGGCGCGGCCTCCAGGGCCCAGCCGCTCATGAGCCGGGTGTCGAGGGCGAGATGGCGCCCGCTCCGGTCGAGAAGATGCAGATCGGGCCCGGCGGCGGCGAGCAGTCGCCCGGCCACGACCCCGCCGGCGACGAGCTCGACGACGCTCCCGTCGTACGGGGGGAGGCCGGCGATCCCGAAGACCTCCCCGTGGTCGTGGACGCGGCAGGGCAGCGCCTCCAGGGTCTCGGCCCCGACGCCGACGCCGACGGCCCGCCCGTACAGCTCCGTGACCTCGCCCGCCCGCTCCTCGGCCGGCGGCAGCAGGTGCCGGACGGCCCGCTTGCGCGCGTACGGGATGCGGTCGGGCACGGCGAGGGCGTGCCGCAGCACCTCCTCGGTCCGCCGCGCGGCCATCAGCGGCCCACGCCCCAGCCAGGTGAAGGCGACCGCGCCCTGTTCGAGCAGGCGCGCGTCGCCGCGCCGCTCGGCGGTGATCCCGACCTTCACCATCCCGGGCCCGAACCAGGCGAGATAGACGCGGTACGGCCGGGGGTCGTCGGCGAGGGTGTCGGCCGCCACGGAGTGCGCCCGGTCGAGCCGCGTGCAGTCGGCGCACCGACCGCCGGTGCCGCGCCCGGGCACGGGAGCCGCCAGGGGGCAGGGATTCCCCCGGGCCCCGACGCACCGCCGCTCGCCGACGGCCCGGAAGGCGATGTCCCGCCCCCAGGTCAGCTCACTGACCCGGCCCCCTTCCCACCGCAGCCCGGGCACCCCGCCCCGCCACGAGATCCCGCCGCTCCGCCACACCATGGGTCCAGTGTCGTGCAGGGCACTGACAGGGGGGCGGGGGTGGGGGTGGGGGCGGGGCCGAGGGTGGGGGCGGTCGTCAGGGCAGGACGTACAGCAGACCGCCGTCGATGCCGTCGGTGCCGTCGATGCCGTCACCGGAACCGGAACCAGGGCCTCCGGCGCGGCGCATGCAGCCGTGGTCGACGAGGACGCGGACGCAGTCGCGGACGCGCTCGGCCGTGAGTCCGGTGCGGCGGGCCACGTCCTCCAGGCGGTAACGGACGCCACCGCGGACGAGCGCGGGTGCGAGGTAGGAGGCGACGGCGTGGACGTCGGCGCTCACGACGACGTTCCGGGCGCGCCAGGAGTCGACGAGTTGCTGGGGCGTGAGGGCGGTCCCGGGCCCCGGCCGGTCCGCACTCCCGTTTCGGTCCGCGCTCCCGCTCCGGTCCGCGCTCCCGCTCGGGGCCGCGCTTCCACTCCGGTCCTCGGAGCCCTTCTCGAGGAGTGCGTGCTGGGCGGGGAGCGAGCGCTGGGCGGGGACGGAGAGCCGTTCCAGCGACGCGGCGATCCGGTGGAGGTCACGCCCGGCCTGCCGCAGCAGTTCGAGGCGCTCGCTCTCCTCGTCCAGTCGCTCGCTGCACTCCTCCAGCCGTACGAGGGCGTCGAGGAGCGGCTGCGGCAGGACGAAACCGGCCGTGGGCACGGGGGACGGTTCGAGACCGTAGGACCCGTCGCGCTGTACTTCGGCGACGAGCCGGGCGACCCATGCCTTGAAGGGCGCGGCCTGTGCCTTCCTGGAGGCGTTGACGAGCTGGACGAGCCCTTCGAGGCAGACGAGCCGCGTCGACTTCTTGAGGCCGCGGGGGCGGGTCTTCGTTCTGCGGAGGGCCTGGTCGGGGTCGTCCTGGTGGTGGCGCTCGCCCCGCTGCCGGTCGTGGTCGACGTCATGGTCGACGTCGTGGTCGAGGTCGAGGGGGAGCTCGCCGAGCGTCGTGTGCAGGGCGTCCGCGACGTGCGCGCGGAGGGCCTGCCGCGCGCTGGCGTGACCGAGCTGACGGGCCACGTCCACGGCGGGGAACCAGTGCGATCCGTCCGGCAGCGTGAGCCTCCGCAGCCGCGCTCCGGTGGCGGCGTACACGAAGTCGTCGATGTCGATGGCGTCGACGGCGTTCATCGGACATCACCTCCACCCGCACGTTAGGCCGAGGGCATATTCAACTGACATGGAAATCAGTTCGGTTCACCCGAAGGTGTGGGTGGGAGACGGCCCGGTCCCCGGGCGAGGAGGGTGAGGACGTCGTCGGCGGTGAAGCGTCCGGCCGCTCCCGGGCAGCCGGCCAGATAGGCGGCGATCTCCTCGGGCGCCCAGGCCCCGGAGGCGTGCAGACCGGCGGCGATGCGCCGCACGTACGCCTCGGAGGGCTCCCGGAGTTCCACCTCGCCCAGGGCCCAGGGCGCGGTGAGGGTGAGCAGCGGGACGCCGTCGATGTCCCCGGCGCAGACCACCGTCTCGTACCGCCCGGGACCCAGCCTGACCCGCCCGCGGGCGACGGCCTCGGCCAGCTTGAGCTCCGTCTCCCGGTCCCGCGCGAGGGCGGTGCCCGGGAGGCGGTACATCTCCTGGGCGGCGATGTCGGAGAACTGCCCGGCGGTGATGAGATGCGCCCGCGCGTAGACGGTGCCGTGCGCCTCCGGATCGTAGAAGCCGCGTCCGCCGCCCCAGACGGGCGACTCGGTGGCGAAGTAGACGGCGCCGGGGAGCTCGACGGCCCGCGAGGCGAGGGGCGCGGCCGGTTCGCGGCACTTGAGGAGGTAGTGCGCGAGCCGTGCGCCGTCGGCGTTGGAGCCGTAGGCGGCGTACCAGACGTACATGCCGCCGGACGCTATCGGCTGCGGCGCGTGCGCCCTGCGGAACCGGTGGCCGCCCGCCTCACGGCGGCCCCGCACGAGGCGGGGGCCCGCCGGCACGGCCACCGGTCCATGTCCCCAAACTTGCGAGCACCCGGGGCCAGGGCAGCGTACGCCATCTGGGACAGTGATCCGGTGCTGCAGAACCCCGAGAACACCGTCTTCGTACGGGCCGCCACGCCCGTCCTCGTGCTGACCGAGGCGCCGATCCACGACGCCCTGCCGGCGCTGCCGGCCCTGCCCGAGCTGCCCGCGCCCGCCTCCGCGTCCGCCGACGGTGAGGTGCCGGTCTGCGAGGGCTGGGGCATCGTCCCGAGGCTCACACTGTGCGTGGTGGACGGGCCCGGCGACCACGGCACCATGATCCCGGCCCTGGCCGCCCCGGTCCTCGGCGACGGCGACCTGGCGGACTGGTGCGAGGACGCCGAACGCGCCGGCGGCGCCATCGTCGTCTCCCTCCCGACCCCGCTCCCGCCCCACTTGGACCTCCCCGCCCTCACCCGTCCGGGCACGTCCCGCGGCGGCTTCGTCCCCCTCCTCGGCTGACGATGGACCTGTCCGGCCGCGAGCTCCGTCTTCCCCTCGACGAGGCCGTCGCCGTCCTGCGCGACCTGGACGCGTTCGTGGTCTCCCTCGACCGCCTCGGCTCCCGGATGGCCTCGGGCACCGCCGACGCGCGCACGATCGGCGAGTTCGTCCTCACCCACGACGTCACCCGCCGCCTGTCCCACGCCCGCCACGTCCTCAGCGTCGCCCTGGACACCCAGCTCACCCCCGCCGAGAACGCCGCGATCGACACCCTCTGCGCCGAACCTCCCCTCCCCACCCCGGATCCCGACTGAGCCCCTACCCCGCCGGCCCCGCGTCACCGCCCGCGGGCCGCAGGCCCTTCCTCCTCCTCCGCCACCCGCCGGGCGGTCACCAGATACCCCGAGAAGCAAACGCCCGGCCGCGCCTTCGCCCACCCGTCGGCCTTCTCCACCGGCACCAGCACGGCAGTTCCGGGCACGGGGTGCGGCCCGGCGTCCGCCCCGTAACGGCAGTGGACCTCGGCGACCGCCAGCACCTCCAACCGCTCCTGCGCCCCCTGCGCATCCCCGTGATGCTCCTCGCGGAAGTCGATCCCCGCGGCCCGCTCGTCACCGACGATGTCGGCGTAGTCCTCCGGATCGACCTCCACCAGATTCCACGACACGACATCCCCCGGCGCGAAGCTCTGCCCGCAGCACTGCATCTGCCAGTCATCGACCCAGATCGTCACCGTCATCCCCCCATCGTCCCGCCACCCGCGCCCGGACTTACAGTTCGGCCATGCGCATCCCCATCGCGCCCTCCCACTGGCACGTACGCCTGAACAGCGGGGCACTGGCCCACATATGGGCTCTCGTGTACTCCGAAGAGGGCGGCGACTACCTCTTCGAGTCCCTCGCCGAGGACGTCTCACCCGAGGAACAAGCCGACCTCCAAATGACCGGCAAGGTCTCCCCGGACTCCACCACCGGCATGATCACCGTCGCCCGCCTCCCCACCCCCACCGTCCACGACATCCACACGGCCACCGCCGCCAACTGCTGCCCCTGAGCGCACTCGTCAGGATCCGAACTCCTGGCCCATAGCTCCAGCGATGACGCTTATGAGGGTTGCGGTATTGGCTGCTTTACCGCACGATCCGAACGGGGGTGACCATGGAACGGCATGTGCTGGAATCGCTGTTGATCGGCGATGACGAGGCGTCCGTGACAGCACTGGCCGCCCTCCGCCGCGGCGCGCCCTACTCGGTGGAAGAGCGGGTGCAACCCATTGGTGCGCATGCCGGAGTCTTCGAGCGCCGACTGCAACGCATGCGGATGCACGGATTCGAACCTCCTGGCCTGGAGCGAGCAGTGCAGCTCATCAGGGAACATGGCCGGCCTGTGCGCACCGCACTGATTGACCCTGAGAATCGGACACGATTCACCCTGCTCTTCCTCACCGAGGACGGCAGCGCGCTGGTCGCCGGCGTTAGCTGGCCCCTGCCGCCGGTTGCCAAGAAGCCACCGCTTTAGAGAGCGGGAGGGCGGTCCTGCGCCTGACCTGTGCAGACGCTGCAAGAGCTGATCGACACTCCAGTGCCGAACACTCCCCCCGTTCCCCATGGTTCACGCACGGTCCGGCACGGATATGGCACGGTCATGGCCCCGCTGGCTGCCAGTGCCTCGGAACAGCGTCCACCTGCGCACGCTCGGCATCCGAAGTGTCCAACTCTGTGGTGCATCTGCATCCCTGGCTTTGTCCGGGGACGGCCAGGTGTGAGCCCGGGACCCAACCGACGGTCAGGCTCCGCCGATGGCCAAGAGCGCCCTGCCAGCGCCGGCCGTTCGCACTCTTCCGACTCTGTTGGGCTGTTAAGGGGCCACTCCAGGGTCTGTTCAGCGGCGCGAGGTGGCGCAGTCACGTCGAAGCAGCGTCGCGCTCTAGTTCGGGGAAACTAGGGGCAGGAGCGAGACGTTGATGCTTCAATAGATCCGCAGTTGGCGATCTAGATTGGGGTGGACGGCATGGTCAAGGACACGCCGAAAATGCAGCGCTTCTTCAAGTTGGCGCAGGTTTTCACTCCCAGCGCCCCGGTGGCAAGTCGAAGCTTCTTTGCTGGCCGTGTTGAGCAGATTCTCGAAGTAACCACGGCGATTGCACAGCCTGGGCGCCACGTGATGCTCTATGGAGAGCGGGGGGTCGGCAAGACTTCCTTGGCAAATATTCTGCAGGAGATCCTGGAGCCCGTCTCCCCGGACTTCGGAAACGCCGTGCGAATTAACTGCAGCACACAAGATACCTTTCGAACCGTCTGGGTAAAGGTTCTCGAAGCAGCCGGGCAAGACGTCCCTGACTCTTGGGACCATGGAACTCCCGACCCTGACAGTGTGCGTGTCCAACTCCAGCGATTCCCGAAGCCAATCGTGGTAATCCTGGACGAATACGATCGAGTCGAAGATGACGAGTCCCTCTCGCTCATGGCAGACCTAATTAAGAGCCTTTCCGATCATCTGGTGCCAACGAAGCTCGTGGTTGTAGGTGTTGCAGACTCCATTGACCAGTTGTTCGGGGAGCACCAGTCGATTCAGCGAGCAGTTCAAGAAGTTCGAATGCCTAGAATGTCCCAGCCGGAATTGGCGGACATTGTAGATACTGGCCTCAAGGCGGTGGGAATGGAGATCGAAGATGTAGCTCGACAGCGTATCAGTCGACTCTCCGAGGGGTTCCCTCACTACGTTCACCTCTTGAGCCTCTATGCGGGTCAGAATGCTGTCGCCGATGATCGTCTAATCGTCACCAAGGGTGATGTGAGCGCGGCAATCAATCAAGCTATCGAGAAGCACTCCTTGGTGCGGGAATACCAGATGGCAATCCAGAGTCCTCGCCCTGGCACTCTCTTCTCTCGTGTACTAGCGGCATGCGCTTTGGCGGAGAAGAATCGACTCGGGCAGTTCACTGCCAGCGCAGTTCGGGAGCCGATGACTAAGATCATGGGGCGCCCGTACGAGATCCCCGCATTCGCCACCCATCTCAAAGCCTTCACAGAGATCGATCGCGGCTGCGTTCTCCGCCGAGAGGGTACGGAACGCCGGTACACCTACCGTTTCAATAACCCTCTCCTGCAGTCGTTCTCCATCCTGACGTCGCTTGCCGAGGGGGAAATCCCCGAGGATTACGCGGCGGAGATATTCGACTAGATCCTCGGGCGAGCCGTTGGGCGGGGCCGCAGAGCGGATGCTTGAACGGGTCGCCAGCAACCTAACCCCCCACTCCCGTTCCGCCTGCGTCGACCCACACACCGTGGAGCAGGCGCGGTGCCGGGCGTCCAGGTGGAGCACGCCACTTTACGAACGACCTGGACGCCCGGTGCCGTGTCTGCTCGGCTCCGCCTGGGTCGATGGCAGGCGGGACGGGAGTTCCCCCACCGCCACGCACCACCGGCCGGCACCCGCGTACGGCCCCCTTCCATCCCGGAGCCGGAGCGCCCCCGCCGGAGGCATCGCCTTGAGCCGCACCGGCGTACCGCCTTGGCCACATCGTGAGTTCGTCGCCCATCAACCCGAGTTGTCAGGCGTGCGGGCGGCGGCCGGGCTGGGGTGGGCGTAGGCAGGAGCGCAGGCCCGGGTGCCGGGCCGCGCGCGCCGCGCTGTGCGCGGCGGGTGTCTTGATGAGGAGCTCGCCCCGCGGCTCCCAGAGAGGAGGGACGGGCCGCCCAATGCCTCCGAGAGCCGCATCGCGAGAACCTCGGTCGGGCCGTGTCGGGGGTCGGTGAGCGTCGGTCGCGTTCCCCGCCCGCTGCCTCCCAAGCGCTCCGGATGCGACCGGCAGGCTGTCCGAAGGTGATCAGCACGGTCGCTGTACTTCGCTGCTGTACAACCCAAAAACGCAAGAGGCCCGGACTCTCGTCCGGGCCTCTCACCTGTGTGCACTCGGCAGGATTCGAACCTGCAACCTTCTGATCCGTAGTCAGATGCTCTATCCGTTAAGCTACGAGTGCTTGTCTTTGGTTTTCGTCTCCGCTCCCCGACCTTTCGGCCCGCTCGCGGCGACAGGAAGAACATTACATGACTGCCGCCGTCATGTGAAATCCATTGGCCACACCCCTTGTGACCTGCGAAAACGCCCGAGTCGATCAAGACGGGCGCCAGCCCGGCGGGTGCCGCCGGGGGGTGGTGGAGTGGCCGGAATGAGCGAAATGAGACCGGGGTCACACGCGGTGGGGGCGATGGCCCCGAGTGGCCGGCGCGGCCGGGCCGGGAACGGTTGAAGCCCCGGTCCAGGGGACCGGGGCTTCGTGGTGGCGGAGGCGGAGGGATTTGAACCCTCGATGGGCTTTAAGGCCCAAACCGCATTAGCAGTGCGGCGCCATAGACCGGACTAGGCGACGCCTCCATGCACCCCGCGCGTACGCGAGTGGTGCGTGCAGATGATGACACAGACGAGCCGGGTGCCACCAATCGCTTTCACCGTACTAGCCACCGGGGGCCCAGGGCAAAGCCCTCGCCCGGCGCATCCCGGTTGCGCAACGGAGCGCCGCCCGGAGCGTTAGGGAGGGAAGAACGCCCCGTCCGCCGTCCTCCGCCGCCCCGCCCAGGAGTCCGAATGCTGCGTCCCCTCCTCCTCGCGACCTTCGCGACCGTCACCTCCTTCGCGACCGCCCTCCCCGCCACCGCCACCCCCGCCGGCGCCGCCGGCGTGTTCGGACCGCTCCCCCCGCTGCCCCTCCTCTCCTCCCCCGACACGCTCACCGTGAGCATCGAGCGCAGCGGGCACGCCGACGCCGACGGCACGTTCGAGCTGGAGTGCGGCGGCACGCCCGGCGGGACGCACCCCGTCGCCGAGAAGGCATGCAAGCGGCTCGACCAGTTCGCCCAGGCCGGCGAGAACCCCTTCGCGCCCGTGCCGGAGGACCGGATGTGCACGCAGCAGCACGGCGGGCCGGCCACCGCGCACATCACCGGAAGCTGGCGGGGCCGCACGATCGACGCCCACTTCTCGCGGGCCGACGGCTGCGAGATCGACCGCTGGGAGAACCTCCGGCCCGTCCTCCCCCGCGTCAAGGGCTGAGCACAGAACCCCCACCCCATGTCCAGAGGCGGAGCCCCTCCCTCCCTTAGACTCCCTCCGTGACAGGCCGCGGGCCGAGGGGCAAGATGGGGCCGGCCGGCCACTAGGCAAGGGCTGCAGGCACATGCAGTGGTTTCAGGGAGGAAGCGTCTCGTGAGCAGCAGGCCATCCCGAGGCGCTGCTCGCCTCGCAGCCATACTCGACGCGCTCCCCGACGGCCTCGTGCTCGTCAACTGCAACGGCACCGTCGTCAACGCCAACACCATCGCCCTCGGCATGTTCGAGACGCCCGGCACCGCCCTCGTCGGCCGCGGGCTGCTCGACCTGCTGCCGGACTTCGACTCGCGCCTGATCCCCGGTTCGATGCGCCGCCCCGAGGCCGCCGACGACCGGGGCCGCACCCGCCCGACCCGGATGATGGCCCGCCGCACGGACGGCAGCGAGTTCCCGGTCGAGGTGACCAGCGCCAGCCTGGAGGACGGGCGCGAGGCGTACGACTCGTACAGCGGCTACACCGGCGACGAGCTGCTCATGCTGGTCGTACGGGACCTCACCGGCACCCTCGACACCGAGGCGGAACTCGCCCGCTCCCAGCGCCAGACCGAGATGATCCTGCGCGCCGCGTCCGAGGGCGTCGTCGGCACCGACACCGACGGCCGGGTCGTCCTCGTCAACCCCGCCTTCGCCCAGGTCCTCGGCTACCGGGCCACCGAGCTCGGCGGCGCCGAGCTGCACCCGCTGATCCTCGCCAAGCGCGCCGACGGCGAGCCCTTCCCGTACGAGGAGTCCCCGCTCGCCGACACCCTCAAGTCGGGCCGCAAGCACCGGGTCCGCGGCCAGGTGCTGTGGGCGAAGAACGGCGACCCGGTACCGGTCGACCTGACCACCGCGCCCGTACGGGACGGGGACCAGCTCGTCGGCGCCGTCATGACCTTCACCGACCGCAGGCCGTACCAGCAGCTCACCGAGCAGCACGCCGCCGAGCTCGCCGCCCTGGCCGAGCGGCACACGGCGGAACTCGCCGACCTGGCCGAGCGGCACGCCGCCGAGCTGGAGCGGCGGGCGGCCGAGCTGGCGGAGGAGAAGGAGCGGTACGCCGCGCTCTCCGCCCGGCACGAGCAACTGACGGCCGTCCTCGGCGGGTCGCTGCGCGGGCCCCTGGAGGAGCTGCGCACCGAGCTCGCCACCCTCGCCGCCGACGACGCCGGCCAGCTCTGGCCCGAGGCCAACCAGCTCCTGCACCACCTGGCCGCCGGCTACGCCCGGATGACCACCCTCGTCGACAACGTCCTCGGCTACCAGCGGCTCGACGCGGGCACGGAGTCCCTCGACCGGGGCGTGGTGCTCCTCGACGCGGTCGTGACGGCCGGCATCGACGGGGCCGTGGAGCTGATCGGGCCCGGGCGGGCCCAGTTCGCCGTGCACGCGCCGCCGATCGAGGCCGAGGTGGACACCGCGCGGCTCACGACCGCCCTCGCGCACCTCGTGGCGGACGTCGCCGGCGTCGACGCGACCGGCAAGAGCAGCAGGGCCGCGCAGGCCGGCGGCGTGGGCGGGGCCGGTGACACGACGATCGTCGTCGCCGCCGCGCAGCGCGGTGATGTCGTACGGATCGAGGTCCGCGGCCCGTACGCGGGTGGCGACCCCGTCCATCAGCCCATCGTGCGCGGCATCGTCGCCGCGCACGGCGGCGTCGTGCAGACCCACGAGGTGCCGGGCACGACCGGCAGCGCCTACGTGGTGGAGGTGCCGCTCGGCGCCGGGCGCGGGACCGTCGCCGCGCCCGAGCAGCCGCAGCTCCCCGAGGCGACCCGGGGCGCGCCGGCCCGTCCCGTACGTCCCGCCCTTCCCGCGCAGGTCTCGCCCGCCGCCCCGGCGCACCCGGCCGAGGGGGGCGCCGCCCCGGCCGAGGGTGACCACGCGACCGGCGGCGAACACGCGTCCCACGGCGGCCACGCGTCGGAGGGTGACCACGCGCCCCACGGCGACAACGTGACCGGCGGCGGGGGGCGGCGGCGCGCCCGCCGGGCCTCCACGGACGCCTTCCTGGACAGCCCGCTGACCCCGGAGGCCGGCGCCCTGCCCGAGCCGACCGGTCGCCGTCGCGGCCGCGGCCGCGCGGACGACACGCCCGCCGGTGGTACGCCGGGGATGCCGGGGGCGCCCGGGGTGCCGGGTGCGCCGGGCGCGCAGGAGATGACAGGTGCCGCGGGGGCTCCGGGGGTGCCCGGGGCTGCTGCGATGCCGGGTGCTGCGGGGATGCCGGGTGCGCCTGGGACTACGGGGACGCCGGGCGCTCCCGGGGCCTCTGGGACCCCGGTCGCCCCCGGGACTGCCGGCACACCCGGGATTGCTGGGGCTGCTGGGGCTGCTGGGGCTGCTGGGGCTGCTGGGGCTGCTGGGGCGACGGTCGCCCCCGGGGCCGCCCCTGGAACCCCCGTCGGCCCCGGGACCCCTGCCGACCTGATTCCCGCCCAGAACGTCCGCGGGTCGGCGGCGTCTTCCGGCACCGGCAGGCGCCGTGGCCGGCCCGCCGAGGGCTCCGTCGTGACCGCCGCCGAGAGCGCCCAGGGGCGTCCGGCGCTCGGGGACACCGTTCCGCCGCAGGGCGTGCCCGTCGAGGCCGCCCCCGCGTCGGCGCTCGCGCTGCCCGCCGTCGCGTCGCCGGAGCCGCCCGCGCAGCAGCCGACCGGGCGCCGGCGGCGTGCCCTGGCGGCCGCGCAGGAGCGGGCCGCCGCGGCCGAGGCGGGACCCCGGACGCCGTTCGCGCTGCCGCCGGCCGACGCCGACCGCGACGCCGACCAGGCCGCCGGTCCGGACCACGGGGCCGTACGGGCGCTGCCGGAGGACGAGCACGCGCCGCCGCAGGCCCACCCGCTCCCCGCCCGGCCCCTGCCCACGGCCACCCCCATGCCCGCGCCCGCGGCCACCACCACCGGGACCGGCACCGGCTCCGTACCGCTTCCGCCGGAGACCCCGGTGGCCGGTCCGTCGACCGGGCCCGCGCCGAAGGACTCCACGCAGGGGCGGGCGTTCAGCGTCCGTACGCTCGGCCAGGGCGTGCCCTTCGTCCCGCCGCCCGCCCAGCCCACCGGCCGGCCCTCGGCCCAGCCGCCCTCGGTCCAGGGACCCCAGACGGCCCCGCCCGGCTCTCAGCTCGGCCCGCAGCGAGGCCCGCAGCCCGCGACGCCCACGCCGCCGCCCGCCGCTCCCTCCGGGCGACGGCGCAAACTCGGCAACCCCGCCGAGGAGACCCGTACGACGGACGCCACGGCCACGCCGGCCCCGGGCACGGCCACGCCGGCACCGGCATCCGTACCGACACCGCAACCGACACCGACACCGACACCCACACCGGCGCCCACGTCCGCGACGACGCCGGCAGCGGCATCCGGGCCCAAGCTCACCCCGACGCCCGCGCCCGAGGGCCGTGCCTACGCCATAGGGGCGCCCGCCGAGGGTTCGGCGGAGGGGCCGGAGCCGCTGGACGGCCCCGGTGGCGCCGTGGAGGTGTCGAACCAGCCGCTGCCGCAGCCCGTCGACGACGAGCTGCCGCCGGAGCCGCTGGACAACCCACGCCGACTGCTCGTCTGGCCCGCCCCGGACGTCGCCACGCAGCAGGCGCTGAGCGACCGCGGCTACCGCCCGGTGATCGTGCACTCCCGCGAAGAGGTCGACGCGCAGATCGCCGCCTTCCCCGCCGCGCTCTTCGTCGACCCGCTGACCGGTCCCATCACCCGTACCGCGCTGCAGTCGCTGCGCCAGGCGGCCGTCGCCGCCGAGGTGCCGGTGCTGCTCGCGGCCGGGCTCGGGCAGGCGACCCGGGAGGCGGCGTACGGCGCCGATCCCGCCGTCCTGCTCAAGGCGCTGGCGCCGCGCGACAGCGAGCAGCACCCGTCGCGCGTGCTGCTGATCGAGGAGAGCGACGACATCGCGCAGGCGCTCGCGGCGACGCTGGAGCGGCGCGGGATGCAGGTGGCGCGGGCGGCGACCGACACGGAGGCGGTCACGCTGGCCGCGCAGATGCGGCCGAACCTGGTGGTGATGGACCTGATGCAGGTGCGCCGTCGCCGGGCCGGGATCATCGACTGGCTGCGCGCCAACGGCCAGTTGAACCGCACCCCGCTCGTCGTCTACACCTCCGCCGACCTCGACGAGACCGAACTGCCCTCGCTCTCCTCGGGCGAGACGGTGCTGTTCCTCGCCGAGCGGTCGACCAGCGCCGAGGTGCAGGCCCGGATCGTCGACCTGCTCGCCAAGATCGGCACCAACTAGCGAGACCGGCGGGCGGCGGACGGTGGTCGGCGGTGGCGGGCGGCGGACGGTGGTCGGCGGTGGCGGCCAGCGGGCGGTGGTCGGCGGGCGGCGGCGGCGGGCGGTGGTCGGCGGGCGGCGAGCCGCGACAGGCGACCGGCGACCGGCCACCCGCGACCGGCTCGTCGCCGTACGGACGGACACGCAGGTGTACGGGGAGGGCCGCGGGCTCCCGCCACCCTCCCCGTACACGCGACACACGGCCCCCGCTGCGGATCGCTAGAGCTGCGTCACGTCCAGCTCGCCGTCCGCGTACTGCTTGCGGATCACCTTCTTGTCGAACTTCCCGACGCTCGTCTTCGGGACGGCCGGCACGATCGCCCAGCGCTCCGGGAGCTGCCACTTGGCGATGCCGCCCTCGCCGGCGAGGAAGGCGCGCAGCTCCTCGTAGTCCGCGCTCGTGCCCTCCTTGAGGACGACGGTCGCCAGCGGGCGCTCGCCCCACTTCTCGTCCGGGACGGCGACGACGGCGGCCTCGGCGACGGCCGGGTGGCCCATGAGCGCGTTCTCCAGCTCGACGGAGGAGATCCACTCGCCGCCGGACTTGATGACGTCCTTGGCGCGGTCGGTGAGGGTGAGGTAGCCGTCGGCGCTGATGACGCCGACGTCGCCGGTCTTGAGCCAGCCGTCCGCGCTGAACTTGTCCTCGGGCCGGAACGGTTCGCCCTCGGCGCCGCCGTAGTAGGCGCCGGCTATCCAGTTGCCGCGGACCTCGAGCTCGCCCGCGGACTCGCCGTCCCAGGGCAGGATCTCGCCGCCGGGGCCGACCAAACGGCCCTCGACGCCGGCCGGGAAGCGGCCCTGGGTGACGCGGTACGGCCACTCCTCCTCGGCGGTCAGGCCGGCCGGCGGGTGGGCCATGGTGCCCAGGGGGGAGGTCTCGGTCATGCCCCAGGCGTGGCAGAGGCGGACGCCCAGCTTGTCGTACGCCTCCATGAGGGAGGGCGGGCAGGCGGCGCCGCCGATGGTGACCTGGGCCATGGAGGACAGATCGCGGGGGCGGGCGGTGACCTCGGCGAGCAGGCCCTGCCAGATGGTGGGGACGGCGGCGGCGTGGGTCGGCTTCTCGCGCTCGATCATCTCGGCGAGCGGGGCCGGCTGGAGGAAACGGTCCGGCATGAGCATGTTGATGCCGGTCATGTAGGTGGCGTGCGGAAGCCCCCAGGCCAGTACGTGGAACTGCGGTACGACGACCAGGGTCGTGTCCCTGTCGGTCAGGCCCATCGACTCGGCCATGTTGACCTGCATCGAGTGCAGGTAGATGGAGCGGTGGGAGTAGACGACGCCCTTGGGGTCGCCGGTGGTGCCGGAGGTGTAGCACATGGCGGCGGCGGCGCGCTCGTCCAGCTCCGGCCAGGCGTACGCGGTGGGGCGGCCGGCGATCAGCTCCTCGTAGTCGTGCACGCGCGGGGCCACGCCGTCGAGGGCGGAACGGTCGCCGGGGCCCGTCACGACGACGTGCTCGACGGTCGGGAGGTGCGGCAGCAGCGGGGCGAGAAGCGGGAGGAGGGAGCCGTTGACGATGACGACCCGGTCGGCGGCGTGGTTGACGATCCAGGCGAGCTGCTCGGCGGGCAGACGGAGGTTGAGGGTGTGGATGACCGCGCCCATGGCGGGGATCGCGAAGTACGCCTCGACGTGCTCCGCGTTGTTCCACATGAGGGTGGCGACCCGCTCGCCGGCGGTGACCCCGAGTTCGTCGCGCAGGGCGTGGGCCAGTTGTCCGGCGCGGGCACCGGTCTCCGCGAAGGTGCGGCGCTGCGGCTCGGCCTCTCCGGTCCAGGTGGTGATCGTGGACTTCCCGTGGATCCGCATCCCGTGCTCGAGAATGCGGGTGACGGTCAGTGGTACGTCCTGCATGGTGCTCAGCACGGCGTCCTCCCGGTGGGCGCTACGCGGCAGTAGGTGATGTGGGGGTGGGGAGATTCTGCGCACGTACCGAGCGGTATGTCACTACCCGAGAGTAGGGAAATTGCCAGTGATTGCTGGCACGGCCGGGGGAACTGTCGGTAACCCCCGTGGCCCCTGGAGTCCGGGAGGGTCCTACCGTACGTGGCCCCTTTGAGTCCGGGAGGGTCCTACCGTACGGGCGACAGCTCCGGGTCCTCGCGGAGCTTGCCCAGGGCGCGGGAGACGGCGCTCTTGACCGTGCCCACGGAGACACCGAGCACCTCGGCGGTCTGCGCCTCGCTCAGGTCCTCGTAGTACCGGAGGACGACCATCGCCCGCTGCCGGTCGGGGAGCTTCATCACCGCACGCCACATCGCGTCGTGCAGCACCTGCCGCTCCGCCGGGTCCGACTCCGCGACCCCGGTGGGCTCCGGCAGCTCCTCGCAGGCGAACTCGTCGACCTTGCGCTTGCGCCACTGCGACGTCCGGGTGTTGAGCAGCGCCCGGCGCACGTAACCGTCCAGGGCCCGGTGGTCCTCGATGCGCTCCCAGGCGACGAAGGTCTTGGCGAGCGCCGTCTGAAGCAGGTCCTCCGCGTCCGACGGGTTCGCGGTCAGCGAGCGAGCGGTGCGCAGGAGCACGGGCCCGCGGGCCCGCACGTACGAGGTGAACGAGGGGTACGCGGCATGCGGCGCCGCGGTGGTGGTGGTCGCGGTGCCGCCGTTCGCGGTGCCGTTCGCGGCGCCTTTCGCGGACCGGGGCGTGGGACGCGGGGCGGTACGGGTCGCCGTACGGGGCATGGAATGGGGCGCCGTACGGGGCGTGGGGCGGGTCGCGAGGCCGGCGGCGGAGCCGGGCGCGGGGCCGGTCTCGGGGCGTCCGGTGGCCGGGCGGCCGGCGACGGTCGAGGCGCCGGTGCAGACGGGGCCAGGGGGCGGCGGAGTCATGGCTCCACGCTATGAGCGGGCGGCCACCCCGGGGATCGGCCCCAGGTCCCGAACCGCACTCCCTCTCAGGTTGTAGGGGTAGGCCCTGCCGCACCTCCTGTAGGTGGAGCCGGGAGGCGCGGACCTCAGGGTCCCGAGGGGCCCCGGCGCCCCGCGCAGCTCCAGGGAGCCCCCGGGCAGCCCGCCGGGACGCCGCCGTTCGCAGCCCGCCGGGGCAGCCCGCGGGGCGTCAGGCGTCCGTGCCCAGGATCAGTCCGGAGGTGGGGACCCCGGTGCCCGCCGTGACCAGCGTCCGGGCCGCCCCGGGTATCTGGTTCACGGACGTGCCGCGCAGTTGCCGGACCGCCTCCGCGATCCCGTTCATCCCGTGCAGATACGCCTCACCCAACTGGCCCCCGTGGGTGTTCAGCGGCAGCGCGTCCGCCGCCACGAAGTCGGCCGCCTCGCCCGGCCCGCAGAAGCCGAACTCCTCCAGTTGCATCAGTACGAAGGGGGTGAAGTGGTCGTAGAGGATGCCCACGTCGATGTCCCCGGGCCCGAGCCCGGAGCTCCGCCACAACTGCCGGGCCACCACGCCCATCTCCGGCAGCCCGGTCAGCCCGTCCCGGTAGAAGCTGGTCATCGCCTCCTGGTTGCGTCCGGCGCCCTGGGCGGCGGCCACGATCACGGCGGGCGGGTGGCGCAGGTCGCGGGCGCGTTCGGCGGAGGTGACGACCACGGCCTGGCCGCCGTCGGTCTCCTGGCAGCAGTCGAGCAGCCGCAGCGGCTCGGCGATCCAGCGGGAGGCGGCGTGGTCGGCGAGGGTGATCGGCTTGCCGTGGAAGTACGCGGCGGGGTTGGTGGCCGCGTGGCGGCGGTCGGTGACGGCGACATGCCCGAAGGCGTCCGGGGTGAGCCCGTAGGTGTGGAGATAGCGCTGGGCGATCATGGCGACCCAGGAGGCCGGGGTGAGCAGCCCGAAGGGCAACTGCCAGCCGAGGGCCGCGCCCTCCGCGGAGGGCTCCCGGTGCTGCACGCCGGAGCCGAAGCGGCGACCGGATCGCTCGTTGAACGCCCGGTAGCAGACGACGACTTCCGCGACCCCGGCGGCGACGGCGAGGGCAGCCTGCTGGACGGTGGCACAGGCGGCGCCCCCGCCGTAGTGGACCCGGGAGAAGAAGGACAGCTCACCGATGCCGGCCGCTTGGGCGACGGTGATCTCGGGGCTGGTGTCCATGGTGAAGGTGACCAGGCCGTCGACATCGCCGGGGACGAGCCCGGCGTCGTCGAGCGCCGCCTGCACGGCCTCCACGGCGAGGGTGAGCTCGCTGCGGCCCGAGTCCTTGGAGAACTCGGTGGCGCCGATCCCGGCGATCGCCGCCCGGCCGCCGAGCGTGTCGCGGGTGCGGACGCTCATCGCTCGCCCTCCCCCGGCAGGTCGACGGTGACCGTGCCGGTCACGTGGTGGCCGAGGCCGTTGGCGCCGGTCACCCGCACCCGGACCGTGCGGCCGTCGACCTCCGCGACCGTTCCCGTCAACGTCATCGTGTCGCCCGGGTAGTTGGGCGCGCCGAGCCGGATGGCGACCTTGCGGAGGACGGCGGCCGGGCCGAGGCGGTCGGTGATGTAGCGGCCGACGAGACCGTTGGTGGTGAGGATGTTCATGAAGATGTCCGGTGAGCCCTTCTCCCGGGCCCGCTCGGCGTCGTGGTGCACGTCCTGGTAGTCGCGGGAGGCGACGGCTCCGGCGACGATCAGGGTGCGGGTGATGGGGATCGTGAGCGGCGCCAGCTCGTCCCCTGGCTTCACGGGCGTCATGGGGTCCATGAGCGTCATGGGATTCATAGGCTTCTGGGGGTTCATGGGATCCGTGGGGTCCACGGGGTGGTCCGTGGGGGCCGTGGGGTCCATGGACTGCGGCACGGGCTTCGTGGGTTTCACGCGGGCTGTCCTTTCGCGAGCAGGTCGCCCAGTTCGGCGAGGAGTTCGGTGCCGCAGCCCAGATACGCGTCGAGCTGCCGTCCCCAGAGGAAGTGCCGGTGGACGGGATGGTCCAGGTCGGCGCCCATGCCGCCGTGCAGGTGCTGCCCGGCGTGCACGACCCGCTTGCCCGCCTCGGAGGCCCACCAGGCTGCCGTCAGGGCGTGCTCGGCGCAGGGCAGTGCCCGGTCGTACCGCCAGGCGGCCTCGTAGGCGGTGAGCCGGATGGACTCCGTGTCCATGTAGGCGTCGGCGGCCCGAAGCTGGACCGCCTGGTTCGAGGACAGGGGGCGCCCGAACTGCTCACGCTCCGAGGTGTACGCGACCGCCCTGGCCAGCGAGCCGGCGCAGACCCCGGCCTGCAGCCCGGCGAAGGCGATCCGCGCGGCGGCCAGCACCTCCTCGTACGCCTCGGGCCCCGGGCCGCCGAGGGGCTCCGCCGGTGTCCCGTCGAGGACGAGCCGCCCCGCGGACCAGGGCGCCGTGAGCTCCACGGCCTCCACCGGCCCCGCGTCCTCCCTGCGCACCAGCCACAGGCGGCGCTCCTCGTCCGGCACGAGCACATGGGTGGCGTCCCGCAGCCAGGGCACCCACGCGACGGTGCCGGTCAGCCGCCCCCGTCCCCGCGCCCCGGCCCGTACCGCCGAGTCCGGCAGCGCCCCGTCCCCGCGCCCCGCCCGGGCGTCGGCCCCCGCCCGTACCGACGCGTCCCCGTCCCCCGCCCGGGCGTCGGCCCTCGCCAGGCCGCCGGCCCCCGCCCGTATCGCCGAGGCCCGGACCGCGGCCGCTCCCTCGGCGGCGGGGAAGGCGCCCGTCATCACCGTCGTGCCGTCGCGGAGCCCCGGCAGCAGCCGGGCGCGCTGCTCCTCCGTACCGTGCCGGGCGACGGCGAGGAGTCCGTACGCCATGCTCGCCGTGAACGGGACCTGCGCCGTCGTGCGCCCCTGCTCCTCCGCGAGCAGGACGAGGCCGAGCAGTCCGGTCTCCTCGACGGCCTCCGGCAGGCCCGCCGCGCACAGGGCCTTCCACAGCTCGGCATCCGTACCCGTGCCGGCGGCGGCGAGCCGCTCGTGCGTGGCGAGGTCGCCGAAGATGCGGGCGGCCAGTTCCCGGGCGGCCTGCTGCTCCTCCGTGGGCGTGAAGTCCATGTCAGTCGTCCTGCCCTTCCTGCCCTTCCGCCCGGAAGACGGGGAGTTCAAGGTCGTCGTCCACCCGGAGGAACTCCAGCCGGACCGGCATCCCGATCCGCACCTTGTCGTACGGCACCCCCACCACGTTGCTGACCATCCGCACGCCCTCGGCCAGCTCGATCAGCCCCACCGCGTAGGGCGGGTCGAAGGCCGGGAAGGGCGGGTGGTGCATCACCACGTACGAGTAGACGGTCCCCTCGCCGCTCGCCTCGACCGTGTCCCAACGGCGGGCCCCGCAGGCGTTGCATCCCGGCAGCCAGGGGAACCGGAGGGTCGCGCAGTCGCCGCACCGCTGGATCAGCAGCCGGTGCTCCGCCACGCCCTCCCAGAAGCCCGCGGTGTCGCGGTTGACGACGGGCCGCGGCCGCCTGGCCCGGGCGGGTGGGGTGGGTGCCGGGTCCGCGGCCGGTGCGGCGGGGCGGGCGGCCGGCGCGTATTTGAGGATGCGGAAGCGGTGCGTGCCGGCGAGCTCCCCGCCGGCCCGGACGTCCATGCGGGTGGTGACGAAGTGACCGGTGCCGAGCCTGGTGGTCTTGCGCGGCGACACGGACTCGATGACGGCGTCGAAGGTGATCGCGTCCCCGGGGCGCAGGGGCCGCAGATACTCCTGCTCGCAGTCGGTGGCGACGACCGAGGTGTACCCGGCGCCGTCGAGGAGGGCGGACAGCTCCTCGTACGCCCCCGAGCGGTCCATATGACCGGACAGGCCGCCCATCGTCCACGCCTGGAGCATGGTCGGCGGAGCGATCGCGTCCGGCCCCCGGTAGGCGGGGTTGGTGTCGCCCATGGCCTCGCACCAGTGCCGGATCATGGGCTCGTTGACGAGGTCCTTGCCCACGCCGGCGGTGACGGCGGCCTGGCCCTCGTACGCCTTCAGCCGCTCGTGGAGGAGATCCCGCTCCTCGGAGAGGCCGTGCTCCTGGGAGGGTCCGTGCTCCTCCGAAAGGCCCTGTTCTTTGGAGACGCCCGGCTCCGCGGAGAGGTCCCGCTCCTCCAGGTCCCGCTCCTCCAGGTCCCTCCGTGCCAGCCGCCCCCTCTGTTCGCTCCACCCCCTCCCCTCCGTGGCGCTCATCGGCGCCTCCTCCCCTTCGGCCCCTTCGTCCCCTTCATCCCGAGCCGCATCGTCGCGACGATCTCGCGTTGCACCTCGCTCACCCCTCCCCCGAAGGTGTTGATCTGGGCGGCCCGGTTCATCCGCTCGAGCTCGCCGCCGTCGAACGCTCCCGGCGACCCCGCTCGGACCAGTCCGGCCCCGCCCGCGATCTCCTGACACATTCGGTACACCTCCACCGCCGATTCGGTTCCCGCGAACTTCACTCCGCTCGCGTCGCCGGGGGCCGGTCCACCCGCCCCCACATCCCCCACCAAACGCCAGTTGAGCAGGCGCGTTGCCGCCAGCCGTGCATGTGCCTCGGCGGCCCGGATCCGGATCCACGGCTCGTCAATCCGGCGCTTTCCCGTCACCGGATCGGGTGTACGGGCGTGGCGGAGGGCCGCCGCGTAGAAGTCCTCGGCCTGCATGCCGATCGCGGCGAGCGCGACCCGCTCGTGGTTGAGCTGGCTGGTGATGAGCCCCCAGCCGCCGTTCTCCTCCCCGACCAGGTTCCCGGCGGGGACGCGGATCCCGTCGTAGTAGGTCGCGGTGGTGGTGAGCCCGCCGACGGTCTCGATCGGGGTCCAGGAGAAGCCCGGCGCGTCGGTGGGGACGAGGACGATGGAGATGCCCCGGTGCGGGGGCGCGTCGGGGTCGGTGCGGCAGGCCAGCCAGATCCAGTCGGCGTTCTGCGCGTTGGAGGTGAAGATCTTCTGCCCGTCGACGACCCAGGAGTCGCCGTCGCGCACCGCCCGGGTGCGGAGGGAGGCGAGGTCCGTACCGGCCTCGGGCTCGCTGTAGCCGATGGCGAAGACGGCCTCACCGGCGAGGATGCGGGGCAGGAAGTACGCCTTCTGCTCGTCGGTGCCGTACGTCATCAGGGTCGGGCCGACGGTGTTGAGGGTGACCATGGAGATCGGTGCGCCGGCGCGGTATGCCTCGTCGAAGAAGATGAACTGCTCGTCGGCCCCGCGACCCCGGCCCCCGTACGCCTCCGGCCAGCCGAGCCCCAGCATGCCGTCGCCGCCGATGCGGCGCAGCAGCGCCCGCTGGGCGGCGGCGTCGGTGGCGGGCGGCGGTCCGTCGGGCATCAGGGCACGGAAGTACGCGCGGAGCTCGGCGCGCAGGTACAGGTGCCGTTCGGTCGGGGCGAGGTGCACGGCGACGCCTCCCGTCGTGGCTTCTTCCACCCGTACAAGGTTTCTGACTGTCCGTCAGGTACGGGAGACCTGTCAAGGTCGCTGCACGTCGCCGGGATCGGCCGCACCAAGGGAAGGTTCGCCGCGGAGACGGGCGCGGCCTGCGCGGCGGCGAGGAGCAGGGCAGCGACGAAGAACCACCACCCCCTTCCTTTACTCGAACTTGTGTACGAAAATGAATCCATGGCCGCTTCTGCCCGGCAGACCGCCGCCCTGAACCACGCCCTGGCCCTCGCCCACGCCCTGGCCGCGGCGGAGCGCGGGCTCCCCGTCATTCCGCTGTCCCGCAGCAAACTGCCGGCCCTGCGCTCCCCGCACCGGGGTGAACGCCGCCATGTGCCCTGTCGCGGGGAATGCGGTCTGCCGGGCCACGGTGTCCACGACGCGACGACCGACCCGTCCGCCGTACGAGCCCTCTTCGCGGCGGCCCCTTGGGCCTCGGGTTACGGGATCGCGTGCGGGCGGGCGCCGCACCGGCTCATCGGCGTGGACCTCGACGTCCGGGAGGCCGACGACGAGACGCCGGACGGTACGGATGGGGTGGCCGCGCTCCGGGATCTGGCCCGGCGGCACGGGTTCACCGTCCCGCCGACGGTCACCGTCCTCACGCCCGGCGGCGGCCGGCACCTGTGGCTGACCGGCCCGCCCGACGTCGTGGTGCCCAACTCGGCGGGCCGCCTCGCCCCGGGCGTCGACATCCGGGGCTGCGGCGGCTACCTGGTCGGCCCCGGCTCGATCACCTCGCGCGGCACGTACCGTCTGGCCGCGGGCTCGGCCGACCTCGCCCCCGCGCCGTGCCCGCCCGCGCTCCTCACCCTCGTCGCCCCGCCCCCGCCGCCGCCTCCCCCGGCCCCGGACCACCCCTCTCCACCGGGCCCGGCCGCCGCCGAGGGCCTGATCCGCTTCGTCCTCGCCTCCCCGCACGGCCAGCGCAACACCCGCCTCTTCTGGGCCGCCTGCCGCGCCTACGAGAACGGCGCCCCAGCCCCTCTCCTCGCCGCCCTCACCACCGCGGCGCTCACGACGGGCCTCCCGGAACCCGAGGTCCACGCCACCCTGGCCTCCGCAGCCACGATCACCTCCCGCCCGCCACCGCCGGGCCTCCCGGCCTGACCGGCCCGGGCCTGGACGAGGCGGGCACGGCGAGACGGGCACGACGGCGGCGGGGGCGGGGGCGGGGACAACGGTGACGCGGCCGCCCTGGCGAATCAGTCGCCGGAGCAGCCCCAGAAATAAATCTCTTCGGCCCGCCCCCGGTCGTCATGGAGCACGGCACACCGCCCGTACCAACGCCACTGGTCGAACTCCTCGAACCGTGGCACATCCGCCCGCGTGAGCTTCCTCGTCCCCAGGACCCGCAGCGCCTCCTCCTCGGTCACCTGCTTCATCGCGCCGTAGTCAGGCTCCTCGTCCTGCGCGATGATCCGGAAGATGTCGAGGATCGAGTGCGTCCCGGCCTGCTGCACGATCTCGTTCTCCCACAGCTCCTCCTCGGTCTCGGGCCACGGCAGCCGCTCCTCCTCCGGCCGCCAGTCGCCGCCCGGGGCCCAGTAGTAGTCCCGCTCCTCGAAGACCTTCCGCCGCAGCGCGCCGAACGCTCCGCCGAGATCCTCCTGATACGGCACCGAGTAGTCCCACCCCGACGCGCCCACGTGCATCCCTCCCCTCCCCGCACCGCAGTGCTGGATGGACCGGACGCTAGCAACGGCCACTGACAACCACCCCGGAGTCCGGTCACACAGCACGGCATCAGGGCGATTCGGCGGCGGTTTCCTCATGGTCGCTCGTCGCCGCACGGGGTTCCGAGGCCCGGCGCAGGGTCGTTACGAGGCGGTACAGGAAGCGGACGGTCATGGCGAGCGCCAAGAGAGTGGACAGCCCGAAGAAGACCAAGAAGGCCGTATCGGCAATGTCCGTGTTGTGCCGGTGAGGGGCGGCCTTGAACCCCAGCAACAGCCAGCACCCCCACCCCACGGCGAGTGCCTTAGCTTCGTTCTTCACGCCCCATCCCCCTCCTGCGGCTGAGCTGACAAGTTGTGCCACGCGTGACCGCATCCGCCGGCGCAGTGCAACTCCCGCCTACGGGTATCGGCGATGCTGAAGAGGGCAACGAGCAGGCGGAATGACTTCGTGAGTTCATAAGCCGGAAGGCTTTCCATCCCGAAGCGCCACTTCATGAGCATCACCGCAGGCGTGTGAGTGGGACGAATGCCAGAGCGCGCGATGCTCTCAGGCACATCGTCCTCTCTCGCGCGAGCCTGACCGCAGAACAGCACCAGAGTGTGCAAGACCTTGCGCTGCTCATCTTCCGGCAAGCCCTCGAACCATTCGACACCCTCAGCCATGGGGCTGCGCCCCTGTGCGAGTTCGTTCAGGATCACCTCGTGGGCGTACAACACAGCCCCCCCTTCCCGTGATCAGGCCGACGGTACCGCCACGACCACCCGCGAGCAGCACGTTTCCGCGCGTTCTGCGTGCCTCTTCCGCGCCCGACCGGACAGGGAACAACCGGGAAAACCAGACGATCGAAGCGATCGGCCAAGCAGACGGCCCCTGACCGTCGTTCCTGGTCAGGGGCCGTTCGTTCGTGCGGTGGGTGTGGGATTTGAACCCACGGAGACATCGCTGCCTCGACGGTTTTCAAGACCGTTCCCTTAGGCCGCTCGGGCAACCCACCCACGCCCCGCCTCACCGGCGCGGAGCGGCTACAGCCTACCGGCTGGACGGCTCGGGCAGGGCAGCGCGACCGGAGGCCGGCCACGGGGCGTCGGCGTCTGTTCGGAGACGACGACCGGTCGGCGTGCCGCTTCGTCGAAAGCCGCCCTGCGAGGGCTGAACCGCTGCCATCATGTCGATCCGTCCACTCGGGGAGGGGGAGGGACCTATCGATGGGACGACAGGATGACGCGGATGCGCTCGACGCCGAGCTGATGAGGCGTCGCTTGCCGCCTTCCGCCGTCGAGGCGGTGGCGAGCTGGTTGGCCGGGCCCGGGGCGCGTTACGTGGCGGGCGTCGGCGGCCACTCCGTGACGTACGTGCCCGCGCACTGGACCGGGGTGGAACCGTGGCCCGCTCGACTCGCGGGGCAGAAGCATGCCCAGGTCATGGCGATCAGCCGGTCCCAGGTCGTCGACGCCGTACGGGACGCGGTCGGGCGCGAGGCATGGTCCGAGGCGCTCGTCGCGCCGTATGTGTGGGGGCAGGGAAGGGCGGGATACGGGCCGCACCGGCTCAAGAAGATCTTGGCGGCCTCGCACGTCGGCGACGCGGTGGCCGAGGCACGCGCGGCCCTTCGCGAGAAGGGAGCGGTCGCCGGATACCGCGCACTGTACGGAGCGGTGAGCGGCCTCGGCCCGGCCTTCTTCACCAAGCTGCTCTACTTCCTCGACTCCCTCCACTTCCTCGACCTCACGGCCGGTGATCCGCGCTCACCCCGTGCGCTGATCCTGGACCGGCGCGTCGCCCGTGTCGTGCGCGCCCATGCCCAGCGGGTCGGGCGGGACATGGGGCTGGACTCCGCCGCCGACGTGGCGGGCTGGGTCTGGTCGGACGGTGGCTGGACACCTCATCGCTACGAGACGTACATGGGGTGGATGGCCGCGGCCACACAGCAGTTGAGGGAGGCGGGCATCGGGTGGCCGCCCGAGGCGCAAGCGGACCTGCTGGAGCTGGCCTTGTTCGACGGCGTGTGGGATCCCGCCGCCTGACGCCCGGAGCGGGGCGCCGGCGACAGGTGCGTGTCGGCGTCAGTTGTCGCCCGTGCGTTCGCCGAGGGTGACGGTGGTGGTGGCGGTCTTGCCGGCGCGTTCGTAGGTGATCTTGACGGTGTCGCCGGGCTTGTGGGTCCAGATCTCGCTGATCAGGGTCGGGCCGCTGTCGATCTGGCGGTCGCCGAAGCCGGTGATGACGTCGCCCGGCTGCAGGCCGGCCTTGGCCGCGGGGCCGTTCGGGGCGATGGCGGGGGTGCCACCGGAGCCCTGGTCGGCGATGGTGGCGCCCTCGCCCTTGTCCTGCATGTTCACCGTGGCGCCGATGACCGGGTAGACGGGCTTGCCCGTCTTGATGAGCTGCTCGGCGACGTTCTTGGCCTGGTTGACCGGGATGGCGAAGCCGAGGCCGATGGAGCCGGCCTGGGACTGGCCGAAGCCGCTGCCCGCCGACTGGATCGCGGAGTTGATGCCGATCACCGCGCCGCGCGCGTCGAGCAGCGGGCCGCCGGAGTTGCCCGGGTTGATCGAGGCGTCGGTCTGCAGGGCGCTCATGTACGAGTTCTTGCCGCCGGAGCCGTCGCCGGAGGCCACCGGGCGGTTCTTGGCGCTGATGATGCCGGTGGTGACCGTGTTCGACAGGCCGAAGGGCGCGCCGATCGCGATGGTGGAGTCGCCGACGGCGACCTTGTCGGAGTCGCCCAGGGGCAGCGGCGCGAGGTTCGACGGGGCGTTCTTCAGCTTCAGTACGGCGACGTCGTAGCCCTCGGCGCGGCCGATGACCTCCGCGTCGTACGCCTTGCCGTTGGAGAAGGTCACGGAGAGCGTGCCGCCCTCCGCCGCCGACGCCACCACGTGGTTGTTGGTGACGATGTGGCCTTCCTTGTCGTAGACGAAGCCGGTGCCCGTGCCGCCCTCGCCCTCCACGGCTCCGGACTTGGCCTGGATGGTGACGACGCTGGGCAGGGCCTTGGCCGCGACGGCGGCGACGGTGCCCGGGTCGCGCTTGAAGGAGGCCGGGGAGTCGCCCACGGAGACCGTGGTCGAACTGGTCGTGCCGCCGTCCCGCTCGGACGCCGCCCAGTAGCCGACGCCGCCGCCGACACCGCCGGCGACCAGGGCCGCGACGAGGACGGCCGCCACCAGGCCGCCGCCGCGCTTGCGCGGCGCCTCGGGGGCGGCCGGCGCGGCCCAGGCCGGCGTCACGGGCGGGGCGGGCGGCCAGCCGCCGGCCGAGGCGGGAGCCGGGCCCGCCGGGGCGGGGGTCGGGGCAGGGGCGGGCACCGGCTCCTGGACCGCCGTCACCGGTTCGGCGGCGGGCTCGGCCGCCGGGGGAGTCGGAGGCGTGGGGGGCGTGGGGGGCGTGGGAGGGGTGGACGGGGTGCTCCGGTCCGCCGGAACCGCCGCGCCCTCGTTCTCGGTGCTCACAGCTCTCTCCTCGTTCACTGGCCACGTCCACTCGTCGCACGGTCGCTGCAGTCAGCTTTTCCCACAGCGCGTCAGGCCACTGTAAGCCGGAGCTGTGCGTCCGCACCCGATTGTTTACATAGGGCATAACGGGCGCCCGTACCATGACGCGGTGACCCACGCACCGCAGCAACCGAACCGCCTCCCCATCCAGGTGGTCGCCCACCGCGGAGCCTCCGAGGACGCCCCGGAACACACGCTGGCCGCCTACGTGAAGGCCATCGAGGACGGCGCCGACGCCCTGGAGTGCGACGTCCGGCTCACCGCCGACGGCCACCTCGTCTGCGTCCACGACCGCCGCGTCAACCGCACCTCCAACGGCCGCGGCGCCGTCTCCGCCCTCGAGCTCGCCGATCTCGCCGCGCTCGACTTCGGCACCTGGAAGGGACGCGAGGAGGCCGGCGAGGGCCCCGACTGGGGGGACCCCGGAGCCACCTCCGTCCTCACCCTCGAACGGCTCCTGGAGCTGGTCTCCGACGCCGGCCGCCGCATCGAGCTGGCCATCGAGACCAAACACCCCACCCGCTGGGCCGGGCAGGTCGAGGAGAAACTGCTCCAGTTGCTCGACCGCTTCGGGCTCGCCGCACCCGCCGCGCCCGAGGACTCCCCCGTACGCGTCATGAGCTTCTCGCCCCGCTCGCTCCACCGGATCGCGGTGGCCGCGCCGACCATGCCCACGGTCTCCCTCTCCCAGTTCGTCACCCCGCGGCTGCGCGAGGGACGGCTGCCGGCCGGGGCGCGGATCGCGGGACCGTCGATCCGGATCGTGCGCCACAACCCCGCCGTGATCCTGCGCCTGCAGAAGGCCGGTCACCCGGTGCACGTGTGGACCGTGGACGAGGCGGAGGACGTGGAGCTGTGCCGGCGGCTCGGCGTGGACGCGATCATCACGAACCGGCCGAAGCAGGTGCTGTCCCAGCTCGGCCGTCTCTAGCCCGGAGGCCCCTCGCCGCACCGCCGCACCGCCTCGTGCAGGCGCCACACCGCCTCGCCGCGACCGCCTCGCCTCAAGCGCCACACCGCCGCGCCGCACCCGCACCCTGTGGCCGCGGTGTCCCTTGTGCACCATCCGTCACACGGGTGAGGGGAGTGCACCGGCGCGTTCGGAACCTACTCGATCGTCACGAGTGCGTCACCGGAGGCGGACTGGCCGGTTTCCGGTCCAGGCCATTGGGGCATTCACCACGTGGCGTGGGGCAAAGGAGGTCTCGGGGGTGGCGTTGGTGGTGGCACAGGAGGTGCCCACGTCGTCGAGCATGGCCGTTCCCCATGGCCCTGCGGGCGTGGGTGAGGCGCGACACCGGATGCGGGAGCAGTTGAGCCGCAACGGGATGTCCGAATCGGTCGTCGACGACGCGGTACTGATCCTTTCGGAACTGCTCAGCAACGCCTGTCGGCACGGGAGACCGCTGGGCCGCGACGCGGACGTGGGCGAGGGTGACGTCCGTGCGGCGTGGAGCATCGACAAGGCCGGTGGCCTGAGGGTCGAGGTGACGGACGGCGGTGGTCCCACCCGGCCCGTCCCGGCCACCCCGTCGGTCACCGCGCGCGGCGGCCGCGGGCTGAACATCATCAGCGCGCTCGCCCAGGACTGGGGCGTACGGGACAGCGCGACGGGTGAGGTCACGGTGTGGGTGCTGGTCACCGAGGGCCACCGCCGCGAGGACTTCGCGGCGCGGGTCGGCGGCGGCTCCGGACTCGACTTCCTGGACGCGTACGACGAGCTGGAGTGAGGCCGAGGTCCGGCACAAGGCCCGGGCCGCACCCCTAGGCAGGGGCCCGGCCCCGGTGGCGGTCCCCGCTCCGGCTCCGGCCGCGACCCCGGTGCCGGCCGCGACCCCGGTGCCGGTGACCGACAGCCGACCTGGTGCCGGTGCCGGCCGCGACCCCGGTGCCGGCCGCGACCCTGGTGCCGGTGCCGGTGACCGACAGCCGGCCCGGTGACAACCACCGGTGCCGGTTCGGAATCCGACAGCCGGCCCGGTGACCGACAGCCGGTGTTCGTACGGCCGTTCCGGCGGGCGGGCCTTGTCGCCCGCCCGGTGGAAGGCGTCCGGCATCCCGGCATGCGGGACCGCGTACGGCTAGGCTCGCGCCCGACACAGCACCGCCGCGATCGGGAGAAAGCCACACCATGGCCAAGAAGCGCCCCCAGACGAAGCCCGGCAAGGCCGGCACGACCGGCCAGGGACAGGTCACGAACGGGGAGATCCCGGTCGTCGGCGCGCGCGAGCCCTGCCCCTGCGGTTCGGGTCGCCGTTACAAGGCGTGTCACGGCCGGGCCGCCGCGCACGCCGTGACCGAGCTCGTCCAGCGCCCCTTCGAGGGACTGCCCGGCGAGTGCGACTGGGTCGCGCTGCGCGAGCTGGTCCCCGCCGCGACCGCGCCGCTCACCCTCAAGGGCGGGCTGCCCGAGGGCGTGCCGTCCGTGACGCTGGCGACCGTGCTGCCGATGGCCTGGCCCGCGCTGCGCCGCGACGACGGCTCCGTGCTGATCGCGCTGCAGAACGACACCTCGTCCGGCGACCTGGCCCGCGACCTCGCCGACACCCTGGAGCGCGCCCTGGTGGCCGAGCCCGGGACGCCGGTCGCCGCCCGTCGCGTACCGGCGGAGGGTCCGCGACTTCAGGATCTGCTCGACCTGGACAGCGATTTTGCGCCGGACGTGCACTCCGGTTTCGAATTCTGGATTCCGGAGTCGGCGGACAATTCCAACCCGGAGGTCGCCGCCTCCCTGGAGCGCGCCAACGCCGCCGCCATCCCCACCGTGAAGCTGGCCGGCGTCGACTCGGCGTACTGGTGCGAGACCCCGGACAAGAACCACCTGCGCTGGGTCATGCCGCACCCCGAGGAGAAGCTGCTCGACGCGCTGGCCCGGCTCCAGGCCGCCGGCACCTCCTCGCTCGGCCCCGACACCCGCCTCGTGGGCTCGTTCCGGGCGCACGGCCTCATGGTTCCGGTGTGGGACCTGCCGACCACGATGACGGCGGAGGACTGCGAGAAGCCCGCCGCCGAGTTCGCCGAGCGGCTCGCCGCGGCCCTTGCCTCGGACGCCCCGCTGAGCACCGAGGAGCGCCGGGCGCGCGGCGGTCTCACCAACCGTCAGGTGACGCTGAGCTGACACCCCGGGCGGGATCGGTGACTGACAGACCGACCAGTCGGTGACGTCCGCCACAACCCCTCGTCCGAGGGGCTAAATCCCTGTCCGAATAACCGAGATCGAATTTGCGAACGGCAGATCTCTTGTTACCGTTCTTGAAGCCCGGTCGCTGGTGCATCCCCCGTCGCCAGCGACCGGGTCTTCTCATGCCCGGGAAAGCTCCCGGAAGGCCGCGGCGCTCGGCGCGCGGCTCAAATGCCGTCGGACTCCGGTGCGTTGCTGCCCGAGCGCAGGAGCAGCGGTGCCTCGCCGTCCTCTCCCGCCCCGGCGAATTCCGACACGGCCGAATATGCCTCGGCGGCCCCGCGACCGCGTTCCCTCGGCGTCTCGCACGTCCCCGGTTCGTCCCGCGCCTCGACCGCGCACCGCACCTGTACGGTCCGCCCGCCGGGGGCCATCAGTGTGAGGACCGCGTCGAGCTCCTGGCCCGTCGTGTTCCGGTAGTACGTACGCGCCCAGGTGTCGGCGCCCTCGGTCACCACACAGGTCTGCGCCTCGACGCCGTCGGGTGAGGCGAGTTCCGGTCCGCAGCGCGTGGCGGAGGGAAGGGGAGCGGCCTGCGCCTCCCCCTCGGAAGCCGCGGAGGGCGGGAAAGCCGGGGCGGCCGGGGAGGCGGGGGAGGCGGGGGAGGCGGGGCGGGAGTCGCCGGGACGGTGGTCGCCGAGGTCCAGATCCGAGAGCAGTTCCTTCGGCTTCGCGTCGTCGGCGGCACCGGAAGCGCCGGACGTACCGGAAGCACCTGAGGCACCGGACGACTCCCCGGCCCGTTCCGCGGTGGGGCCGGCCGACGCGGCGATCGGTACCAGTACGGCGATCACCACGGCGGCCCCGAGCCCCAGACCACGAAGCTTCGCCGGACTCATGCGCCCCATACGTCGGCCCACCCGCTTCTCCGGTCCTCCGGTTCTCCGGAACGGATCCTCGGATCCTCGGATCCTCCGTACGGATCCTCCCGGCGAAGATAGCCGCGGCCGGCGGACTCCCGGCCGGCCGCGCGGCCGTTTCCCCTGGATGTCGGGGCGTTCCACACCCGTTCGGGTGAACGGGTGCCGGGAGGACGTCAGTACGCGAGTCTGCTGCCGCCGCCCGGCGTACTCGAACTCGCCTCGACCAGCGCGTCCACCACGGCCTCCACGTCCGGCAGCCACGGCCGCGCGGAGCCCTCCAGCGGCGCCCGCTCCCAGCGGACCTGACCGGTCCCGGTGGTCGGGGGCGGCAGCGGCAGATAGCCGCCCTCGCCGTGGAAGCGCAGCGAGCTGGGCACGCTGTCCTTCGCGTAGAGGAGGTCCCCGAGCCGTTCGAGGTCGTACGGGGCGACGAGGATCGCCCAGCGGGTGGGCGTGGCGACGACCGGGCCGAGCCGCATGCCCTGCGCGTCGAGCGCGGCGAGCGCCCGGGCGCCGGCGACGGCCGGCAGGCTCACCGCGCAGGGGGCGCGGCCCCCGGTGGCGAGCAGGACCGGTGCCTCGGGGCGGCTGCTCCACCACCAGCGGATCATGCGGGCGTCGGTGGTGGCCGCGAGGAGGCCGGGGTCGAAGGGGTGGGCCCCGGGCACCACGCACTCGGGGTCGGGACAGGCGCAGCTCGCGGCGGCGGCCGCGCGGGAGGCGGCGCCCACGGGCACCTCCGCCGCCGAGCCGGACCCCTGAGACCGGGACCCCGTGGCCCCGGCGCCCGCAGCCCCCCTGACCGCCGAGCCCGAGCCCGAGCCCGTAACCCCGGATCCCGCAGACCCGGCGCCCACAGCCCCCGAGCCCCTGGTCCCCGAGCCCGTAACCCCGGACCCCGCAGCTCCCGCACCCGTCCATCCGGTCGCCGAAGCGCCCGCCCTCAGCCATCCGGAAGCCCATGATCCGGGGCCCCACGTTCCGGCAGCCCATGATCCGGAGCTCCGCGCAAGGGCCGCCCGCAGTCGCAGCACCCGCGAGGTGGCCACTGGGCCGATCGCCGGACCGTCCGCCGGACCGTCCGTCGGGTCCACGCCCTCGGCCCCCGCGGTCCCCGATGCGCTCGCCGCCCCGGGTCCGCTCGATGTCACCGATCCGGTCGTCCGCAGGCCCACGCCGGGCAGCACCGGCCAGTCCCAGGCGGTGGCGTACAGGAGCGCGGCGTCGGCGGAGCCGGGGGTGGCCCGTGCTCCGCGGTCACCGCGCCGCCTGCGCGGGGCCCGGCCCGTCCGCCGCAGGTCCTGCGCGCCGGGCGCCTCGCGTGCGCCCTGCTCGGCACGCGCACCGCGCGCACCGCGCACGCCCTGGGGCTCCTGGTCGCCTTGCGTGTGCTTCGCGCTCTCCATGCCCTCCGTGCCCGCCTCGCGCTTCCCGCGCCCGAACCGGAGCCTGCGTCGCCTTCCGAGGATCTCGCGCATGAGCGCTCGTTCCTTTCCGTTGAACGCCGAATCCACATCACACCCGTGCACCACGTGTCGTCTCGCATCACACCACGTGCACGCGTCTTCACCGTGCGTATCACCGCGCGTCAGCGCGTACGAGCTGCGCCCGAGCCGGACTGCGCTCCCGACGATCTCTCCCGACGATCTTTCCGGCGATCTTGCCGGGCGATCCATCCGAACGATCTTTCCGGGCGGTCCGGGCGGTCTTTCCGGTCGGTCTTTCTCAGGCGTCGTTCCTGGCGGTCGTTCCTGGCGGTCGTTCCAGACCGAGGTCCTGCCGGAACACGTTCCCCGCCACTCGGGTAGGGGTGCTGCCTGCGGCGATGAGGACGCCCGGGTTCCGCGTCCGTATTCAGGGGCGTGTCCAACTGCCCCTGCCCGTCACCGATTACGTACCCGTCACGCTCGAAATGACGCTCTTTCAAACGACGCCAGTCGACCGCAAATGGTGCACACCGGGGGCAATTTTCGGCCAACTTCCCCTACTCTTCAACCCTCTCGTCACATCTCACGGACACCAGAAGTCCCATGGTGACAATGCTGGACATCGATCCACATGTGCGTGTAGATGTGGATCGATGGATAGCGGCGCAGAATGACTTGGGGGTTTGCGATGCTATTGCATGAAACGCGCAGGTCGGAAAGCCGAGTGCCATGACTACACCTCGCGCGCCGAAAGTGGCCGGAATCGATTCCACTGTTCCTTCTCCCCCGCACACTGCGGCGCCCGCCGCCCCCATCCCGCCGCTGCCCTCCGGAGACCTGGCCCCGGGCGGGCCGCTCCAGGACCGCCTCGCCGGCTGGGTCTCCGATCTCACCCTTCTCCACGAACACACCGAGTCCCTGATCAGGACCACCGCCCTCGACGACGCCCTGCACGAGGTGCTGCGCGCCGGCGCCTCCCTCGTCGGGGCCCGCCGCGGCATGGCCGTCCTCGAACCGGCCGACGGCCTCGGCCCGGCCACCACCGTCGGCCTCGGCCTCGCCCACGCCGAGCTCGGCACCATCGAGACCGTCCCCCGCAGCGTCACCTCGTACGGCCGCATCCTCGACGGTCTCGATCCGTTGCCCGAAGGCACCCTGCCGCGCCCCATCGCCATCCCCGACCTGCGCGGCGAGCGGGACCTCGACCCGCGCCACCGCGAGGTCGCGGCCCGGCTCGGCTACGCCGCCAGCTACGCCCTGCCGCTCGCCACCGAGGAGGCCGGGAAGCTCGGCGCCGTCGTCTGGCTGTACGACGAGCCCGCCGAGCCCGCCGAACGCCAGCGCCACCTCGTCGGCCTCTACGGCAGGTTCGCCACCGAACACCTGGCCCGCCTCCTGGAGGTCGAGCGCGCCCGCGCCCAGGTCGCCACCGTGGCCGCGGAGCTGCTGCCCAGTCGGCTGCCCCGGGTCGCCGACGTACAGCTCGCGGCCCGGCACCGCACCGGCCCGCGCGGCGGCGGCGACTGGTACGACGCCCTTCCGCTGCCGGAGGGCGCCCTCGGTCTCGCCGTCGGCTCGGTCAGCGGCAGCGGGCCGAGCGCACTGGCCGCCATGGGCCGGCTGCGGGCGTCCCTGCGCGCCTACGCCGTGATGGAGGGCGAGGACCCGGTCGCCGTCCTCTCCGACCTGGAACTGCTGCTCCGCCTCACCGAACCGGCCCGCTCGGCGACCGCGCTCTTCGCCTACTGCGAGCCGCAGGCGCGCCGGATCGTCCTGGCCGGGGCCGGGCACACCCCTCCACTGATCGTCGGCGAGCACCGCACCGAGTACGTGGAGACCTCGCTCTCCGCCCCGCTCGGCATGCTGGCCTGCTGGGAGGCGCCCAGCGTCGAGCTGTCGCCCGCGCCCGGAGAAACGGTGCTGCTGTACACCGACGGGCTGCTCCGGCGGACCGGCGATCCCATGGACCGGGCCTTCGCACGACTGCACGCCGCCGCGGCGAGCGTGCCGGCGGCGGACCGGGCCGACCCGGGCGCCGTCGCGGACCACGTCCTGCGGACCGTGCTGCCGGAGGGCCTGGACGCGCCCGCCGCCGACGGGGAGGACGTGGTCCTGCTCGCGGCACGCTTCGAGTGAGCGGTGAGCACGGCCACCACCGCCCCCGCCCCGCACCGGTGCCCCACAGGTAAGAGGTCTTCCGCCTCTGGGACCCTTCCGCACGACCGTACGATGGTGATGGTTCAGTGTCGTACCACTGTCGTACCCACAAGGAGGCAGACCCGTGGCCGAGGAGCTCACGCCGGAGAACCCGGAGACCCCGGAGGAATCCGAAGAGCAGCCGATCAAGCAGCGCAAGAACGGCCTGTACCAGGGCGTCTCCGACGAGCTCGCCGAGAACATGAGGTCCGGCTGGGCCGACACCGAGCTGCACGGCCTGGAGCCGATCGCCCAGGCCGCCCACACCGCCGCCCGGCGCGCCGCGCTGTCCGCCCGCTTCCCGGGCGAGCGCCTGGTGATCCCGGCCGGCAACCTGAAGACCCGGTCGAACGACACCGAGTACAGCTTCCGCGCCTCCACCGAGTACGCGTACCTCACCGGTGACCAGACGCACGACGGCGTGCTCGTGCTCGAGCCGGTCAAGGGCGGCGGTCACCAGGCCACGATCTACCTGCTGCCGCGCTCGGACCGCGAGAACGGCGAGTTCTGGCTCGACGGCATGGGCGAGCTGTGGGTCGGCCGCCGCCACTCCCTCGCCGAGGCGGAGCAACTGCTCGGCATCCCGGCGAAGGACGTCCGCGAGCTGCCCGCGTGGCTGAAGGAGGCCACCGGCCCGGTCCGCAACGTCCGCGGCCACGACGCCGGCATCGAGGCCGCGCTCGTCGACAAGGTCACCGCCGAGCGCGACGAGGAACTGCGCGTCTACCTCTCCGAGGCCCGCCTCGTGAAGGACGCGTTCGAGATCGCCGAGCTGCAGAAGGCGTGCGACTCCACCGCCCGCGGCTTCGAGGACGTCGTCAAGGTCCTCGACAAGGCCGAGGCGACCAGCGAGCGCTACATCGAGGGCACCTTCTTCCTGCGCGCCCGGGTCGAGGGCAACGACGTCGGCTACGGCACCATCGCCGCCGCCGGCCCGCACGCCTGCACCCTCCACTGGGTCCGCAACGACGGCCCGGTCCGCTCCGGCGACCTGCTGCTGCTCGACGCCGGCGTGGAGACCACCGAGCTCTACACCGCCGACGTCACCCGCACCCTGCCGATCAACGGCCGGTTCACGGACGTCCAGCGCAAGATCTACGACGCCGTGTACGAGGCGCAGGAGGCCGGCATCGCCGCGGTGAAGCCCGGCGCCGCCTACCGCGACTTCCACGACGCGGCGCAGCGCGTGCTCGCCGAGAAGCTGGTCGAGTGGGGCCTGGTCGAGGGCCCGGTCGACCGGGTCCTGGAGCTCGGCCTGCAGCGCCGCTGGACCCTGCACGGCACCGGCCACATGCTCGGCATGGACGTCCACGACTGCGCCGCCGCGCGCACCGAGGCGTACGTCGACACCACCCTGGAGCCGGGCATGTGCCTGACCGTGGAGCCCGGGCTCTACTTCCAGGCCGACGACCTGACCGTGCCGGAGGAGTACCGGGGCATCGGCGTCCGGATCGAGGACGACATCCTCGTCACGGAGGACGGCAACCGGAACCTCTCGGAGGCGCTGCCGCGCCGCTCCGACGAGGTCGAGGCGTGGATGGCGGGCCTGAAGGGCTGATCCCACCCGCGCGCCGTACGACGCCGCCGTCCGAGGCCCCCGCCGACCGTCCGTCGGCGGGGGCCTCGCACGTCAGCTCAGGGCGCAGGGTCCGTACGTCACGTCAGGGCGCAGGGTCCGTACGTCACGTCAGGGCGCAGGGGTCCGTACGTCACGTCAGGGCGAGCGGGGCGTCCGCGCGCCACTTGATGATCTTGTCGAAGCTGACCAGCGCCCCGCCCCGGCCCGTACGGCCGAAGTGGACGTGGTCGGCCAGCTCCTCGATCAGCCGCAGGCCGCGGCCGTGCTCGGCGTCGTCCGCCGCCGCCGCGGCCGTACGGCGCTCCACCACCGTGCCGGAGAAGCCGGGGCCCGAGTCGGCCACCTCGATGCGGCAGGTCTCGCCGTCGAGGTAGGCGGTGACGCGGTACGCCTCCGAGGCCGCGCCCCGGCCCTGGGCGTCCCGGCCGCCGTGCTCGACGGCGTTCGCGCACGCCTCGGTCAGGGCCACCGACAGCTCGTAGGACACGTCGGGATCGACACCGGCGGTCTCCATCGTGCCGAGCAGCAGTCGCCGGGCGAGCGGGACGCTCGCGGCCTCGCGCCGCAGATGCAGGGACCACCAGATGCTCATGCTTCAGCCTCCTGGCTGCGGCTCGACATGCTGCGGCACGACATACCGATACGTATTGCCGTGCGGGGTGACTCGTAAGCCCCGGGGAGCCGCAAGTGCGCTCGTTCGGCGGATGCACTCGCCCCGTGCGGGGTGTATGTCGCCCGCCTGTGGGGTGTATGTCGCCCCGAAGGCGCCCAAGCGTGACCTTCCGGACCTGCCGCGTGCGGGGGCAGGGGCTGGTGCGATGATGGGCCCGCCATGTCTGCCCCCGCGCTCGCGCCACGCATGCTGAGGGCCGCGGTGTTCACCGCGGTCTGTGTCGTGCTGTCCGGGCTCGGGCACGCGCTGGCCTCGTGCGCGGGGATCGCCGCGTGGTCGCTGGTCGCCGGCTTCCTCGGCGTCTTCGGGATCACGGTGCTCTTCGCCGGGCGGGAGCGTTCGCTGCCCGCCGTCGTCGGCGCGCTGGCGGGCGGTCAGCTCGCCCTGCACGCCCTGTTCGGGCTCGGGCAGCGCCGGTTCGTCGCCGGCCCCGGGACGAACGAGACCCTGATCCGGCTCGCCGCCAAGCTGGTGTGCGGACGCGGCACCGCCGCCCTGAGCCCGGCCGACGCGGCCCGGATCGTCGGCGACGCGGGCCTCGCCCCCACCGCCCCCACGGCGGCCGGGGCCGGGGCCGCGGCCGGGGTCCATGACCACCTGGCCGGGATGACCGGCCTGCCGGGCGCGGCGGGCGCGACCGCGCGGACCGCCGAACTGGTGCCCAGCCTGCCGATGCTGCTCGGCCACCTGCTGGCCGCGCTCGTCACCGGCTGGCTGCTGCGGCGCGGCGACCTCGCCCTCGGCCGGCTCGTCGCCCTGTCCGGGCAGGGCGCCACCGAGTTCGCCGAGTGCGCGCTCGTACGGTCCCTGCGCGCCGCGCTCCACCTCGTACGGGCCCTGCTCGCCGGTCTGCCGGGCGTTCCGGCCGACGGGCCGGGCGGCCCCGCCCGTACCGCCTTCGACTCCTCACCGCCGCCAGTGGCCGCGGTGCTGCTCGCGGACACGGTGATCAGGCGCGGCCCGCCGGCCGCCTCCTGCGTCCTCGCAGCCTGACGCGGACCGCTCCTCGAGGGGTGGGTCCGCGGTCGTCCGCGCCCGCGCGCGGAACGCACACCCGCCTTTCGACGTCTTCCGGACGCCCGTCCAGGGATCTCTGTCCGGCGGATGTCTTCCGCACCTCTCCTTGGAGTTGGAGTGTCTTCTGCCATGAGCGTTCTCCGTACGCACCCGTCCCGTACGTTCCTCGCCCGCGCCGCCGTCTCCGGTGGTGTGGCCGTCTCCTCCGCGCTGCTGCTGTCCGGCACCGCCTTCGCGCACGTGAGCGTGCAGCCGCAGGGCGAGGCCGCCAAGGGCGGCTACGCGACCGTCAACGTCAAGGTGCCGAACGAGCGCGACAACGCCTCCACCGTGAAGGTCGAGATCAACTTCCCGACCGAGCACCCGCTGGCGTCCGTGATGCCGCAGCCGGTCCCCGGCTGGAAGGTCGAGGTCACCAAGGCGAAGCTCGCCAAGCCGCTGGAGATCCACGGCAAGAAGATCAACGAGGCCGTCGCCAAGGTCACCTGGTCCGCGGACGGTTCGAAGATCGGCCCCGGCCAGTTCCAGCAGTTCCCGCTGTCCCTCGGCAGGCTGCCGGAGGACGCCGACCGGCTCGTGCTCAAGGCGATCCAGACCTACGACAACAACGAGGTCGTCCGCTGGATCGAGGAGCCGAAGGAGGGCGCCGCCGAGCCCGAGAGCCCGGCCCCCGTCCTGAAGCTGTCCGCCGCGGCCGACGACCACCACGGTGGCGCCGCCACGCCCGCCACCGGCGACGACCAGGCCGACAAGGCCGACAAGAGCGAGAAGGACGGAAAGGGCGACGGGCACGAGGAGGCCGCGGACGCCGGCTCGACCGACACCGCCGCCCGCGTGCTCGGTGTCGTCGGCATCCTCGTGGGCCTCGCCGGAATCGCCTTCGGTGTCCTCGCCGGGCGCCGCCGCTCGGCCTGACGGCCTCCGCTCCTCACCCGAAAGAAACACCATGTCCGACACCACGAAAGACGGCGGCCGCCCCGGCCGCCGTGCCCCGCTGATCGTCGCCGCCGTGGCGATCGTCGCGGCGATCGGCATCACGGCCACCGTCGGCCTCGGCGGCGGCGACGACCGGACCCCCGGCACCGGCACCGCTCCCGTCGCCGAGGTCTCCGGCGGCACCGACCCCGCCAAGGCCGCCACCGTCCTCGACCGGCCCTTCACCAAGCCCGACCTCGTCCTCACGGACACCAAGGGCCAGAAGTACGACCTGCGCGAGCGCACCAAGGGCAAGCCGACGCTGATCTACTTCGGCTACACGCACTGCCCGGACGTCTGCCCGCTGACCATGAGCAACATCGCCATCGCGCGCAAGCAGCTCCCCAAGGCGGACCAGGACAAGCTCCAGGTCGTCTTCGTCACCACCGACCCGGAGCGGGACACCGCCGCCGAGCTCGGCAAGTGGCTGCCGGCGGCCGGCGACCCGTCCTTCGTCGGACTCACCGGCGACTTCCCGGCGATCCAGGCCGGCGCCCGCTCCATCGGCATCGGCATCGACCCGCCGAAGAAGGAGAAGGACGGCTCCGTCGTCTCCATGCACGGCGCCCAGGTGATCGCCTTCTCGCCGACGACCGACCAGGGCTATGTCCTGTACGGCGAGGACACCACCGCCGAGCAGTACGCCGAGGACCTGCCGAAGCTCATCAAGGGGGAGAACCCGTGACCCGCCGCACCACCGCCCTGTCCGCCGCCGTCGCCCTGGCCGCCGCGCTCGCGCTGACCGGCTGCTCGTCCGAGGACGGCTCGTCGGCCGGCTCGTCGGGCGGCGCCTCGAACAGCTCCTCGAACGGCAAGCCCGAGCTCAAGGTGAGCGGCGCGTTCATGCCGCAGCCGGTGATGGACATGGCCGGCGGCTTCCTCACCATCACGAACGACAGCGCCACCGCCGACAAGCTCACCTCCGTCACGAGCCCGATCTCGGACGACGTCCAGATCCACGAGACGAAGGACCAGAAGATGCGGCAGGTGAAGTCCTTCGACATCCCGGCCAACGGCGAGCTCAAGCTCGAACGCGGCGGGAACCACATCATGTTCATGGGCCTGAAGCAGAAGCCCAAGCAGGGCGACAAGGTCGCCGTCGAGCTGCACTTCGAGAAGTCCGACCCCATCAAGGTCGAGCTTCCCGTCGAGGCGCCCAACCACAACCCGAAGCAGCACTGAGCTCGCCCAAGGAAGTGACAGAACCCATGACGACCATCGCCCCGCGCCTCGGGCCGGCCCTCGCCCGGCTGCTGCTCGTCGCCGCCGCGCTCCTGGGGACGCTGCTCGCCACCGCGGGCCCCGCGTCCGCGCACGCGGCGCTGACCGGCAGCGACCCGCAGGACGGGGCGGTGGTCGCCACCGCCCCCAAGGAGGTCAACCTGACCTTCTCGGAGCAGGTCGCCATGAGCGACGACTCCATCCGGGTCCTCGACCCGGCGGGGAAGCGCGTCGACACCGGCGAGATGCGCGACCTGTGCAGCGGCTCGATCGTCCGCTACGGGGTGGCCCTGCGGCCCGGACTGCCCGACGGCACCTACACCGTGGCCTGGCAGACCGTATCCGCCGACAGCCATCCCATCGCCGGAGCCTTCACCTTCTCCATCGGCGCCCCCTCCACGACCGCCGTCGCCCTGCCCGACACGGCCGTGGGCGGCGGCCTTGTCGGCGCGCTGTACGGGATCGCGCGCTACCTCTCGTACGCTGCCTTCGTCGTCCTCGTCGGCGGCGGCGCCTTCGTCCTGGTCTGCTGGCCGCGCGGGGCCGCCGTGCGGCCGGTGCAGCGGCTGGTGGTCCGGGGCTGGCTCGCGCTGACCGCGGCCACCCTCGCACTGCTGCTGCTCCGTCACCCGTACACCCGGACGGGCCGGCTCGGGGACGTCCTCGACCTGGGCGGTCTGCGGGCCGTCCTGGAGACCAAGACGGGTGCCGCGCTCTCCTCACGGCTGCTGCTGCTCGGCGCGGCGGCGCTCTTCGTGGCCGTGCTGTTCGGCGCGTACGCCCGGCGGTCGGACGAGAAGGAGCACCGGGACCTCACGTTCGGGCTCGCCATCGGCGGCAGCGTCGTCGCCGCGGGCATCGCCGGTACGTGGGCGCTCGCCGAGCACGCCTCGACCGGGCTCCAGCCGGGCATCGCCATGCCGGTCGACATCCTGCACCTGCTGGCCGTCGCGGCCTGGCTCGGCGGACTGACCGCCCTGCTCGTCGCCCTCCAGTGGGGCCCGCCGGTGGAGCGGTCGGCGGTCGAGCGCTACTCGAGGCTGGCGTTCGGCTCGGTGGTCGTCCTGGCGGTCACCGGGATCTACCAGTCCTGGCGGCAGGTCGGCACCTGGTCCGCGCTGACCGACACCCGGTACGGGCAACTGCTCCTGGTCAAGATCGGCCTGGTCGCCGTCCTCGTGGGCATCGGCTGGGTGTCGCGGCGCTGGGTGCGGCGGCTCGGGGAGGCGGCGGAGCCCGAGCCCCGGGCGGAGACCGGGGCCGAGACCGAGCGCGAGCCCGAGACGGAGACCGAGCGCGAGCCCGAGACGGAGACCGAGCGCGAGCCCGAGGCCGAGGCCGAGGCCGAGGCCCCCGTGGCCGCGGACGCCGTCGACCCCGAGCGGGCCGAGCAGCTCGCGCGTCAGCGGGCCGCCGTCGCCGTCGCGCGGCGGAAGAAGGAGCGGGACGCCGACCCCGAGCGGGCCGGACTGCGCCGTTCCGTGCTCACGGAGGCCGCCGTCGCCGTCGTCCTGCTCGCGGTGACGACCGTACTGACCTCCACCGAGCCCGCCCGCACGGAGGTGGAGGCGGGCCGGGTCGGCTCTCCGGCCGGCGCGGCCGCCGTCCCCGACCGCCCCATCGACGTGCGGCTGCCCTTCGACACCGGCGGCGTCGACGGCAAGGGCACCGTGCAGATCACCCTGGACCCGGGCCGGACCGGAGCCAACGCGCTGCACCTGTACGTGCTGCGGCCCAACGGCCGGGCGCTCGACGTCCCCGAGGTGAAGCTCGCCTTCACCCTCAAGGAGAAGGACGTCGGCCCACTGCCCGTGCTGCCCGACCGGATCCAGACCGGACACTGGACGGCGAGCGGCGTCCAGCTCCCGATGCCGGGCGAGTGGCTGATGCAGGTGACGATCCGCACCTCCGACATCGACCAGACCACCATCGAGAAGAACGTGAAGATCGGCTGACCCCGTGAGCAAGACAGAGACAGAGACCCGGTCCGAGGGCGACGACAGCGTGGAGATCTCCCGGCGGCGCGTGCTCGGCACCGTCGGCGCGGCCGGCGCGGCCGGGCTGGTGATCGGCGCGGCCGGCGGGGTCGGCATCTCCGCGGCGACGTCCGACGGCGCATCCCCCTCCTCCGGTGCGCCCGCCCTCACCACGGTCGGCGCGACCGAGGTGATGTTTCACGGGAAACATCAAGCGGGGATCACCACTCCGCTTCAGGCCCGCGGCCATCTGGTCGCCTTCGACCTCGTCCCGGGCGCGGGTCGCAAGGAGGCCGCCGCGCTGCTGCGCCGCTGGTCGGCCACGGCCGAGGCGCTGATGGCGGGCAGGCCGTCGACCGACGACACGGGCATCGCCCTGGACGCCGGCCCGTCGTCCCTCACGGTCACCTTCGGCTTCGGCCGCACCTTCTTCGACCGCACCGGTCTCGCCGCCCGACGCCCGACGCAGCTCGACCCGCTGCCCGCCTTCTCCTCCGACGCCCTCGACCCGAAGCGCTCGGAGGGCGATCTGTGGGTGCAGATCGGCGCCGACGACGCGCTGGTCGCCTTCCACGCGCTGCGCGCGCTCCAGAAGGACGCGGCCGGGGCGGCCCGGGTGCGCTGGCAGATGAACGGCTTCAACCGCTCGGCCGGTGCCACCGCCCGCCCGATGACGGCCCGGAACCTGATGGGCCAGGTCGACGGCACCGGCAACCCCAAGCCGTCCGACCCGGACTTCGAGCGCCGGATCTTCGTGCCGCAGGGCGCGACCGGCGCGCAGGACTGGATGGCGGGCGGCTCCTACGCGGTGGTCCGGCGGATCCGGATGCTCCTGGACGACTGGGAGAAGCTGCCGCTGGACAAGCAGGAGAAGGTGATCGGCCGGCGGAAGGCGGACGGTGCCCCGCTGACCGGCGGGACCGAGACCACCGAGCTGGATCTGGACCGGATCGGCCCGGACGGCAAGGCGGTCATCCCCGACAACGCCCACTCCCGGATCTCCGCCCCCGAACAGAACGGCGGGGCGGCGATGCTGCGCAGGCCGTTCTCCTTCCACGACGGGATCGGGCCGGACGGGACGCCCGACGCCGGGCTGCTCTTCATCTGCTGGCAGGCGGACCCGCTGCGGGGCTTCGTCCCCGTGCAGCGCAAGCTCGACCGGGGCGACGCGCTGTCCCCGTTCATCCGGCACGAGTCGAGCGGTCTGTTCGCGGTGCCGGGCGGGGCGGCGGAGGGCGAGTACGTGGGGCAGCGGCTGCTGGAATCCTGACCGGAGGCCGCCCCGGACCGGCTGCCATTAGGGTGACCGTATGTCAGCCACCCGGTATACGTATCTCGGTCCCGAAGGCACCTTCACGGAGGCCGCGCTGCGTACGCTGCCCGAGGCCGCGACGCGGGAGCTCGTGCCGATGGTCTCGGTGCCGGCCGCGCTGGACGCCGTGCGCAACGGCGAGGCGGCGGCGGCGCTCGTGCCGATCGAGAACTCGGTCGAGGGCGGGGTCACCGCGACCATCGACGAGCTGGCCTCGGGCGAGCCCCTGATGATCTACCGCGAGGTGGTCCTGCCGATCGCCTTCGCCCTGCTCGTACGGCCCGGGACCACGCTGTCGGAGATCAAGACGGTCACCGGTCACCCGGTGGCCCAGCCGCAGGTGCGGAACTGGCTGCGGGCCCATCTGCCGGAGGCGGTGTGGGAGTCGGCCGCCTCCAACGCGGACGGGGCCCGGCTGGTCCAGGAGGGCCGCTTCGACGCGGCCTTCGCGGGCGAGTTCGCGGCGGCGACCTACGGTCTGGAGGCCCTGGTCACCGAGATCCACGACGCCGAGAACGCGGAGACGCGGTTCGTGCTCGTGGGCCGGCCGGCCCGCCCGGCGGCGCCGACCGGGGCGGACAAGACCTCGGTGGTGCTGTGGCTGGGCGACGACCATCCGGGCGCCCTGCTGGAACTCCTCCAGGAATTCGCGGTGCGCGGGGTCAACCTGATGCTGATCCAGTCGCGGCCGACGGGGGCCGGAATCGGCAACTACTGCTTCGCCGTCGACGCCGAGGGACATATCGCGGACCGCCGGGTCGGCGAGGCCCTGATGGGTCTGAAGCGGATCTGTCCGAAGGTGCGGTTCCTCGGCTCGTATCCGCGGGCGGGCGTCTCGGTCGAGGACGTACGGGCGCTGCGGCGCGGGACCTCGGACGCGGAGTTCACGGCGGCGTCCGACTGGCTGGCGCGGATCCAGGACGGCCGGGCCTGATCCAGACCGGGCCTCAGCCGGACGGGGCCTGATCCACAGAGTTATCCACAGGCATGGGGGTCGGCCTGGGGACAAGTCGACAAGCGCGCGGCGCCGGGTCGACAAATCGCTGTCACCCCTGGTCCGAAAGGCCACCCCTGGGGAGAACAATTCCCACTCGAAGGGGTGGGAAAATGCCGGGGAAGATCGACGATCATCACCGTCCACAGATCTTTCGCACACCCTGTGGATAACTCTTCGCCTTATCCCCGAGCGAAATCCATGAAAAGCAAAGCAATTCGGGCAAAGCGACACGCATGGTTATACGGGGTGGGGCCGGTACCAGCCGCACCGGTAGCCTGGTGGGGTGATTGACCTTCGCCTGCTCCGTGAGGACCCCGACCGTGTTCGCGCCTCCCAGCGCGCCCGTGGAGAGGACGTCGCGCTCGTCGACGCCCTGCTCTCCGCCGATGAGCGGCGCAGGTCGTCCGGCGTCCGCTTCGACGAGCTCCGTTCCGAGCAGAGGGCGCTCGGCAAGCTGATCCCCAAGGCCACCCCCGAGGAGCGCGCCGCGCTCCTGCAGAAGGCCGAGCAGCTCAAGACCGACGTCAAGGCCGCCGAGGCCGAGCAGAACGAGGCCAACGAGACGGCCCGTACGCTCCTCCTCCAGCTCGGCAACATCGTCCACCCGGACGTGCCCGTCGGCGGCGAGGAGGACTTCGTCGTCCTCGAGACGCACGGCACCATCCGCGACTTCGCGGCCGAGGGCTTCGAGCCCAAGGACCACCTGGAGCTCGGCGAGGCGCTCGGCGCCATCGACGTCGAGCGCGGCGCCAAGGTCTCCGGCTCGCGCTTCTACTACCTCACCGGCGTCGGCGCGCTCCTGGAGCTCGCCCTCGTCAACGCGGCGATCGCCCAGGCCACCGAGGCCGGCTTCATCCCGATGCTCACCCCCGCGCTGGTCCGCCCGCGCGCCATGGAGGGCACCGGCTTCCTCGGCCAGGCCGCGGAGAACGTGTACCACCTGGAGAAGGACGACTACTACCTGGTCGGCACCTCCGAGGTCCCGCTCGCCGCGTACCACATGGACGAGATCATCGACGCCGACAAGCTGCCGCTGCGGTACGCCGGCTTCTCGCCGTGCTTCCGCCGCGAGGCCGGCACGTACGGCAAGGACACCCGCGGCATCTTCCGCGTCCACCAGTTCGACAAGGTCGAGATGTTCTCGTACGTCGCTCCGGAGGACGCCGAGGCCGAGCACAAGCGCCTCCTGGACTGGGAGAAGCAGTGGCTGACCTCCCTGGAGCTGCCGTTCCAGGTGATCGACGTCGCCACCGGCGACCTGGGCGCCTCCGCCTCCCGCAAGTTCGACTGCGAGGCGTGGATCCCGACCCAGGGCAAGTACCGCGAGCTGACCTCCGCCTCCAACTGCGACGGCTTCCAGGCCCGCCGCCTGTCCGTCCGCATGCGCGACGACAAGGACGGCAAGAAGGTCGTGCAGCCGCTGGCCACCCTGAACGGCACGCTGTGCGCCGTCCCGCGCACCATCGTGGCGATCCTGGAGAACCACCAACTGGCCGACGGCTCCGTGCGGGTGCCCGAGGTGCTGCGCCCCTACCTCGGCGGCCGTGAGGTCCTGGAGCCGATCTCCAAGTGAGCTCCTTCCCCTACCGCCTGGTCGCGACGGACCTCGACGGCACGCTGCTGCGGTCCGACGAGTCCGTCTCGGCCCGTACGCGGGACGCGCTCGCCGCCGCGACGGCGGCGGGCGCCGCGCACATCGTGGTCACCGGCCGGGCGGTGCCCTGGACCCGGCACATCCTCGACGACCTCGGCTACGAGGGGCTCGCGGTGTGCGGACAGGGCGCGCAGGTCTACCACGCCGGCGAGCACCGGCTGCTGACCTCGCTGACCCTCGACCGGCAGCTCGCCGGGCTCGCCCTCTCCAAGATCGAGGCGGAGGTCGGGCCGCTGGCCGTGGCCGCCAGCCGCGACGGTCTGGAGGGCGAGGTGCTGATCGGCCCCGGCTACCGGACCCAGGAGGGCCCGCTGCCGTACGTGCCGTACGAGGACCCCGCGGAGCTGTGGTCGGCGCCGCTGACCAAGCTGTACGTCCAGCATCCGACGCTCGGCGACGACGAGCTGGTCCGGGCCGCCCGTACGACCGTCGGCGCCCTCGTCGACGTCGTCATGGCGGGCGCGGGCATCGTCGAGATCCTGCCGCTCGGGCTCAGCAAGGCCACGGGTCTGTCGCTCGCCGCCCGTCGGCTCGGCGTGAAGGCCGCGGAGACGATCGCGTTCGGCGACATGCCCAACGACATACCGATGTTCGGCTGGGCGGCCCACGGCGTGGCGATGGCCAATGCCCACGAGGAGCTGAAGGCGGTGGCCGACGAGGTCACGGCCTCGAACGAGGAGGACGGCATCGCCGTCGTCCTGGAGCGCCTGCTCGACTCCTAGAGGCGTCCGTACGTGGAGCGGGGCGGCCCGCGCGGTTCGCCTCCGCGCGCTCGAAGCGGCCGCCCCGTTCCCGTACCCCTTCAGTGTGCGTCCGGGCGCCCCGCCCCCACCAACGGTTTTCGTCCGTGTTGGGGCCGTGCCGGGGCCGGGTGAGCGGCCGGAACGCGAGCCCGACGACCAGCGAGATCGCGTGGCCGAGATCGGTGTACGTCCGGGTGGTGACCAGCGGCACGGTGAAGAAGCCCACCGCGGCCGCCAGGTAGAGCCGGCGCCAGTGCGGCCGGGCGAGGCGGTAGGTGAGGACGCCGGCCGAGGCGGCGAGGCCGTAGCTCACCCCGATGTCGACGACGTGCGCCATGCTGCGCGGCACGTCGTGGTCCCGGATCGCCTCCAGGACCACCGTCTGGCTGATGAGGGTGGCCGCGATGTGCGCGGTGGCGACGACGGCCAGCCACCTGAGCGTGCCGAGCCACCGCTCCACCGGCGCGTGGAAGACCTCGAACAGCACGGCGTAGAACAGCAGGCTCTCCGGGTTCTCGATCCAGAAGGCACTGCCGAGCAGCGCGCGCACCGGATGCCGGGAGAGCTCGTACAGATTGCTGCTGTGGCGGTGCAGCAGGGTGTGCCCGAGGCCGTCCGGGGAGAGCGCGACGACCAGACTCGTGAGCGCGATGACGGCGAGCCAGAGATGCGTACCGGGTGACGAACGCACCCACGACCTGATCGGCCGGGACGGTTCGCCACCCGGGGCACGAGACATGAGGAGAAACCTCGGAAAGCTCGGAGAGGCTCGGGAGAGCTCGGGAAAGTCCGGGAGACCTCGGCGGACTCAGAAGTTGATCATGTGTCCGGCGATGCCGTGGATCGCTTCCTTCACGGCCTCGCCCAGCGTCGGGTGGGCGTGGACGTTGCGGGCGACCTCGTGGACGGTGAGGTCCCACTGCTGCGCCAGGGTGAGCTCGGGCAGCAGCTCGGTGACGTCGGGGCCGATCAGGTGGGCGCCGATGATCTCGCCGTACTTGGCATCGGCGACGATCTTCACGAAGCCGGTCGAGTCGCCGAGGCCGTGCGCCTTGCCGTTCGCCATGAACGGGAACTTGGCGACCTTGACGTCGTAACCCTTCTCGCGGGCCTGCGCCTCGGTGTAGCCGAAGCTCGCGATCTGCGGCTGGCAGTAGGTGGCGCGCGGGATCATCGCGTAGTCGAGCTCCATCGTCTCGGCGTCCGCGATGGTCTCGGCGGCGATGACACCCATGGCCTCGGCGGTGTGCGCGAGCATCAGCTTCGCGGTGACGTCGCCGATGGCGTAGATGTGCGGCACGGAGGTGCGGCAGCGGCCGTCGACGTCGATGGCGCCGCGCTCGGTGAGGGCGACACCGGTGTTCTCCAGGCCGTAGCCGGAGACGTTCGGCGCGAAGCCGATGGCCTGCAGGACCTTGTCGGCCTCCAGAACCTTGCTCGCGCCGTCCTTGCCGGTGACGGTGACGCGGACCTGCGGGCCGGACTCGTCGATCGCCTCGACGCGGGTCGAGGTGAGGACGTCGATGCCGAGCTTACGGTACTGCTTCGCCAGCTCCTTCGACACCTCCTCGTCCTCCAGCGGGGCCATCCGGTCGAGGAACTCGACGATGGTGACCTTGGTGCCGTAGTTGTTCAGCACGTACGCGAACTCGATGCCGATCGCGCCGGCGCCGGCGATGACGATCGACTTCGGGGCGTCCTCGGCGAGGATCTGCTGCTCGTAGGAGACGACGCGGTCGCTGAGCGAGGTGCCGGGCAGCAGGCGCGGGGAGGCGCCGGTGGCGATGATGCAGTGGTCGAACGCGATCGTCTGCGTGGTGCCGTCGGACTTCGCCACCTGCAGGGTGTTCGCGTCGAGGAAGGTGCCCCGGCCGTCGAACTCGGTGATCCCGTTCTTCTTCATGAGGAAGTGGACACCCTTGACGCGGCCGTCCGCGACCGTGCGGCTGCGGCGGAACGCCTCGCCGTAGTCGAAGGAGACGGTGCCGTCGACCTTGATGCCGAACGTCTTGGCCTCGTGGTGGAAGATGTGGGCCAGCTCGGCGTTGCGCAGCAGCGCCTTGGTGGGGATGCAGCCGACGTTCAGGCAGACACCGCCCCAGTACTTCTCCTCGACGACCGCGACCCGCTTGCCCAGTTGGGCGGCGCGGATGGCGGCGACGTAGCCGCCGGGGCCAGCTCCGAGTACGACGACGTCGAAGCGGTCTGACATGACTGACTCCCGAGGGTGGTGAGGGTGTTCGGTCGCGTACGAGTCCAGCGAGTCCACGTACGAGGCAACAGTAGTCCTGGAGCGCCCGAGCGTCAGTTGTAGGATGACTGGGCAAGCGGACGAATGAGGGTGGACATGGCACTGAAGGCGGCGGGACGGACCTCGCTGGTGGACTCGGTCGTGGAGCAGTTGCGGGCCCAGCTCGCGGAGGGCGCGTGGGCGGTCGGCGACCGCATCCCGACCGAGCACGAGCTCGCCCAGACCCTGGGCGTCGGCCGCAACACCGTCCGCGAGGCCGTACGGGTGCTGGTCCACTCCGGGCTCCTGGAGTCCCGGCAGGGCAACGGCACCTTCGTCAGGTCGACCGCCGACCCGGCGGCCGTGCTGCACGGCGTCCGGCACGCGGGCGCCCGGGACGTCCTGGAGCTGCGGGTCGCCCTGGAGGCGGAGGCGGCCCGGCTCGCGGCGGCCCGGCGGGACACCCACGACCTGCTGCGGCTGCGGGCCGCGCTCACCGGGCTGCGCGAGGAGGGCGACCGCGACGCGGACGCCGACCTCGCCTTCCACCTCGCGGTCGTCGAGGCCACCCACAACACCGCCTTCCGCGAGGTCTACCGCTTCTTCTCCGCCCAGGTGCACGAGGTCCTGGTGCACGCGCTCGGCGACCGCGCGATGCCGCCGGTCGACATCGACGCCCACGAGGCCCTCGTCGCGGCGATCGAGGCGGGCGACGCGGACGCGGCCGAGGCGGGCGCGCGCGAGCTGCTGCGCGTGCCGATGGAGACCGTGGCGGCACTGGCGACGGAGGCCGCACGGTGACGCCCTCGGACACGAAGCCGCTGTCCGAGAGCGAGGGCGGGGAGCAGGCGTACGAGGGCGAGAGCGGGGTCCGGTCGCACGAGGGCGGGGGCGGGTCGTACGAGGACGGGGGCCGGCTCTCGGAGGGCGGGGGCGGGTCGTACGAGGGCGGGGGCCGGCTCTCGGGGGGCGGGGGCCGGCTCTCGGGGCGTGGGGGCCGGTCGTACGAGGGCGGGGGCCAGCTCTCGGGGAGCGGGATCCGGCTCTCCGGGCGTGGGGGCCGGTCGAACGCCGTGGGGGCGGCCGGGCGGCGCGTGCTGCTCGCGCACCCGGTGCTGCTGCTCGTCGGCATCGTGCTCGCCTCGCTCAACATGCGGGCCGCGCTGGCGAGCGTGTCGCCGCTGGTGAGCGAACTGGCGGAGACGTACGGGCTGTCCTCGGCCGCGAGCTCCCTGGTGACCTCGGTGCCGGTGCTCTTCCTGGGGCTCGGCGCGCTGCTGGCGCCCTGGCTCGGCCGGCGCCTCGGCGCCGAACGGGTGCTGTTCGCCGCCCTGCTGCTGCTCGGCGCCGGGATCCTGGTGCGGATCCTGCCGTCGGCGGCCGCGCTCTACGGCGGCGGGGTGCTGGTCGGCACGGCCATCGCCCTGCTGAACGTGCTGATGCCGGGCCTGATCAAGCGGGACTTCCCGGACCGGGCCGCGTCCATGACCTCCGTCTACACGGGCGCGATGATCGCGGGCGCCACGGTCGTCGCGGCGGCCTCGGTTCCGCTGGAGCGGGCCCTCGGCGGCTGGCGGGCCTCGCTCGGCTTCTGGTCGCTGCTCGCGGTGGTGGCGGCCGTCGCATGGCTGCCCCAGGTCCTGATCGCCCGGGGCCGTACGGGACACGGGGCGCGGGGCGCCGCGGGCGCCGGCACGGTGCCGGGGCCGGTGCGGTCGGTGTGGCGGTCGGCGCTGGCCTGGCAGGTGACCCTGTTCATGGGGCTCCAGTCGCTGTGGTCGTACGTGCTGATCGCCTGGATGCCGACGATCTTCACGGACCACGGGATGAGCCGCTCCACGGCCGGGGTGATCTTCGCCTTCAACAACCTGATCCAGGTCGCTGGCGCCTTCGCCGTCCCGCTGCTCGCCGGCCGGATGCGCGGCCAGCGGCCACTGGTCGTGCTGGTCACGACCCTGGTCGCGGCGGGGTACGCGGGACTGATGATCGCGCCGGTGGAGGGCGCCTGGGTCTGGTCGGCGGTCCTCGGGGTGGGGCAGGGCGGGGCGGTCGGCCTCGCGCTCACCCTGATCGTGCTGCGCTCCGGCGACGCGATGACGGCCGCCCGGCTCTCCGGGATGGCCCAGACCGTCGGCTATCTCCTCGCCGCGGTCGGGCCGCTGGCCGCCGGCGCCCTCCACCAGGCCACCGGTTCCTGGACGCCGCCGATCGTCGCCGTCCTCGGCGTGTGCGCCGCGGCGCTGGCGGTGGGCCTGCTGGCGGCCCGGGACCGTACGGTCTGAGGAGCCGTACGGTCCCGGGCCGCCAGGCCGCCCGCTACTCCTCGCCCGCCAGGGTGAGCGTGCGCAGCTTGTGGCCCGCGAACCAGGTGGCCGCGACCGTCACGCCCGCCAGCAGCACGACCGCCGTCGACAGGCCGACCTCCGAGGAGATCAGGCCCTCGCCGGTGACCTTCTCGGCCAGGGCGAGCGCCCACTGCTGGACGCTGAGCGTCTTGGCGCCCGAGATGAGGGAGCCGAACAGGGCCTCCCAGACCAGGGCGTAGACCAGGCCGATCACGACGGCGTGCCGGCTGACCGTGCCGAGGAGGAGGAAGAGCGCGCTGTACGCGATGGAGGCCACCAGGGCCGCCACGGTGTAGGCCACCGCCACCTGCTGCCCGTTGCCGTTCAGGATGAACCCGGCGAGGAGGGTGGGCAGCGCGGAGAAGACCATGGTCACCGCGATGGCGACGATCAGCTTGGTGAAGATGATCGTCGGCCGCTTCACCGGCTTGGCGAGGAGATAGACGATCGAGCCGTCGTCGATCTCCGGTCCGATCGCGCCGGTGCCGGCGATGACGCCGATCAGCGGCACCATGGTGGCGAGCGCGAAGCCACCGAGGACGTCGGCGGCGACTTGGTCGTCGGCGCCGTTGAACGCGCGGATCGCGGCCGCGATGACGAGCAGCAGGGCGGGCAGGGCGAAGAGGATCAGTGCCCGGCGGCGGCCGAGCAGGGCCCGGTAGGTGAGCCGTGCGACGGTGGGGTTGTACATCGGTCGGGCTCCTTTCAGGCCGTGACGAGATACGAGAAGACGGATTCGAGGGACTCGTCCGAGGGCGAGACCGTGAGGAGCCGGATGCCGCGCTCCCTGGCCACCTTCGGCAGCAGTTCGGTGAACCGGCCGAAGTCCACGGCCTGGACGCGCAGTCCGCCGTCGACGTGGTCGATCTCGATGCCGGCCGTCGACGGGTCGGCGATCAGCGCCGCCGCCAGGGACCGGTCGTCGCTGGAGCGGACGAGATAGCGGTGCGGCCGGTCGGTCATCAGCCGGCGGATGCGGCGGAAGTCGCCGGAGGCCGCATGGCGTCCGGCCACGATCACCTCGATGTGCGAGGCGAGCTGCTCGACCTCCTCCAGGATGTGCGAGGAGAACAGCACCGTGCGGCCCTCGGCGCCCATCCGGCGCAGCAGGTCCATCAACTGCATGCGCTGGCGCGGGTCCATGCCGTTGAAGGGCTCGTCGAGCAGCAGCACGGACGGCTCGTGGACGAGGGCCGAGGCCATCTTCACGCGCTGCCGCATGCCCTTGCTGTACGTGGCGATCTTGCGGTCCTGGGCGTACTCCATCTCCACCGTGGCGAGGGCCCGCCGGGCCTCGGCGTCGCCGAGGCCCTGCAACTCGGCGTTGGCGACGACGAACTCGCGGCCGGTGAGGAAGTCGTACATGGCCTCGCGCTCGGGGACGACGCCGATCTGCCGGTAGACCGACTCGTTGCGCCAGATCGTCGTCCCGTCGAGGGTGACGGTGCCGGTGGAGGGGGCGAGGAAGCCGCCCATCATGTTGATGAGGGTGGACTTCCCGGCGCCGTTGGGACCGAGGAGACCGGTGACGCCGGGGCCGATGGTCATGGTGACGTCGTTGACGGCCACGACGTTGCCGAACCAGCGCGAGACGTGGTCGATGGAAAGAACGCTCATGGGCGCAGCCCATTCTTTGGAAGGGTGGTGGTGGGCGACGGGAGGGCGGCGGTCACAGCCCGACCTTTCGGTAGCGGCGCATCAGGACGCCGTACGAGCCGGCGATCAGGGCGAGCACGGCCAGCAAGTAGACCGCGCCGACGCCGGCGCCGGGGGCCGCGGCCTCTCCGCCGGGGAAGGGGGTGGGCGCGCCGAGGAAGGCGGCCTGCACACCGCCGATGAGGGTGAGCGGCGAGAACAGCCCGATCCACTTGACGGCGTCGACGTTGTCGGTGCCGTAGGCGATGCCCTGGAGGGTGGAGACCGCTCCGTAGGAGATCACGAGCACGGCGATGACGGCGGCGACACCGAAGCCGCGGCGCGGGGTGAGGGCCGCCATGACCAGGCCGATGCCGCCGAAGAGCAGCGAGAGCAGTGCCACGGAGGTCAGGCCCTGGCCGAACAGCTTGGTCTGTTCGGCGAAGTCCATCTTGGCGAGCAGCGCGCCGATCCACATGATGAGGAGCGGGGCGGCGGTCAGCACGAACAGCGCCGAGGCCATGGCCCCGTACTTCGCCAGGACGTAGTCCACGCGCTCGATGGGGCGGGAGAAGTACAGCGGCACCGTGCGGAAGCGGAGGTCGCGGGAGACGGACTGCGGGGCCTGCGCGGCGACGAAGATGGCGATCACGAGCTGGAGGTAGATCGCGTACTGGGTGTACTCGATCGACAGCTTGTTCTGCTTTCCGACGACGGCGACCGCGACGATGATGAGCGCGGGCACGCACATCACCGCGAAGAGGATCATCGGCAGGACCTTCGACTTGGCGCTGCGGCCCAGTCCGTAGGCGCCCCGCAGGGACTGCGAGAACAGCGACCGGCGGGCGTAGGCCCGGCCCAGTCGCGGCCCGTCGTACTTCCGGTAGCCGATGTTGTGGATACGGGTGGTGTCGGGAGCCGGGGAGCTCATCGGGCCGGCACCTCCTCCTGCTGCTGGCCGTCGGCCTTGAAGACCTCGGCGATGTGGTGGCGGCGCTGCTCCATGCGCACGAGTCCGAGGCCGAGGCCGGCGACGGTGTCGCGGACGAGGTCGTAGGTCTCCTCGCCGGACGCCTCCAGGAGCAGGATGTGCCCGGCGCCGGGCAGTCCTTCCTCCACGCCGGCGTGGAGGGTGACGCCGGCGGCGGCGAGGGCGGCGCGGAGCGCCTCCGTGCCGTCGGGGTGGGCGTCGGAGTCGGTGACCTCGACCGCGAGGGTCGTGGTGGACCGGGTGAAGTCGCTGGTGGAGCTGGAGCGCAGGAGCCGTCCGCCGTCGATGACGACGACGTGGTCGCAGGTGCGCTCCAGCTCGCCGAGCAGGTGGGAGGTGACCAGGACCGAGATGCCGAAGTCCGTCCACACCCGCCGGATCAGGCCGAGCATGTCGTCGCGGCCGACGGGGTCGAGGCCGTTGGTCGGCTCGTCGAGCAGGACCAGTTGCGGGTCGTGGACGAGGGCCTGGGCGAGCTTCACCCGCTGCTTCATGCCGGTCGAGTAGCCGCCCATCGGGCGGTAGCGCTCCTCGTACAGGCCGACGTGGCGCAGGGTGTCCGCGGTCCGCTCGCGGGCGGCGGTCGGGGGCAGCCCGGACATGCGCGCCATGTGGACGACGAACTCGGTCGCCGAGACGTCGGGCGGCAGGCAGTCGTGCTCCGGCATGTAGCCGACGCGCTCGCGGATCTGCGGGCCGGAGGTCGCGACGTCGAGTCCGAGGACTTCGGCGCGGCCCTCCGTGGCCGGGGACAGGCCGAGCAGGATTTTGATCATCGTGGACTTGCCGGCTCCGTTGGCACCCACCAGTCCGGTCACACCGGGCCCGATGTCCAGGGAGAGCCGGTCGAGTGCGGTCACCCGGGGGAACCGCTTGCTGAGGCTTTCGGTGGCGATCACAGTCACGCTTCGACGGTAGTGGCGTGCGTCACGGCGGTCGTCAGCCCAACGGCTCGATCCGTGTCCGACCTCAGGTGTACGGACCCGTAGGGGAGCCGATACCTAAGTCGTTTTCCACAGGCTCGTGCACGCCCCTTGACGCCGCCGCCGGGCATTGTCACATTCATCAGTGGCAAGTTACGGACACGTAGCGCTACGGGTGCTCACACGGGACGGACGGGTGGCATGACCCCAGCAGTGACAAGCGAGACGGCCGCGGAGCTGCGCGGGTTCAGGGAAGTGCAGCGTCTCTCCTACGCGTGCGCGGAGGCCGTGGCGGCGCAGCTCAAGCCGGGTGTGACCGAGCGCGAGGCGGCGCGGATGCAGCGCGAGTGGCTGTACGAGCGGGGGGTGAGGGACTGGTTCCACCGGCCCTTCGCCTGGTTCGGCGACCGCACCGCCTTCGTCGACTTCAAGATCCCGCTCCAGTTCTTCCCGACGAACCGGCGTCTGGAGGCCGGGATGCCGTTCATCCTGGACATGGCGCCCGTCTACAAGGGCTACACGGCGGACATCGGCTACTCCGGCTCCCTCGGGCTCAACCCCGTCCAGGACAAGCTGCTCGCCGACCTCAGGGAGCACCGCGAGCTGATCCTGCGCGAGGTGCGCGAGCGCCGCACCCTGCGGGAGATCTACGAGGACGTGGACCGCCTCATGGTCCGCCAGGGCTATGCGAACCGGCACCGGGCCTATCCCTTCGGCGTCATCGCCCACAAGATCGACCGGGTGAAGGAGCGCCGCTGGTCGCCGACGCTGTTCGGCTTCGGCACCCAGTCCCTCAAGGGCCTGGCGAGCGACGCCCTGCACGGCCACCGGGACGGCTGGTCGCCGCTGTGGTCGCCGTACCGGTTCTCCGACCACCCGCCGAAGCCGGGCCTGTGGGCGGTCGAGCCGCACCTCGGATTCCGGGGCACGGGCGCGAAGTTCGAGGAGATCCTGGTCGTCACCGACTCCAAGGACCCCGAGCAGAGCGCGTTCTGGCTGGACGACGACCTGCCGCACGTGCGGCGCTGGAACGAGTACGCGACCGAGGAAGGGGCGGCGGCCTGATGACGGGTACGGCAGGGCTGAAGGGGGCGCGGGAGCGCCGGGTCCGCACGGGCGGGATAGAGCTGTGCGTGGCCGAGCTGGGCGACGCGGGCCGGCCGACGGTGCTCCTCGTCCACGGCTATCCGGACTCCAAGGAGGTGTGGTCGGAGGTCGCGACCCGGCTGGCGGAGCGGTTCCACGTCGTCCTTTACGACGTCCGGGGCCACGGCCGGTCGACGGCACCGACCCCGCTGCGCGGCGGGTTCACCCTGGAGAAGCTGACGGACGACTTCCTGGCCGTCGCGGACGCGGTCAGCCCGGACCGGCCGGTCCATCTCGTCGGCCACGACTGGGGATCGGTGCAGTCCTGGGAGTTCGTGACCGTCCCGCGCACGGAGGGCCGGATCGCCTCCTTCACCTCCCTGTCCGGGCCGTCGCTCGACCACTTCGGGCACTGGATCAAGAGCCGGATGGCCCGGCCCACCCCGCGCCGGGTCGGCCAGCTCCTCGGCCAGGGCGCCAAGTCCTGGTACGTGTACCTGCTGCACACCCCGGTGCTGCCGGAGCTCGCCTGGCGCGGGCCGCTCGGCAGGCGCTGGCCGAAAATCCTGGAGCGGGTCGAGCGGGTGCCGGCCGGTGACTATCCGACGCCCTCCCTGCCGAGTGACGCGGCGCACGGCGCCTGGCTCTACCGGGACAACGTGCGGGCGCGGCTCTCCCGGCCGCGGGCCGACGCGTTCGCGCACGCGCCGGTGCAGTTGATCACGCCGACCGGTGACGCCTTCCTCTCCGAGCGGCTCTACGACGACCTGGCGACCTGGGTGCCGGACCTGACCCGGCGCACCCTGCCGGCCAAGCACTGGGTGCCGCGCACGCGCCCGGACCAACTCGCCGCGTGGATCACCGATTTCGTCGAGGCGAACGAGGACCCCGCGACCAAGGCGCCCCGGACGGCCGCGAAGAGCGGCGTGCGCCCGGAGTACGCGGAGCGCTTCGGCGGGCAGTTGGTCCTGGTGACCGGCGCGGCCAGCGGCATCGGCCGGGCCACCGCCTTCGCGTTCGCCGAGGCCGGTGCCCGGGTGGTGGCGGTGGACCGGGACGGTGAGGGCGCGGCCCGTACGGCGGAGATGGCCCGGCTCATCGGTGCGCCGGGGGCCTGGGGCGAGACCGTCGACGTGGCCGACGAGCAGGCGATGGAGAAGCTGGCCGCGAAGGTGGCGAGCGAGTACGGCGTGGTCGACGTGCTGGTCAACAACGCGGGGATCGGCCTGAGCGGCTCGTTCTTCGAGACCACGACCGAGGAGTGGAAGCGGGTCCTCGACGTCAATCTGTGGGGTGTCATCCACGGCTGCCGGGTCTTCGGCGCGCAGATGGCGGCGCGCGGCCAGGGCGGCCACATCGTCAACACGGCCTCGGCGGCGGCCTTCCAGCCCTCCCGCGCCCTGCCGGCGTACGGCACGTCCAAGGCGGCGGTCCTGATGCTCAGCGAGTGCCTGCGGGCCGAGCTCGCCGACCAGGGCATCGGGGTCTCGGCGATCTGCCCCGGCATCGTCAACACCAACATCACGGCGACGGCGCGGTTCGCCGGCGTGACGGACGAGGCCGAGGAGAAGCGCCGCCAGAAGCGGGCCTCGCGGCTCTACGGGCTGCGCAACTATCCGCCGGAGAAGGTCGCGGACGCGATCCTGGGCGCCGTGCTGCACGACCGGGCCGTCGTCCCGGTGACCCCGGAGGCCCGGGGCGCCCATCTGTTGTCCCGGCTCTCGCCGGGGGTGCTGCGGACGCTGGCCCGCTGGCAGCCGCCGGCGTAGGCCGGCCCGGCGCCGTAGGGAGTCCCGGCGGAAGGCGGTCGTACGATCCCCTCGCAGGAAGGCGCCGCGACAGCGGGGCGCAGGAGCGGTCGGTGGGAGCGGGTTTGTCCGAGCAGTCAGCACAGCCGGAGTACCGGATCGAGGATCTGGCCCATCACAGCGGGGCCACCGTCCGGACGATCCGCGCCTACCAGGACCGTGGTCTGCTGCCCCGCCCGGAGCGGCGCGGCCGGTCGAACGTGTACGGGGACACGCATCTGGCCCGGCTGCGGCAGATCGCCGATCTGCTGGAGCGCGGCTACACCCTGGCCTCCATCAAGGAGCTCCTGGAGGCATGGGACGCCGGGCGCGGGCTCGGCGGGGTGCTCGGCCTCGTCGCCGAGGTGGAGGGGCCGTGGACCGACGAGGAGGCCGACCGGATCTCGCGCGCCGAGCTCGACGCGCGCTTCGGCGGCACCCCCGACGAGGAGGCGGTGCGGGAGGCGATCGAGCTCGGTGTCCTGGAGCGCGTCCCGGACCGGGAGACCGAGGAGTACGTGGTCCCGAGCCCTCAAGAGCTCGCCGTGGCGGCCGAGTTGCACGCGGCGGGCGTGCCGCTGTCCGCTATCACCGGGCATCTGCGGGAACTTCGGGGCCAGGTCGAGCACATCGCCGCCCGTTTCCTGGAGTTCACGACCGAGCACGTCTTCGCCCGCTATCTGGAGCACCGGCCTCCGACGGACGCGGACGCGGCGGAGGCGGCGACGATGGTGCGCCGGCTGCGGCCGCTCGCGCAGCAGACCGTCGACGCCGAACTGGCGCGGGCCATGCGCCTGTTCGCGACCCGCCACCTGCAGTCGCACCTGTCTCCGGACAGCCCCCTGCCCGAGGACCGCGAGCCCCGTTCCGTAGCGCTTCCGCCGGCCACGATCCGGGCCGTCGAGCGGCTCGTTGGCGCCGAGAACGTGGCGGCGTTCGTCGCCGCCGCAGCCGAACGAGAGGTGCAGACAAGGACATTGGACACCCTTGCCGCAAATGCCGCCAATCACAGCAAAATTGATCAAGAGCCTTGAATTCCCAGGCTCGTTGTCCACAGGATCATCAATTCCCCTGTGGATAAATGCAGTTGGCTGTGGAACAAACCTGCGGCTTCAATGAATTCATGAATGACGAGAAACGCACCGTGAAGGTGTCGAAGTACCTCTCGAAGCACCTGCGGCACCAGCCCGAACGCATCGGGCTCGTGCTCGACCCGCACGGCTGGACCGAGATCGACGCGCTCCTGCGGGCCGCCGCCGCGCACGGCTTCCCGATCACCCGCGCCGAGCTCGACCACGTCGTCGCCACCAACGACAAGAAGCGCTTCGCGATCGAGGGCACCCGCATCCGGGCAAGCCAGGGCCACACCGTCCCCGTCGACCTCGACCTGCCGGCCGCCGAACCGCCCGCGTACCTCTACCACGGTACGGTCGCCGCCCGGCTCCCCGCCATCCGGACCGAGGGCCTGCGCCCCATGGCCCGCCACCACGTGCACCTCTCGCCCGACCGGGAGACCGCCACCCGCGTGGGCGCCCGCCGGGGCCGGCCCGTGGTGCTGAGCGTCGACGCCGGCGCCCTGCACCGGGCCGGTCACGTCTTCCACCTCAGCGCCAACGGCGTCTGGCTCACCGACGCCGTACCACCGGAGTTCATCCGCTTCCCTGAGGCATGATCGCCCCATGGGAGCCCACCACCCGCACCTGCCCACGACCGAGTCCGCCGTCGCCGCCCTCCGCGAGATCGCCCGGGACTACGGCCTGGAGATGACCGTGACCGACGACATCGGCGCGGACCAGACCTCCCGCCGCACCTCCGCGGGCGCCTTCACCGTCCTCGACCCCGACGGCTCCCTCCCCCACGAGGCATTCGTCGAGTTCGGGGGCACTCCGGCGGTCTCCGTCCGCCTCTACCCCGAGGACGACGCCAGGATCACCGTCGAGGGCGTCGACTTCGAGGACGTCCCCCGCGACACGGTCCCCGCCTTCCTCCGCGCCGTCCACGACGGCCTCGCCCACGTGAAGAGCCGGCTCTTCCCGCCCGGCTGGTGGCTGATCGTCCCGCTCCCCGGCGACGAGACGTACAAGGAACTCGTCACCCCCGCCGCGATCACCCCCTGGCTCTCCCGGAACGTCCGCTGACCCCGGCCGGCCCCGGCCGCCCCCGTCGTACGCTCGTCCGTATGACCCTGCGCCTGAGCACCGTGATCCTTCCCGTCGACCGCTGGCACGAGGGCGGCCGTGCCGCATGGCAGCGGGCCGAGGAGCTCGGCTTCCACGCCGGCTACACCTACGACCACCTGTCCTGGCGCTCCTTCCGGGACCGCACCTGGTTCGGCGCCCTGCCCACGCTCACCGCCGCCGCGACGGCGACCGAGCGGCTGCGCCTGGGCACGCTCGTGACCTCGCCCAACTTCCGGCACCCGGTGACGCTCGCCAAGGAGCTCATGTCGCTCGACGACATCTCCGGCGGCCGGGTCACCCTCGGCATCGGCGCGGGCGGCAACGGCTTCGACGCCACCGCCCTGGGCCAGGAGGCATGGACCCCGCGCGAGCGCGCCGATCGGTTCGCCGAGTTCGTCGCCCTGCTCGACCAACTGCTCACCGAGGAGGCCGTCACCCGGCACGGCACCTTCTACTCGGCGGACGAGGCCCGGAACATCCCCGGCTGCGTGCAGCGGCCCCGCCTGCCCTTCGCGGTCGCGGCGACCGGCCCGCGCGGCCTGCGGCTCGCGGCGCGCCACGGACAGGCATGGGTGACCACCGGCGACCCCAAGCTGTACGAGGACGGCACCCCGGAGCAGTCGCTGGCGGCGATCCGCGGCCAGATCGAGAAGCTGGGCACGGCCTGCGCCGAGATCGGCCGCGACCTGACGGAACTGGACAAGATCCTCCTCACCGGCTTCACCCCCGAGCAGAACACGGTCCTGCGCTCCCTGGACGGCTTCGTCGACTTCGCCGGCCGCCACCGGGAACTCGGCTTCACCGAGATCGTGATCCACTGGCCGATCCCCGACTCCGACTTCGCCGCCGACGAGACCGTCTTCGAGAAGATCGCCACCGAGGCGATGGCCCAGCTCGGCTGAGGGCAGGGCGCCGCGCAGCGGGGCGTGCGCGGGAAGCCAGGGGGCGCGCAAGGGAGCTCCTGGGGCGCGCGAGGAGAGCGCGGAGGCGCGCGAGAGGGCCGCAGGAGGACCGCGGGAGACCTAACCGGCCACTCAGATGTGCGCACCCTCGCACGCCCGTGCACTTCGTACGGAACAATGGATCGGTGACCTCAACCCGAACCGCGCGCACGCGCCTGATCGCCACCGACCTCGACGGCACCCTGCTGCGGGACGACAAATCCGTCTCGGAGCGCACGGTCGCCGCCCTCGCCGCAGCCGAGCGGGCCGGCATCGAGGTCTTCTTCGTCACCGGCCGCCCGGCCCGCTGGATGGACGTCGTCAGCGACCACGTCCACGGCCACGGCCTCGCGATCTGCGCCAACGGCGCCGCGGTCGTCGACCTCCACTCCGGTGGAACGTTCCTGGAGGTCCGCCCCCTGCGGCGGCCCGTCGCCCTGGACGTCGTGCGCGCCCTGCGCGTCGCGGCCCCCGGCACCAGCTTCGCCGTCGAACTCACCACCGGCATCCACTACGAGCCGGAGTACCCGCCGTTCTTCCTCGACCCCGGCGCCACCGTCGCCACGGCCGAGAAGCTCCTGTTCGAGGAGAGCCCCGGCGCCGCCGCCCCCGTCCTCAAGCTGCTCGCCCAGCACCCCGAGCTCGATCCGGACGACTTCCTCGCCACCGCCCGCGCGGCCGCCGGCGACCTGGCCTCCTTCACCCGCTCCAGCCCCACCGCCCTCATCGAGATCAGCGGCCTCGGCGTCTCCAAGGCGTCCACCCTCGCCCACTGCTGCGCCGAGCGCGGCATCACGCCGGAGCAGGTGGTGGCCTTCGGCGACATGCCCAACGACATCGAGATGCTGAGCTGGGCCGGCCGTTCCTACGCCATGGGCAACGCCCACCCCGACGTCCTCGCCGCCGCCTCCGGCCGCACCGCCGGCAACAACGAGGACGGCGTGGCCGTCATCATCGAACAACTGGTCGCCGAAGCCGTCGAGGACCTGCGGCTGTAGCGCCGGGCAGGACGGGCGGGCCGGTGCGGTCCGTGGGGCATGTGGGGTACGTGGGGTACGTGGAGGGCCGCCGCTAGAGCGGGGCCTCCCAGATCACCGTCGTACCGCCGCCCGCCTCGCCGATGCCCGGGCCGCACCAGCTCGCGCCGCCGAGGGACTCGGCGCGGCGGGCCAGGTTGCGCAGGCCGCTGCGGCGGCCGCCCTCGGGGAGGCCGATGCCGTCGTCCGCGACCGAGAGCCGCACGCCCTGGCTGCCGTCCGGCAGCGTGACGGTCGCGTCCACGACGACCTCGATGCGGGTGGCCGCCGCGTGCCGGAAGGCGTTGGAGAGCGCCTCGCGCAGCGCGGCGATGAGGTTCTTGCCGGTGAGGTCGCCGACCGCCGCGTCGATCACGCCCACGAAGCGGTGCGTGGGCGTGAAGCCCAGCGGCACCGCCGCCATGTTGATCTCCCGCAGGACCCGGGTCCGCAGCCCCGACGGCGCCTCCGCCGGTCCCTGCTGGAGCGCGAAGATCGCGGTACGGATCTCCTGGATCGTGACGTCCAGCTCGTCCACCGCCTTGCCGACGCCCTCCTGCACGGCCGGCACGACGGACTTGCGCTGGGCGCTCTCCAGCATCATCCCGGTGGCGAACAGCCGCTGGATGACCAGGTCGTGCAGATCGCGGGCGATCCGGTCGCGGTCCTCGTAGACGGCGAGCCGCTCCCGGTCCCGCTGCGCCTCCGCCATCATCAGGGCCAGCGCCGCCTGCGAGGCGAACTGCGTGGCCAGGGTCCGCTCGGCCTCCGTGAACTGCCGCGCCCCGCGGCTGCGCGGGGTGGCGAGCGCGCCGAGGACCCGGCCGCCGCTCTGCAGCGGCAGCAGCATCGCCGGCCCGTAGGCGGCGGACAGCCGGTGCACCATCCGCGGATCGCTGGAGACGTCGGCGAGGAACACCGCCTCCCCCTCCATCAGCCGCTCCACCACCGCGCTCTCGGGCGCGATCACCACGCCGAGCGCCTTCGTGGGGCGGGGGGAGGAGACCGCGACGATCTCCAGGCCGCCGTCCTCCGCCGGCAGCAGCACGATGCCCGCGGCGGCGTCGGCGAGCCGGCGCGCCTGCTCGGCGACGACCGTGAGCGCGTCGTCGGCGTCGCCGCCGGAGAGCAGCGCGGTGGTGACGGCGACGGAGCCGTCGATCCACCGCTCCCGCTGACGCGCGGCCTCGTACAGGCGGGCGTTGCCGATGGCGATCCCCGCCTCGGTGGCGAGCACCCGGACCATGTGGACGTCGTCGTCGCTGAAGTCGCCGCCGCCGTTCTTCTCGGCGAGGTAGAGATTGCCGAAGATCTCGCCCTGGACCCGGATCGGGACGCCGAGGAACGTCCGCATCGGGGGATGGCCGGGCGGGAACCCGGCCGCGCGCGGGTCGGCCGACAGATCCGCGAGCCGGATCGTCCCCGGTTCGCGGATGAGCGCGCCGAGGAGCCCGGCGTGCCCGTCCGGCCGGCGCCCGATGCGGCGGGCGACCTCCTCCCCGACGCCGTACGTGACGAAGTCGGACAGGCCGTCGCCCTCGTCGTCGACCACGCCGATGGCGGCGTAGCGGGCGTCCGCCAGCTCGGCGGCGGTCTCGCAGATCCGGTCGAGCGTGGAGTGCAGTTCGAGGCCGGTGCCGACGGAGCGCATCGCCTCCAGGAGCTGCGGCACGCGGGCCGTGAGCTCGGTGGACAGGCCGTGCAGGCTGCGCGCGGCCTGCGTCGCGGCTTCGAGCGGGTCCGGGGCGTCGGGCACGGCGGCGGTCATGCGCCCGAGCCTAGTAAGTCCTATTTGGCGAGAAAAGTCGGGGTGTCTCCCGTCGGGGTGTCTCCCCTCGGGCTGTCTCCCGCCGGGGTGCTTCCCGTCAGCAGCAGATCGCTCGCCCGTTCCTGCTCCAGCATCCGCCGCAGCGGCCCCTCGGCCGCCGCCAGCTCCGCGTACGCCCCGCGCTGCACGGTCCGGCCCCGGTCCAGGACCACCACCTCGTCCACGGCGTCGAGGCCGTGCAGACGGTGGGTGATCAGGACGGTCGTACGGCCCTCGGTGGCCCGCAGCAGGTCGACGGTGAGCGCGTCGGCGGTGGTCAGGTCCAGGTGCTCGGCCGGCTCGTCCAGGACGAGGACCGGGAAGTCGGCGAGGAGGGCCCGGGCGAGCGCCAGGCGCTGCCGCTGGCCGCCGGAGAGCCGTGAGCCGTGCTCGCCCACGAGGGTGTCGAGCCCGTCGGGCAGCCCGTCCACCCAGTCCAGGAGCCGGGCCCGGCGCAGCGCCTCGCGCAGCTCGTCGTCGCTCGCGTCGGTGCGGGCCAGCCGCAGGTTCTCCCGGAGCGTGCTGTCGAAGAGATGGGCGTCCTGCGCGCACAGGCCGACCAGACGGCGTACGTCGTCCCCGTCGAGCTCCCGCGCCGGCGTCCCGCCGAGCCGGTACGTGCCCTGCTCGACGTCCAGGAAGCGCAGCAGCACCTGCGCGAGCGTCGTCTTCCCCGAGCCGGACGCGCCGACCACGGCGACCCGGCGCCCCGCCTCCAGGGTGAGCCCGAAGTCCACCAGGGCCGGCCGCTCCTGCCCGGCGTGCCGCGCCGACAGACCGGCCAGCTCCAGAGGGAACGGCCCGGCCGGGGCGACGGCGGGCACGACCGGCTCGTGTACGGGCACGGGCGCGTCCAGCACGTCGAAGACCCGCTCGGCGCTGCGCCGGACCCGCTGCCGGTACTGGACGGCGAGCGGCAGTCCGGTGACGGCCTCGAAGGCGGCGAGCGGGATCAGCACGACGACCGCGAGCGCCACCCCGTCCAGGCGGCCGTCGCGCACCGCCTGCACGCCGACGACCGCCGCCGCCACGACGGTGAGGCCGCAGACCAGGGCCGAGAGCCCGGCGCCGAGCGCGGTGGCGGCGGACTGCCGGGAGGCGATGGCGGTGAGGGCGCGGTCGGCCTCGGCGGCCCGGGCCACGCGGTTCCTGAGCGCGCCGGCCACGGTGAGTTCGGCGCAGCCGCGCAGCAGGTCGACGACGGCCGTGGTGAGCGCGCCCCGGGCGGGGGCGAGCCGCCGTTCGGCCCGTCGGGAGAGCGCCGCACCGGCCAGCGGCACGGCGACCCCGGCGAGCACCAGCCCCACGGCGAGCACGGCGCCCGCCTCGGGCAGCAGCCAGGTGGTGAAGCCGACGGATCCGGCACCGACGACGAGCGCGGCGCCCGCGGGCAGCAGCCAGCGCAGCCAGTAGTCCTGGAGGGCGTCGACGTCCTGGACGAGCCGGGCGAGCAGATCGCCGCGCCGGGTGCGGCGCAGCCCGGCCGGGGCGATCCGCTCCAGGCGCCGGTAGACGGCGACCCGCAGATCGGCGAGCATCCGCAGGACGGCGTCGTGCGAGACGAGCCGCTCGGCGTAGCGGAAGACGGCCCGCCCGATCCCGAAGGCGCGGGTGGCGGTGACGGCCACCATCAGATGGAGCACGGGCGGCTGCTCGGACGCCCGGGAGATGAGCCACCCGGACACGGCCATGAGCCCGACGGCGGACCCCAGCGCCAGGCTGCCGAGCAGCAGCGCGAGCCCCATGCGCCCGCGCAACGCCCCGGCCATCCCCCGCACCCGCCCGAACACCACGCGCGCGCCACGGCCGCCGACCACGCCGACCGCGGCGCCTCCGGCCCGCTCGTCGGCCCCGGAGCCCGTACCGCCGCCCGGCGCCGGCCGGCCCCTCTCACCGGCCGCCCCCGCGCCGACGCCCGGGGCGCTCGCGGGAGCCCCCACGGCCCCGCCGGCCCGGGCACCCGTCGAACCGGCGACATCGGCGGCATCAGCGGCATCGGCGACCGACGCGGGCCCGGGCCCACGGGAGGCGGGAGCCGTCCCGGCCTCGGCCCCGGCAGCGGAGTCCGGCTCTGAGGCGGAGTCCGCGCCGGAGTCGGAGTGCGGGCCGGAGTCGGCGGCCGTGGTGCCGCGTGCCGCACCGACCGGCGCGCCGTCCGCCAGCAGCCCGGCCACGCGCGGACCGGCCGCGCCGGCCGCGGCGGGCGCCGTCGCGCCGTCGGCCGACTCGCCCTCCTCCCGGCGCGTCAGATGGACGACACGGTCCGCGACCGCGAGCAGGGCCGGGCGGTGGACGACCAGGAGGACCGTACGGCCGGCGGCGAGGCGGCGGACGGCCGTGACGACGGCCGCCTCGGTCTCCCCGTCGAGCGCGGCCGTCGGCTCGTCCAGGAGCAGCAGCGGACGGTCCGCCAGGAACGCCCGGGCCAGGGCGAGGCGCTGGCGCTGGCCGGCCGAGAGTCCGGCGCCGTCCTCGCCGAGGAGGGTGTCCGCGCCCTCCGGCAGCTCGGCGACGAACCCGTCCGCTCCGGCGTCCGTCAGTGCCTGCCGTACCGCCTCGTCGGAGGCGTCCGGCCGGGCCAGCCGTACGTTCTCGGCGATCGTCCCGGCGAAGAGATAGGGGCGCTGCGGCACCCACGCGATCCGGGTCCGCCACTCCTCCAGGTCGAGCGAGGCCAGGTCCGCGCCGCCGACCCGGACCGTGCCGCCCTCCTCGGGCGTCGCGAAGCCGAGCACCACGTCGAGCAGGGTCGACTTGCCGACGCCGCTCGGCCCGACCAGGGCCACCGTCTCGCCGGGCTCCACGGTCAGGGTGGCCGCGTCCAGCGAGGGTGCGGCGCGCCCGGGGTGGCGTACGGTCACCCGGTCCAGTTCGAGTCGTACGGACGCGGGCACCGCTCCCGTACCACCGGCCGGCAGTGGGCTCTCCAGGACCTCGAAGATCTCCTCGGCGGCCGCGAGCCCTTCGGCGGCCGCGTGGTACTGCGTCCCCACCTGCCGCAGCGGCAGATACGCCTCGGGCGCGAGGATCAGGATGACGAGCCCGGTGTACAGGTCCAGGCCGCCGTGGACAAGCCGCATGCCGATGCCGACCGCGACCAGGGCGACCGACAGGGTCGAGAGGAGTTCCAGCGCGAAGGAGGAGAGGAACGCGATCCGCAGGGTCCGCATGGTCGCCCGCCGGTACTCCGCGGTGATCGACCGGATGTTCTCGGCCTGGGCCTTGGCCCGGCCGAAGACCTTCAGCGTCGGAAGTCCGGCCACCACGTCGAGGAAGTGTCCGGAGAGCCGGGAGAGCAGCTTCCACTGACGGTCCATCCGGGCCTGGGTGTACCAGCCGATCAGGATCATGAAGATCGGGATGAGCGGCAGCGTCACCACGATGACCGCGGCCGAGACCCAGTCCTCGGTGACGATCCGGGCGAGCACCGCCACGGGCACCACGACCGCGAGCCCGAGCTGGGGCAGATAGCGCGCGAAGTAGTCGTCGAGCGCGTCCACACCCCGCGTCGCGAGCGCGGCCAGCGAACCGGCCTTCTGCCCGCTGAGCCATCCCGGCCCGAGCCGCGCGGCATGCTGGAGCAGCCGGCCGCGCAGTTCGGACTTCACCGCCGCGCTCGCCCGGTGGGCGGCGAGTTCGGTGAGCCAGGAGACGAGCCCGCGCCCCGCCGCCACTCCGGCGAGCAGCAGCAGGGGCGTGGTGAGTCCGGAAACCGACAGGCCCTTTTGAAAGGCCCCCACCACGATCTCGGCGACGAGCATCGCCTGGGCGACGATCAGCGCGGCCCCGACGAGGCCGAGCGCGACCACCGCCCCGAGGAAGAAGCGGGTGGCCCTCGCGTAGCGCAGCAGTCGCGGATCGATCGGTTTCACGTGAAACATGCTCCCCTGAGACGGCCGACCGGGGTCGGCTAGTGAGCCTCGGCGATGTGCTGGGTGCCGATCCGCTTGCGGAACACCCAGTAGGTCCAGCTCTGGTAGAGCAGCACCAGCGGGGTCGCGATGGCCGCACACCAGGTCATGATCCTGAGGGTGTACGGGCTCGACGACGCGTTGGTGACCGTGAGGCTCCACGCGGGGTCGAGCGAGGACGGCATGACGTTCGGGAAGAGCGTCAGGAACAGCATGGCCACCGCGGCCGCGATCGTGACACCCGACAGCGCGAACGACCAGCCCTCGCGGCCCATCCTGATCGCCCCGACCGCCCCGACCAGGGCCACCACGGCGATCAGCATCGCGACCAGGCTCGCGCCGTCGCCCTTGTCCATCTGGGTCCAGAGCAGGAAGACCAGCGCGATCACCGCGGTGACCAGGCCCAGCTTGAGCGCCAGGGCCCGCGCCCGGGTCCGGATGTCACCGACCGTCTTGAGCGCCGCGAACACCGCGCCGTGGAAGGTGAAGAGGGTGAGCGTGACCAGTCCGCCCAGGAGGGCGTACGGGTTGAGCAGGTCCCAGAAGGTGCCGACGTACTCCATCCGCGCGTCGATCTTCACGCCGCGCACGATGTTGCCGAAGGCCACGCCCCACAGGAAGGCCGGGAGGAGGGAGGTCCAGAAGATGGCCTGCTCCCAGTTGCGCTGCCAGCGCTCCTCGGGCCGCTTCACCCGGTACTCGAAGGCCACACCGCGGATGATCAGGCAGACCAGGATGAGCAGCAGGGGCAGGTAGAAGCCGGAGAAGAGCGTCGCGTACCACTCGGGGAAGGCGGCGAAGGTCGCGCCGCCGGCGCTCAGCAGCCACACCTCGTTGCCGTCCCAGACGGGGCCGATGGTGTTGATCAGCACCCGCTTCTCCGGACGGTCACGGGCGAGCAGCTTGGTCAGGACGCCGACTCCGAAGTCGAAGCCCTCCAGGAAGAAGTAGCCGATCCACAGGACGGCGATGAGCACGAACCAGACGTCGTGGAGTTCCATGTCTCGCTCTCCTGAGCCTCAGTACGAGAAGGCCATGGGCCGGTCGGGATCACGGGTGTCCCCGCCGATCCTGGTGGGCGGGTTGAGGTCGTCCTCGGTGAGCTCGGGCGGGCCGGCCTTCACGTACTTGACGAGCAGCCTCACCTCGATGACGGCGAGGACGGCGTAGAGGAGGGTGAAGACGATCATCGAGGTGAGCACCTCGGCCGTCGAGACACCGGGGGAGACCGCGTCCCGGGTGCGCAGCACGCCGTAGACGACCCACGGCTGACGGCCCATCTCGGTGAAGATCCAGCCCCAGGAGCTGGCGATCAGCGGGAAGGCCATGGTCCAGAGGGCGACGGTCCAGTACCACCTGCCCAGGCGGGGGCTGAGCGGCTTCCGCCTGAACAGGACCAGATGCGGCACCTCGTCGTCACCGGTCCGCAGGCCCGGTGCCAGCAGGAACTTCTTGCGGGTCAGCCAGAGCCCGACGACACCGATGGTCAGCGAGGCCATGCCGAAGCCGATCATCCAGCGGAAGCCCCAGTAGGCGACGGGGATGTTGGGCCGGTAGTCGCCGGGCCCGAACTTCTCCTGCTCCGCCTTGTTGATGTCGTTGATGCCGGGGACGTGCGAGGTGAAGTCGCCGTTCGCGAGGAAGGACAGCACGCCCGGGATCTCGATGGCGACCTTGTTGTGGCCCTTGTCGACGTCGCCGTAGGCGAAGACGGAGAAGGGCGCCGGCGCCTCGCCGTCCCACAGGGCCTCGGCCGCGGCCATCTTCATCGGCTGCTGCTTGAACATGACCTTGCCGAGCAGGTCACCGCTGATCGCGGTGCCGAGACCGGCGATGATCAGGGTGATCAGGCCGAGCCGCAGCGAGGTCCGCATGACCGGGATGTGCTTCTTGCGTGCCAGGTGGAAGGCGGCGATGCCGACCATGAACGCGCCGCCGACCAGGAAGGCCGCGGTCATGGTGTGGAAGAACTGGGTGAGCGCGGTGTTCTGGGTCAGCACCAGCCAGAAGTCGGTGAGCTCCGCCCGCATCCGGCCGCCCTTCTCCACCATCCGGTAGCCCACCGGGTGCTGCATCCAGGAGTTCGCCGCGAGGATGAAGTACGCGGACAGGATGGTGCCGATCGACACCATCCAGATGCAGGCGAGGTGGATCTTCTTCGGCAGCTTGTCCCAGCCGAAGATCCACAGGCCGATGAAGGTCGACTCGAAGAAGAAGGCGATCAGCGCCTCGAAGGCCAGCGGAGCGCCGAAGACATCGCCGACGAAGCGCGAGTAGTCGGACCAGTTCATGCCGAACTGGAACTCCTGCACGATGCCGGTGACCACACCCATCGCGATGTTGATCAGGAAGAGCTTGCCCCAGAACTTCGTGGCCCTGAGGTACGTCTCCTTCCCGGTGCGCACCCAGGCCGTCTGCAGCCCGGCGGTGAGGGCGGCGAGGGAGATCGTCAGCGGGACGAAGAGGAAGTGGTAGACGGTGGTGATGCCGAACTGCCAGCGCGCCAGAGTCTCTGGCGCAAGAGCGAGGTCCACGGCGTCTTCTCCTTACATCGCGTGGTCACACGGCGGCCTGCCCTCCTTGAATCCACCCATCTCGGGAGGAAGCAGGGCACGCTTGTGAACGCGTTCACATTCACAAGCATTATGGCTTATACGAAATCCGTACGTACAGGCGGGGTCCCTATGCCGAAGGTCACCTCTTCCCAAGACCTTCAACATATTGTTGAATCCGGCCATGAACCTTCGGATACGCATCTCCTGGCCCGCCGGCCACACCACGGCCACCATCGACGAAACCCCCACGAGCAAGGCGCTCGCGGGGGCTCTCCCGATCTCCTCCACCGCCCGGACCTGGGGCGAGGAGGTCTATTTCGACACTCCGGTCTCCGTCGCCGTCGAGGACGACGCACGACAGGTCGTCCCCCCGGGCACGGTGGCCTTCTGGACCGAGGGGGACGCTCTCGCCCTCCCCTACGGCCCCACTCCGATCTCCCGCGGCGACGAACCGCGGCTCGCGAGCCCCTGCAACATCCTGGGCACGCTCGACGGGGACCCGCGCATCCTGGCCACCGTCAGGGACGGCGACCCGATCCGCGTGGAACTCGTCGACTAGAGGACACGCTCAGGGCCGGCCACCCGGCCGACCTGACGGACTACACCCGTTCTACGCCTCCTTGCGGAAGCCCTCCGCCGCCTTCAGGAACAGATCGTTCGCCTCGCACTCACCGATCGTGACGCGGACGCCCTCACCCGCGAACGGCCGCACCACCACGCCGTGCCGCTCGCACTCCGCCGCGAAGTCCATCGTCCGCTCGCCGAGCCGCAGCCACACGAAGTTCGCCTGCGTGTCCGGCACCGTCCAGCCCTGGGCCACGAGCCCCGCATGGACCCGCTCGCGCTCCGCCACCAGCGAGCCGACCCGCCCGAGCAGCTCGTCCTCCGCCCGCAGCGAGGCCACCGCCGCGTCCTGGGCGAGCTGGCTCACCCCGAACGGCACCGCCGTCTTGCGCAGCGCCGCCGCCACCGGCTCGTGGGCGACCGCGAAGCCCACCCGCAGGCCGGCGAGGCCGTACGCCTTCGAGAAGGTCCGCAGCACCGCCACGTTCGGCCGGTCGCGGTAGAGCTCGATGCCGTCGGGGATCTCGGTGTCGCGGACGAACTCCCGGTACGCCTCGTCGATCACCACGAGGACGTCGGAGGGCACCCGGTCGAGGAAGCGCTCCAGCTCCGCACGGCGCACCGCGGTGCCCGTGGGGTTGTTGGGGTTGCAGACGAAGATCAGCCGGGTCCGGTCGGTGATCGCCGCCGCCATCGCGTCGAGGTCGTGCACCTCGCCCTCGGTCAGCGGCACCTGCACCGAGGTGGCCCCGCTGATCTGCGTGATGATCGGGTACGCCTCGAAGGAGCGCCAGGCGTAGATGACCTCGTCGCCCGGCCCGGAGGTGGCCTGGAGCAGGGACTGCGCCACGCCCACCGAACCGGTGCCCGTGGCCAGGTGGGACACGGGCACGCCGAAGCGGTCGGCGAGCTCCGCCATCAGCCCCGTACAGGCCATGTCCGGGTAGCGGTTGAAGCTGCCGGCGGCGGCCAGCGCGCTCTCCATCACGCCCGGCAGCGGCGGATACGGGTTCTCGTTGGAGGACAGCTTGTAGGCGACCGGACCGCCCGCGGCGGCCGGCTTGCCCGGCTTGTAGGTGGGAATGCCGTCCAGCACGGCGCGCAGCTTCGGGCTGGTCCCGCTCGTCCCGCTGGTCTCGCTCACTGTGGTCCTCCTCGACCGTCCGTACCACCAATACTCCTCACCTTATGAGGATTCGCCTCCGCTGCGAATGGCCTGTGGACAACGGAGCGGCAACGGCCCGAAGGCTGTGGACAACCGGGGGAGCGCGCGCAGGGGTGGCGCGCGCCGGTGGCGGGCGCCGTGGCGCGCATCCCCCGTAGAGGTGAGTTGAGACCTCTTCGAGACCTCGCCCCCACACCCGGTGCACGGGCGTGGACGACCACGAGTCCCATGCCGATGACCTCAACCACCTTGGGATATCGGCTTCTTGAGCCCGGATGATCATGCAGAAACGTGCCTGTCAATGCCTGCATATGCGACCGGCCCGACCCGCTCCCCTCGCCCTACTATCGGCTCGCCATGACAGCAGCAGGGAAGCACCAGGTGAGCCGGGCACAGACCCGGGGAAGCCGGCAGGGCCGAGCGGGCATCCGGGACGTGGCCGCCGCCGCCGGAGTCTCCATCACGACTGTCTCCGACGCGCTCAACGGCAAGGGCCGGCTCCCGGACGCCACCCGCCGTCACGTCCGCGAGGTCGCAGACCGACTGGGCTACCGCCCGTCCGCGGCGGCCCGCACCCTCCGTACCGGCAAGTCGGGCCTCATCGGCCTGACCGTGACCACGTACGGGGATGAACCTTTCACCTTCACCGAATTCGCGTACTTCGCGGAGATGGCCAGAGCCGCCACCTCGGCCGCGCTCGCCCGGGGCTACGCCCTGGTCATCCTCCCCGCCACCTCCCGACACGACGTCTGGTCGAACGTCGCCCTCGACGGCACCGTCGTCATCGACCCCTCCGACCACGACCCCGTCGTCACCGAACTCGTGCGCCAAGGGCTTCCCGTCGTCTCCGACGGCCGCCCGGCCGGCACCCTGCCGGTCACCGCCTGGGTCGACAACGACCACGAGGCCGCCGTCCTCGACCTGCTCGACCACCTCGCCGCCGCCGGCGCCCGCAGGATCGGCCTGCTCACCGGCACCACCACCGACACCTACACCCGGCTCTCCACCACCGCGTACCTCAACTGGTGCGAACGGGTCGGCCAGGACCCCGTCTACGAGGCATATCCGGCGCACGATCCGTGCGCGGGCGCCGTCGCGGCCGACCGGCTGCTCGCCCGCCCCGACCGTCCCGACGCCGTGTACGGCCTCTTCGACCCCAACGGCACCGATCTGCTCGCCGCCGCCCGCCGCTACGGACTGCGGGTGCCGGACGACCTGCTGCTCGTCTGCTGCAGCGAGTCCACCGTCTACGCCAACACCGAACCGCCCATCACCACCCTCTCGCTCAAGCCCCGCCGGATCGGCACCGCCGTCGTCCAGCTCCTCATCGACGCCATCGAGGGGATCGAGACCGACGGACCGGTCGAGCAGGTGATACCGACGGAGCTGATCGTCCGCACCTCCTCCCAGCGACGCTCGCCGCGCACCACGGTGAGCCCGCCCCGCTCTCCCTCGAAGGACTGATCCGACGGAGGGTGATCCCGCGGAGGCCGATCCCACGGAGGGGGAGGGATCGCATCCGGCGGACCGGATGACCGGGACCCCCCGTCGGGTCCCTCATCGGGTTCCTTCAGGGGAGGGGACGGGCGTAAACCTCGGGGCAGCCCGGCCCCTCCCCTGGCCTGGACCTTCCCAATTCGGGCGAAACAACCGGTGAACCCGGAGTGGACCCGGATTCACCACCCCTGGTGCGTCACACAGGAGGACCCTCATTCCTATGATGGGCGGACGACACCGCGGACCACCACGACCAGGCCGGTCCGCGATGTGCAGGGCATCGCGACGGTGGTGGAGGGGTCGATGACACAGGGGGACGGGCAGGAACCCGTGGTCCGCACGGCGACGTTGCGTGACTTCCGTGTACCTCCGTACGCCCGCGTGCCCGTCCAGGGACACACGGTCGAGCCGCTCCCCGCGCCTGCGCCCGCGCCCGGGTCCGGGGCTTCGCACGGGTCCGCGCCCGGGTCCCCGTCCGGGTCCGGGGCCGAGTCCGGCCCCATGGCGGCACCGGTCCCGGCGCCCGTACCCGCCGACGCCACACTCCGTCTCGGCGGCCACGCCGCGCCGTTCGGCTCCGCCGGGCACCCCGGCAACGCCTTCCCCGACGACGAGCCGCCCGAGGGGTACACCCCGACCGAGCGCGACCTCCCGGTCATCAACCGGGGCGACACGGTCCAGGTCCACGTCACCCCCGTGCCCCCGCCGGCCACCGCTCCCGCGCCCGCCTCCGGCGACGGCCGCGGCCCGCTGTACGTCGTGGGCGACGTCCACGGCTACCTCGACGAGCTCCTCCAGGCGCTGCACGCCCAGGGCCTCATCGACGAGAACGGCGTCTGGTCGGCCGGCAACGCCCGCCTGTGGTTCCTCGGCGACTTCACCGACCGCGGCCCCGACGGCATCGGCGTGATCGACCTCGTGATGCGCCTGTCCGCCGAGGCCGCCGCCGCCGGCGGCTACTGCAAGGCCCTCATGGGCAACCACGAACTGCTCCTCATCGGCGCCAAGCGGTTCGGCGACACCCCGGTCAGCTCCGGCGCCGGCACCGCCACCTTCCAGGCCGCCTGGCTGCTCAACGGCGGCCAGAAGCAGGACATGGACCGCCTCCAGGACGTCCACCTCCAGTGGATGTCCCGGCTCGACGCCGTGGTGGAGGAGGACGGCCATCTGCTCCTGCACTCCGACACCACCGCGTACCTGGAGTACGGCGGCACCATCGAGGACGTCAACGACAAGGTCCACGAGATCCTCAACCGGAACGACGCGGACGAGGTCTGGGACCTCTTCCGGAAGTTCACCAAACGCTTCGCCTTCCGCGACGAGGCCGCCGGACCGCAGGCCGTCCAGGAGCTGCTCGGGACGTACGGCGGGCGCCGGATCGTGCACGGCCACAGCCCCATTCCGTACCTTCTCGGCCAGGTCGGCACGGAGGACGGCGAAGAGGGCGAGCGTCCGGTCGTCGACGGTCCGCACGTCTACGCGGACGGCCTGGCCATCGCGATGGACGGGGGAGTGACCATGGCCGGAAAGCTGCTGGTCGTCCAACTCCCGCTGCCCGCCTGACGCATAACACTCCGCATCCGGGGAAGTCGATTTCCCGAAACACCCTGTCACCGGGCGCCGTAAGCGCAATACCATCGGCTCATCCGTAGCAGGCTCTCCTCCGTTTCCGCCCGACCTGCCGTTCCCGACGGCCGGTTCCGGCCCCTACGGAGCATCGGGGGATGCACATGAACGTGGCTCCGCACCTGCTGACCGAGGACCGCGCCGAGTTCGAGCGGATCCTCGACGACGCACTGCGCAACGCGCCCGACCATCCGGAACTGGCCGAGGTCGGGAAGCGGCTCACCACCGCCCAGCTCCGCTCCATGGCGCTGAACGCGACGGCGCTGATCACGGCACCCGCCGCGATCGAGTACGACCACTTCGTGAAGGTCCGCGAGCAGGTCCGCTCGACCGCTCCCGGGACGGGCGAGATCCTGGGCGACTCGGCCGGCGCGGGCGCCGTCGCCGTCGTCACCGTCCTCGCCCCGATCCTCGCGGGCACCGCGGCGGTCATCCTCCTGCTGGTGGGCGCGGTCCTGAAGATGCTCGACCCGGCCCCCGCGTTCGCCGACACCCTGCTCACGGCGGGCCTCCTCTTCGGCGCCGTCGGCGCGGCCGGCCTCCTCCTCGCCGCCGGCGGCCTGCTCATGACCGCCCTGCGCAACAGCGCCACCTCGGTCCCGGCCCCGTCCCCCGACGACGAGCTGTCGCGCGCGAAGGACGCCTGGTGCCGGGCCCTCCTGGACCGCGGCGTCCTCCCCTTCCTCCGCGACGCCCTCGCCTCGGCGTCCGACGTCCCACCCCTCCCGAAACAGTCCCCGCCCCCCTCCGGCCGCATCCCCAAGGTCGGCTACAGCGGCCCGGACTTCACCAGCCCCAACGAGGGCCCCCCGGCCCCCCGACCCACCTACTCGAGCCCCGACTTCACCGGCCCGGACTTCGGCTCCCCGGAGACCCGTTCGGAATGACAGCGGACCGCCGCCCGGGCGACCGGGCCCGCCGCCCCGACCTCGGCGCGACGGCCGGCTGACGCCTCCCCCGGGGGCGGGGGGCGGGCGGCGCCCGGGTGGGGGGGGACGCGGAGGTGAGGACGCGGGGGTCGTCGGGGGTCTGGAGCCCGCGCTCGTCGGCGGTGAGGACG